>NZ_JAGGQC010000001.1:0-90060 GCF_018613455.1 Bacillus sp. ISL-78
AAGATCCACCAAAAAAAGTTCAGCCTGGTTGTATTGTTATTTTCCATTATTGTCAAGGGGTTAATGGGTTAGACTCTATTTTGAGTTTAGATTTTCGTAGTAGATGGTGGCGGCGAGGAGCGCCGCCATAGGAGTTTCTTATGGAACTAAAGGGAGGGAGTAGTTAATGAATATTCGTATTTTAAAAGAGTCCGATGCCCATTTATACCAGGAAGTGCGATTGAATGCATTGAAAATTAACCCAGAAGCATTTGGTTCAACATATGAGAGAGAGGTGGGATTTTCATTAGAAACGGTAAAGGAGAGAATTAAACCAATAAGGGACAAGTACATTTTAGGTGCTTTTGATAATAGAGAATCTTTAGTTGGAATTGTTACTTTTATACGTGAAAACAATCTCAAAACCAGACATAAAGGGAATGTTTTTGGAATGTACATAGCTCCAGGCAATCGAGGTCAGGGTTTAGGAAAATCATTAATGAATGAACTTATAAGTAGGGCGAAGAATTCTGATGGATTGGAACAAATAAATTTAACTGTTGTATCTGGTAATGACTCCGCAAAGAAACTATATAAGTCTTTGGGATTTGAGGTCTATGGTACAGAACGAAATGCCTTAAAGTATAATGGGCACTATTTTGATGAGGATTTGATGGTTCTAACGTTAGCTGTAGATCAGAGCTGTCTTTAAGGCAGCTTTTTCTTTATGAAACTAAAGAGGCAGGTTAGTTCATCAAGCGTAGTTTAGTCATACTGTGTACTTTAAGTTTGTATCTTTATGAATAAATTTCACTTGTAAAAGCCAGATTATAAAAATGAGAAATATGGGTGATAATGAGGGTCCTATATGAACCAAGCTAGTGTTAATGATAAGTATAAGGTCGCGCCTTTCTATGTGTTTTTTTTAGTGCATTCCCTGCAAACAGGATTAGGCGTGTTGAGTTTTCAAAGAAGTTTAGCTAAGGCGACGGGAACGGATGGCTGGATTTCCTTACTCCTAGCCGGACTCATTGTTCATATATTAATTTGGCTGATATATAAAATTTTCAGTCTTGTTCCTGGTGATATCATTTCTGCTAATAATCATGCATTTGGTAAATGGTTTGGGAATTTCTTCAGTCTCTTATTTATCCTTTACTTTTTTGTCCTTGGAATGACGGTCATAATCGGCTATATAAATGTCATACATATTTGGATGTTTGAAGAGGTACCTTCATGGGTATTTGCTATGGTTTTCCTGTTCCTGATTTATTATATTATTACGGGAGGGTTCCAAACCATTACGGGTGTTACCTTTTTAACTGTAATCGTTTCATACTGGCTGATATTTGTACCTTTTTATGGTTTTAAATACGCTGATTTTACACAATCCCTCCCTATTTTTGACCATACTTTATTGGAAATAATAAAAGGAACTATAAGTACTTCATTATCAATGATTGGTTTTGAAGTGATCCTGATGTATTATCCATTCATTCAAAATGGTGAAAAATCACAAAAGTATGCTCAAGGAGGAGCCTTGGCTACGACGTTATTGATGTTATTACTATATTTTACTTCGGAAGTCTTTTATTCAGAAAAACAGTTGGCTATTACTCTTTGGCCAACATTAACAATGACCAGTGTTATTGAATTGCCCTTCATTCAACGGTTCGAGTACATAATGGTTTCTTGGTGGGCCATTGTTATTATCCCCAATATGGTCATTCCTTTGTGGGCTGCCAGCAGGGGTTATAAGCGCTTATTTAATGTCCAGCAAAAGTACCCGTTATGGGTAATGTCCATACTCATATTACTTATCAATATATATTTTTTCGATGCCGATTCCTTATATATTTTATATAAAATAATCAATCCATACAGCGTGTGCTTCTTTGTTTTATACTTGCCTCTTCTTTTGGTGTTCATAAACATAAAAAAATTAAAGAAATCTTTATAACAAATTTCCATATTGTGAAGAGTGGAATAATTTTCAAAATAACATTTATTTTTTAAAAAATTGAGTTATGACACAAAACTTTAATCATCACAGTAAGTTTGTGTCAACTCTACAAATAAGTTCCTAGAACTCCTCAGTTAATTAAGTATTCAGACTACTAGAGCACTGAAAACACCGTTCTGATTATTCGAACGATGTAAAAAATAGTCAATTTTTATTGATTTTTGATCTTTCTTCCAAAAATCGTTTAAATTCCTCTTTTGTTATATTTGATTTCATTGCTATTTTTACTAACTCAACCCATTCTTCAGGAAGATCTTGATCATTATTTTCTTTTGCTGTCATGTTTATCCTCCTTTATTTAGAGCATGCTTTTCTTTACCAGTTATCCGTTTTATCTAATAATTGATCAATGTCAAATGTATCAAGATAGAATGGAATTGACTCTTAGCAATTTCTGCACTAGCGAAAAGTATATTATAGCCAAAACAATTCTCCTTCCTTTGTCACTTGCCCTTAAAACATTACGTTTAATAGTTAATTCTTTTGAGGGTATCATTTTATAGTATACATTTGACATTCCTTTTACACTTATACAACTACTATTACACCTATTCCATACTGTTATAATTCCCTTCTCTTATCTTGAACTTTCTCCTTTAATGAACGGATGTATCAACCTATAATTTTTTATGAACTTTAGAGGTAAAAACATTGTGCAACGGCGAAACAATAAAGGGACGGTAGGGGAAACATTAAATAATCGTTGTAAATACCCCCTCAAATTTGGGTATCAGTGACAGACTATCATTGAAAAGTAGGTCCATGTCCTAGAAATAATGGAGGTTGTTCAGCTTGTAGAATAAGGTCGCTTTAAAGGTCTAAGCAAGCCTTTTCGAGTAATTAATAAAAGGTTTCAGATAAAAGTAGTATAAATCATAACGACCAATGTTATAATAGTAGTAACAATTATAACTTTCTTTTGAAGGAGGAATGTATATTGGCTATTAGGAAATTAACTAAAGTCGGCAATAGCTTGGGTATTACGTTCCCAGTTGAAATGTTGAAAACAGCAAATTTAGCTTTTGGAGACGAATTAGAGGTTGAGTTTAAGGGTGAAGAAATCATTTTAAGGAAAAATAAAAATGTGAAATTACCTAAAGGTGTAGATGCAGAATTTATGGAAATGTTATCAGACGTTATTAAAGAACATGACGAAGCATTTAAGGGATTGGTGGATAGATAATATGACGTTTGATATTATCTATCTTTCCACTAATCAAATTATTGCTATCAATGCCATTCAAATAAAAGTTTATTCTCCTACTGAACAAATCGGAGTGAAAGATCCCGGTCTCCTTGATTCTGCAGTAAACAGACCCAGACAAACTGTTTTCGAGAATGATGCTTACCCATCTATTCATGAAAAGGCTGCAGCCTTATTCGAATCCATTTCAAAAAATCATGCGTTCCACAACGCAAACAAAAGGACAGCACTCGCTTCCCTTATTATGTTTCTGAAGATTAATCATTATCAATGGATAATGGGAATAGAGGAAGAACAGGATTTTGTTGTAGATGTCGTCAACCATAAGTATGATTTTAAAGCTATCGCAGGAATTATCAAAGAGAACATAAAGGCTATATAAAAGGGATCAATATTCATAAATATTAAACGTTAATTTGGTCTACCGAAGGTTGGTCTTATATCATTAGAAAAACTAAAGATGGAGATATGTATTCACGTTAGGCTTAGGAATATGATTATTCAAAAAGAGGGGGGAACAAGTCATCCAGATGTCTTGTTCTCCCCTTTTAATCATACGTCTGAATATACTACTTGCAAGGTATGGAAGTATCTTTTATTAAATCTCGACCTTTTTTCACATCTTCAATATTTAACCATTTTCGAAACGGATTTTTTAAGAGCGCGCCACTCAAGGAGAGTTTAAAATTCAGCAAAAACTCCTCTGAATACGACGACTTTCTTCTATTATATATACTCCCCAAACACATCTGATTTCCACAAATGAATCGCATGGCGTTCTTTTTCAAAAACCTTCTCCAAATAAATTTCTGTAGTGGAGAGCTGCTCGTGGCCCAGACTCTTCATAATCTGATAGACGTCCACTCCATTTAAGTGAGAAATGATAGCAAAAGCATGCCTAAAGGTATGAGGACCAATGGAAGCAGAACGAAACTTCAAAAAGGGCAATCCACTCTCTTTAATGGCTTTTGTGATGTATTGAGACAAATATGAGGGAGAGTAGGCACGGCCGGTATTGGTCGTAAAGAGCGGTTCGCCTCCTTCTGCTGTCTCTAAATCGTCTATTCCTCTAGCTGAACGGAACAGTCGAATGCTAATCATTCCTTTTTCTTTCAATGGGATTTGCCTTCTTTTATTCCCTTTACCTAGGACCTCTAAAAAATACGTGCTAGTAATGGAATCATATTGAAGATCCTTGACTCGGAGTCTTGTAAACTCTTCATTACGCATGCCTGTCATCGTTAGGATATGAATAATCGAAAAAACGATGGGGTGGTTGATTTCCCTGAAGTAATCAAGCAGCTGAATGACTTCCTTTGGTCCCAAATCACGGTTCGGCCGATCATCTTTACGAATATTGACCTTAAAGAAACCTTCATGAATGGGTTCCTTGATATAGCCTGATTTGAACAGGAATTTCAAAAAACTTTTAATGATGGTTGTCTTTCTGGATAAGGCGGCAACGGAATACGCTCCTTTTGTTAAGACATAGGGGCTTTTTTCCGATAACCATTCCTGATATCTTCGAATGTGCCGGGTAGAGAGAGATTTAAAGAGTGAACCCTCCACCACTTTTTCCAAGTCTATATTGATTTCGACCGAATAGATGAGTAATTGCTCAATAAATTGAAGAAGTTCACGCTCATAGGCTTGGGTGGTGCGGGCAGACTTTTCATGTTGCCGTTTTAAATGTTCTCGCCTATGAAGAAACCACTGTATCATGTCTAGATCGCTAAAATCGGAAAACGGTTCTTGCCCATTCTTTTCTGTCGTATCTAGTCGTTCTTGTAGCGTATGGATCGAAATGTCTGAAAGGTTCTTTTTCCATGCACGGCTCTGAAGCTCTTTCGTTTTTCCCATCAGTTCATGCATACCTGTATCCCTCACTTTTATAAATCAACTATTGATAAGATAACGTCTATATTTAATACATACCCTTTAATGAATCCTACTTACATTATAACAAATGACAAGAGGTAATTAATTATAAAAGACCTAAATAAATCCTCCATTTATTTAGGTCAACCATAATTAGTATATAATTAGATTTTAAAATTATAATAATATTATAGGATTCAAATATTAAATATATAATGATAATATAAAAGGAAATTAAAATTATACTTATTTAAGTCAATGCTATATATTATAATAGATATATAAATGAATAGTTAATCCTGAGATATATATACATATAGCAATAAAATAAAAAGGGTGAAGAGACAAATCATGAAAAAACTAAACCATGTAAAAAAAATGCAGACAGCCTCTTATGAAGTGGGGGAAACGGTATATGTTCTCCAAACTTGTACGGAAGAAGAAGACCCAGAGAGTTTTTACTACTTTAAACAATTTGAAAAAAAAGAAGGCGTGATTTTGGAAGTGATCGAACACCCCCGTCTCCAATATCGGGTGAAATTTGGCCAGGCGGAAGCGGTCTTGTATCATGAGGAATTGACGAATGGCAACCAGTGGGATGTTCCCATAACAGGAACGGATACTCCAGAAGAGTGGGAGGCGAATAAAGTGGAATGGTATACCCAAAAAGAAGTAGCAGACTTATTAGGCGTATCCAAGGCAACGGTCTACCATTATGGAAAGCAGAAGAAAATCATGAAAATTCTGGACCCACATCGATTACATAAAGAGGCCCGTTATGAAAAAGCAGAAGTGGATCGATTAGTTTATGAAAAGCAATCTTTACCTACTGGCATGAGTCCCAATGAGGTTGCAAAGAAATTGGGATTATCTGTACAAAGTATATATAAGTATATACAAGATGGTTCGATAAAAGCTAAGGCTGTCCCTTATGGTGATGAAAGAATCACGTATGTAATTTCGGAAACAGCCTATCAGGAAGCAGAAAAATCACTCAAACCATCAGAAACTCAGCGACCAAAAAAATATGAATATTATGATTCAAAAAATGACATTGCTTTGTATCAAAGATTTCATTCGTCTAAAATACTAGAGGCACGTGTGGTTCGTAATGAAGAAAATGTATTTGGTTTCTATCTACCCAATATCCAAAAGTGGTTGACGTATGAAGAAGGAATGAAAACTTATACTTTAAAGCCATCATACTCGATCCACCAACCTACTTTGGATTATAAAGGCTATGTTGAGCTTCAGGTACCAAAAAACGAAGTTGTATTTTATCCCTTCATTGACTATTTATATGAAATATGGGGAGTGGAAAACATTCGAGTTAGAGAACAAAATGACACTGTCTTATTCTACGTCAGAGCCGGGGAAAAGCCGTTAATATCCGAGGTGTTCGGTATTGCTGATATTTTACCGTATTTAACCAATGGAGAAATGCTCCATGAAGATGATACTTTGATATTACGTAGTCCAAATAAAAAAACTAGTTTTGAATTACCTATCGAATTGTTAGAAGCAATTTCAGATTTAGCTGAACAAGAAGGGATTAGTATCAGTAAATGGGTTGAGCAAAAATTATCGTCGATAACAAAATAACTATATAAAATTTTTTTATGGGATTTGGGCACGTTCTAAGACCTTAATATGCTTAGTGAGCGGGTTTTATCC
This sequence comes from Bacillus sp. ISL-78, assembly GCF_018613455.1. Classification (NCBI taxonomy): domain Bacteria; kingdom Bacillati; phylum Bacillota; class Bacilli; order Caryophanales; family Bacillaceae; genus Bacillus; species Bacillus sp. ISL-78. The sequence goes on from NZ_JAGGQC010000001.1 coordinate 6,759, forward strand.
AATCTTTGGGGGATTTTTATACTAGGACTGACGCCATGAGGTACTTATATTGGGCAGCCCCCAAGATTAACCAAGGAGTAGCGTTATTGCTTCAGTGACAATAATTGCTTGGATTTCCCTTTTTGGAGAAAATCAGTACATTTTAAAGTCTTATCATAAAGGAATTTATGCCATTTCTAAAAACAATGAGGAAAGCATAACTGCTTCAAATAAAAATCCTTCTGTATTTATTTACCACACCCATACCACGGAATCCTTTACGCCGTTACTTAAAAATAAAGACTTAGATGAATAAACATTGCTAAATAACTAATTATTAAAGAGGATGGTAAGTTCGTTGACCCAGATTGAGATGTCTAGTGAAATTCCGTAACTATTCAAGGAAGGGTTTACTGCTTATTCCCTCTTATGTTGAGGCGTCTATCCATCGGGTAGGCGTTTTTATGTTTCTTGAAAACCTGCATGGAGCCATACAAGTTCGCAACAAGTAAACGTTCTAAATTTGTCTTGTGTTTAGTTTGCAGGAAAATAGTCTCTTTTGTCGAATTGTGCGGTAAAAGGAGCTGGTGATAAATGGATATAGTGAATTTAGTAAACATCCTTAACGGATTAAATGATCAGGATTTAGATATGAGGTTGTATTTTACACGTAAAAGACCTAACCGTAGATATCATTCTTATTCACCAACAATTCATCCGGATTTACAAATAGAAATAAAGGATATTGTTAAATCTGCAGTAGAAAGAATACAGGAAGTTGAACAACGTCCATTTAGTCCGATCGGCACAATCGAAGGGTGCATTGAAACGTATACTCCCAAAGAAGTGACTAGCTTTAATGATATACTAGAAAGCCTTAATGAGGACTTTGTAAATCGTCAAGAAGTTCCACCTGAAGAAGTAGGGAAGTTAACTTTTTATTGTTTGAAAATAATAACTGATGAAGGCGATATCCTTTTAGAAGAGTAACAAAGTTTAACAGATTAAAAGGTGGTTTTTTTGGTAAATTCACTAATGGAGATTTTCAAAAGTTAGATGACACATTGCTCGGTATAGATCCAAATGTGGACATTGTTATTTTTGGTGAAGAGATGTTAATTTTAAATCACATTTCCCTAGAAAGAATCTTCTCTATCCAAGATCAATATCATGAAAAGGCTAATCAGACACTTGACCTTGTGAGTAGAACAAACCGTATTACAAATTTCGAACAATTTCGAGAAGACTGTTTGTCAGACGGAAGGGTAACAAGAGCGTTAACTAAATTGGCAATGAAGAGAATAGAATGCACCAAGTATTTGAGAACTTTGAAAATGTTATCCAAGTTATTGATATTTTTGGTTTGAATATAGAGTTAGAAGACGAAAATACAAGATTGGTATATGAGGATAAATCACAGATGTTAGATATAACCAGGCTTATGGGAGATTCATTTTATAGAACATGGATTAATAACCGTGATGGATTTGATGAAGGAGTTTAAGGAGAAGGAAGCGTGAATATCAATGATTACAGTCCTATTCCGTATAGGTTTATATGTATCATCCTTTTTTCCTCTATACGTTTTACTCATCGTTGATAACTATAAATATTTTACTAGCTGGAAGAAACTTAAAGATATTTTTTTGTTTAATAATTTTCTTCCATCCATTTTTAGTTATGTATTAACTATCTTAATTGTTCTTTCATTTGTATCAATTTTCATTACTTTGAGAATAAGCTTAAATGAAAAGCATCAATTTGTAGGTATATATAATACCGAAGATAATTTATTAAGTTATGTTGTAACATACTTAGTACCTATTTTGTCAATAGATATAACAAAAGCTAACAGCCTTTTAGTTAATTTAGGTTTATTTTCATTATTAGGGTTTATATATGTGAAAAATAGTTTAGTCTATTTAAATCCACTATTTTTGTTTTTTAAATACAATGTCTTCCTGACTGAAAAAAATGAGGTTTTAATATCTGATTTTGATATATATGACCTTAAAAATATAGAAGGGGAAAGAGTAAGGACAAGGGTACTTAGCTATAAAATATATTTAGTAAGAAAAAAGGATTCGATACCAAGAAATCATTAAGCATCCATAAAATTACGATTTAATTGATTAAGAAAGTAATGAAACGTGATTGACGAACAAAAGTATCACGCTCTGCTCTCAAAACGCAGCCTCTGTTGCTGCTCTGTTTTTAACAACAGAAGCAGTTGTTGCTAACAAACCAGAACCTGCAGGTGCAGGCAGAATGGGCAACATGATTTAATTAACCTGATGTTATAAAGTGATTTTTAATCCCTTATATTTCGTGAGGGTATATGAGTTACCTTAAATAACATATAAATAATGCAAAAATCGAGGATGTTTCCAAAAGGTTGAATAACTTTTGTGAATCATCCTTTTTCACTATTCCATTAAAGGGCCAGATTGTTGAGTAAAGGAAAGGTTGATTTATGTTAAACTAAAACGTAGGTAGAATTAGTTAATGTAGTAAAAAATAGTAAACTATAGAGTTTTAATCTAGGTTTCTAATGAAAGGTGGGCATATAAGACGGAATGCTACCCCTTTAGTTCGAATAAAAAAAGCTTCCATCATGGCAGCTAGATCTTAAACTCTTGCACCCGTTAGCCACCCATGCAGTGCAAACTCAGCGCTGCACCACAGAGAATGAAAGTGGGTTAGGCAGTCTATACTGTTTTAATAATGCTGGTGAAGAAGGTCTTTGAACTATGGGCCATAGAGCCTATCCGTTAGTCTGGCTCCAACGACCAAGGTGTTCCGACGAATGTCGCACCGTTTAGGGTTAGCACTTATGGGAGATTAATCCTTTTTCTGCTTGTTGCGCAAGCATCGACTTCCCAAAGAGTCATGTTTTCTTGTTTTAAAATTCATATTGCTCTTCTTTTTCTTTGCGAATTTTCACTAAAAATTCCAATGATTTGCAATTTTTTTCGTTTCCTGCTATGATAAAGAAGAATTATTTTTGTTCGGTGTAAAGGATAGTATGAATATCGACTTTTCGTCTTAATACTCACTTTGGGCAAGGATAGTAACACAATGTGTGGTAACGCACTAGGAGGCAACAAAAATGGAAAAAGGTACAGTTAAATGGTTTAATGCAGAAAAAGGTTTTGGCTTTATCGAACGTGAAAATGGAGACGATGTATTCGTACACTTCTCTGCAATCCAAAGTGAAGGCTTCAAATCTTTAGACGAAGGTCAAAATGTTACGTTTGACGTTGAGCAAGGTGCTCGTGGAGCTCAAGCTGCTAACGTTCAAAAAGCTGCTTAATCTTAAATCGATTATACAAACGGGCTCTTTACATAGAGCCTGTTTTTTTTATGCTCTCTGTATAATATTCAATAAAAAACCCTACTCAACGTTCGAGTAGGGAGATGGTAAAGGTAATGTAAAAAGATTTAAAGCTTCAAAGGTTTGTTTACAGTATAACATACTGGATTGACAATATGCGGAAGGTATAGTTATTTATTTTTCGAATACAACTACATTTTATTCTTTCTTATTTCACTAACTTGCCTTTTAATTCCATAAGAAAGGGAGCTGCCACAGCAACTCCATATCCTAAACAAACCACACCCGTTGGGTGAATAGCTTTATCGCTTATGATTACAATAAAAAGTGAAGTATTAACGCATTCTCACACACAATACGTTTTTAACTTTGTAAATCATTGTTCTTTGAAAAGTAAACTGGACAGCTGTAAAGGTATGGCGGGATATCTCGTGTGGTTCTTCGTTTACTTTTCATGGAATAATGAATCAGGCTAGAAAAGTCTGACGGTACTGAAGTAAAAAGGTTAACAAAAAAAAGACACCAAATTTGAGTGCCTTCGATATTCAAGTTAATATAGTTTCTTCAAATGAAATTTTTCCAATATCTTTCCCATCTTTATCTTTCAATAGGTATCCATAAAGTCTGTGAACTTCCCAATACATCATTTCTAAATCCTCGGCAATGATTACCACTTGATGAATTTCACCATTACCTTCAACAGTCACTAGGTACCTTTTTCTTTTTTTACACCCATAATTTCTATGTCCCCTTAAAATTCAATATCCTCTTTTTGAAAAAAAGAAAATGTGAGACAAAATCACAGGTTCATATTCATTTTAACCTTTATTGTATCAGCAGCCTAGTTTTATTTCTATATTTTACGATTTCCTTATTAAGCTAACCTGCTCCGTTACTTCAATAAGAAAAAAAGAGCCTGCCGCCGCAAACTCTTCTTTAACTCAAGCACCATTAGTTTAAGTACAATATTATACCGCCATAATATACATTGATTAAATGCCAGAAACAGCTAATTTTCATTATTTGGCTCTCGAATTAAACAACTTTATTATTCTTCAAGAGATCCAATTTAAATAGTACAACTAGTTTATTAAATAACTTTAGTATCATTACACAGTTTGTTTAATTACTGAATTGAGAAAGTACAGTGTAGAAATGAACACACAATTACGTGAAAATATTGAGAGGATAATAGGTGAAATAAATAAAGTTAACTCACTGGCTGAACAAGGTTGTACCTCTGATGTACGTCAAATCAATACGGAGGATGGTTCGTACCTAATTAAAAGTTCATTTAAAGAAAAATATCGTGAATGGTTAAAAGCAGAGGCAATGGTGTTAAAAAAGTTGAATAACAAAAAGTTGATTCGAGTTCCCAGTTATTATGGTTATATCGAGGATAACGATAGTAGTCATTTAATAATGTCGTTTGAGAACGGAATCACTTTAACATCTGCTTTAAAACAAGCGAAGAATATTGAGGACAAGAAAGCGTTAATTAGAAGTTTTGGACACTTTCTTCATCAGCTTCACGAGACTGATACAATTGATTTACTGAGTCAAAAAATTGATTGGTTAGATAAGCAGTTGGTGAAGGCTGAAAGTTATGTAAAACATGGACAAACAGAAGGTAGTCAACAACTTCTTGAGAAATTAAAGTCAAATAAACCATTACCAGTAAAACAAACAATAATTCATGGAGATTGTACAACTGACAATGTTCTTGTGATAGATGGAGAAGTGAGAATATTTATTGATGTATCAGGAATGACAGTTGGTGACCCTCGGTATGATGAATCCTTAGCAATTAGAAGTTTTATAAATAATGATGAGTACAGAAAGTCTTTTTATGAAGGCTATACACGTTATAGAGTATCTAAGAATGAGTTTCAATATTTTGATGAAGGACTATATGAATTTTTTTAATTTCACCTTGTTCCAGAAACGGGGGCTTTTCTTCAATAAAGCTGATGAAGATCAGCTTAAGAACGATCTTCAACAATCGGGCGCGATGGAAATGAGGTTCTCGTTCCTTGAAATTCACGATAAGTAAGTTTGGAGCAAATTTTAACTTGACAGAATGTATGATAAATAGTAACATTACCATCATAAATAAATTGTTTAATTGATTCTCTAAATAAATAGATTACTTTAGCATAAGGTTAATAACGATCTATTGGCACGATGAAAAAGTAAATCTATAATAATGAGGGTAAACTGTAAATATACTTCCTTATTGGAAGGAAGAAAGATTATATAATTAGGTAGACGATTAAAAGGCCTGATTGGGCCCGTTAAAAGTAAACCGACAATTTTCAAAGTTTAATGGTTTTGACCATTATGCTTAAAAATTGTCGGTTTTTTGTTTTTGAAAATAAACAGAAAGGAATGGGTGTAATGAAGGAAATAGTCAGAATCATCTTTTCGGAATGTGGGTTTCTTCCATCCATTGATAGGGGGAAGTAGAATGTTAATTTCTCTGCCAGAAATATTTTTCGTATTGCTTGCAATATCGGTGTTCAGCGCGCTATTGCTGTTATATCCAAGGGTTCCGCTGTCTTTTGTGCGGTTTCATGTCGGTATCACATTGTTGCCCCCGATTGCTGCCCTGCTGGCCCTTGTAACGACCAAGGAGACCATGATTTATGGCCCTTGGCGGTTTGATTCTTTATCATGGCTGCTGGCATTGTTTGTTCTAACCATTGGTTTTATCGTGCAGCGCTATTCTGTTCGTTACTTACTCGGTGATCGTGCCTATCGAAAATATTTTGCCCTACTGACTATTACTACTACTGTTGATTCAGGTGCCTGGCTGAGTAATGATCTTCGCCTGTTGCTGGTTTGCTGGGGGGTTACACTCCTGGGACTGACACTGCTTATAAGATTAAAAAAAGAGTGGAGTGTGGCTAGAAACGCAGCTAAGCAATCTGGCCGTCTATTTGCACTAGGCTGGTTTTTCCTAATGGGAGCTGTCATATGGGTAACCCAAGCCACAGGGCAATGGGAGTTATCGCTCATCCTCACCAAAAGTAGTCTTGCACAGCTTGATTCATGGGAAAGGACTTGTATTAATCTTCTGCTAATCCTGGCTGTCGTGATTCCAGCAGCACAATGGCCTTTTCAACGCTGGCTGTTAGATTCAGTAGTGGTTCCAACTCCTGTATCCGCGGTAATGCATGCGGGATTAGTGAATGCAGGCGGAATTATCCTGACTCGGTTCTCACCGCTTTTTACCGGAGATATAGCTCAACTTGTTTTGCTTCTATTGTCCAGTGTTTCAGTCATCATAGGGACCGGAATTATGTTGGTTCACGTTGATTATAAACGGCAGCTGGTAGGGTCTACGATTGCTCAGATGGGGTTCATGTTAATCCAATGTGCATTAGGTGCATATTTGGCAGCCATTATCCACGCTGTTTTACATGGTCTATTCAAATCAACCCTTTTCTTACAGTCAGGCTCTGCGCTTCATCACGACGCGGTGCCTGACTCTGGGACGCACCAGCCAGCGTCATTATTATGGACCATCACTGGCGGTATTTTAGGCCTCATGGTCGCACTAGTTATTTGGCTGTCTTCTCCTGGAGAGAGTTATCAATTGATAAGCGCTCTTACGTTAGGATGGTCGGTTTCTTTGGCCTGGACTAAGCTCGTGGCTTTTGGGTACGGACGTGTTGGGCGTATTGCAGGATTTTCTCTGATTACTGCAGCGGCAGTTGTATACAGTTTGGTACATGATATTTTTTATGATGTGTTACAGGATTCAATCCCAAAAGGAATTCAAGCACAGGCACCGGCGGCCATTTTGCTCTTGATTATCCTATTGGCCGGAAGTACTGCAGGTGTTTGGCTGGCTCGTCATCGTTCATCAACTGCCTATGCTGTCATTTATCTTTGGCTTGTACGATTGGGTGAGCCTCAAAATGATTTGGTCGAAAGTCATCCTAAGTATTTGACAAAATCATTCTTTGGAGGAGGTCATTTACGATGAATACAACAATAGCAAAAACATTACATTGGGGAAATCTGCCCGATATCATTGATTTTGATCTTATTGACTTGGTGAAATCCGCCAGCAGCGTCATTGCACCGCTTGGGCCAATTACCACGTTTGCAGCACGCAACCCCTGGATAGGCTTAGAGGGACAACCCTTTGAAAAAACAGCACGGTGGCTTAAGGATACTTGTGATGTAGATATTTACCCCAATGATTCCGTATTTCTGTCTGCACGGAATCGAGGCCAGATTCATCAGGATTTATTAGAAAAAGGACTTCAACAGTGGTTAAACTCACAATCTTTGGAGCTGCCGCGTGAGGCAGCAGAGCGATTCTGCCGGACTGCACTTTTACAGACTCAACCATCTTCCAGCGTTTTGGAAGCACCTGAGATAAAAAGTATTGCAAGAAAACTTAACCGTTTTGCATCGCAAATGATTGAAAAACACTCGGTTAAAACTTATAGCCAGCGCTTGGAACAGCTGGGAAGGGTGAATGCAGCTCACGAACTTAACCGCCATATGATCAAGTGGTGTAAATTGTTTTTGAATGAGTCCCAGGCTGTCTGGTCTATGCCCAATCGAGAAGAAGGTTTTTATCATGCGTGGCGGAAACTAGTCAGGCATGATCCGGCACTTAGCCGTAAGATACGTAAACAACTAAGTGAGCTGCCGGAAGAAGCTGATGCTGCCTTAATGGAAGTTTTGCTCGAACTCGAAATTCCTTTTTCAGAAATTCAAGACTATTTTAAGGCACATTTCCTTGCTTTACCAGGCTGGGGTGGTATGATGCTTTGGCGCTCACAGCAATCAATTGAAGAAAGTTCACTGCTTTTTGATTATTTAGCTGTTCGAATTTGTCTGGAATGGGCCTTAGTTAAACCCTCTCTTCCCTTACCTGAAAAAAGGAAAGAAAAAGTTCATTTAGAACCATTGATTGCAGTTTGGGCCGAATGGGGAAACCTGCCAATTGATGCTTGGTCACAATTATCTTCTACAGAAATAAAGGCACGTTTGACTCTTGCTTATCGTTTTGATAAGATTCTACGCAATCAGCTTTGGCTTGAAGCCTGGGAAAAAACATATGAAGACCAATTAAAGAAAATGATTACACGCCAACAGCCTGCTGGAGCTGCTGAAAACGTAAAACCTGCACTCGCCCAATTTGTATTTTGTATTGATGTGCGATCAGAGCTTTTTCGCCGAAAGCTTGAAACAGCAGGTGATTTTGAGACTTTTGGAACAGCAGGCTTTTTCGGATTACCGATTGAAACCTGCGAGCTTGGCAGTAATCACACGCATAACTCTTTGCCGGTAATGTTTAAACCGCAATACAGCATAAAAGAGTTTTCACAGGATTCTGAATCCTATCAACAAAGGCATCAAGCGGCCAGCTCACTAGGTGATACGTTTAAAACAATGAAACATAATCTGGTTTCCAGTCTAGTGCTACCGGAGATTAGCGGTCCCTGGCTAAGTCTACAAACGCTGGCTCGCAGCTTTGTTCCGCGAAGTGCAGGGCGGACATTAAGCAAACTGTACGAAACATGGCTGCATAAACCATCCACGGAACTCTCGCTTGACCATACGGATACATTGGAAACAGGTTTGCCAATTGGCTTTTCGGTGAAAGAAAAAGTACACTATGTACGTCAAGCTCTAAAAATGATGGGGCTGACCGATCACTTTGCACCACTAGTGGTTATTTGCGGACATGGAAGTCATAGCACGAACAATCCATATAGTTCCGCACTCGACTGTGGCGCTTGCGGAGGGGCATCAAGTGGATTCAACGCGCGGGTGCTGGCAGCCTTATGTAATCTTCCAAACGTAAGGAAGAGCCTTGAAAAAGAGGGAATTATGATTCCGAAAGATACCGTTTTTGCAGCTGCCGAGCATATTACCACACTTGATGAATTGCGCTGGATTTATGTTCCAGAACTGTCAGAAGAAGCTAAAGAAACATTTCTTCGTGTTCAAGCCGCGTTGCCAAAGGTCCGTGAGAAAGCCACTGCCGAGCGGGTTGTACACTTGCCAAATATTGGAAATAATTTCAAGAATCCGACGACTGAGGCGCAGCGTCTTTCAGAAGATTGGAGTGAGGTGCGTCCGGAATGGGGCTTGGCGCGTAACGCCGCATTTATCATTGGGGAACGCCGGCTGACACAAGGCTGCAATCTGGGCGGAAGAGTTTTCCTCAATAATTATAAATGGAAGAAGGATAAAAACGGTGCTATCCTGGCCAATATTATTTCAGGACCGGCAACGGTAGCTCAATGGATTAACCTGCAATATTATGCATCTACTGTGGCACCTCATTATTATGGCAGTGGGAATAAAACAACCCAAACCGTCACAGCCGGTCTCGGAGTCATGCAGGGGAACGCCAGTGACTTATTAACTGGACTTCCCTGGCAGTCTGTAATGAAATCGGATGAAGAGGCATATCATGAGCCACTGCGTTTACTGGTGGTCATCCAAGCACCGAGGGAGTATGTGAAACGGATACTGAACCACGATCATGCCTTTCAGCAAAAAGTGAAAAACGGATGGATTCGGCTTGCGTCCATTGATCCGGAAGGACACTGGGAGAGTTGGTCTTAACCTCTTTCCCAGATTTATATATACTTGTGTAAAGGCTGCTTTCTTTCTGGTTTTATAGCAATGGTACGTAGCTTTCAGAAAGAAAGTCATCACAATGGGCAGTAAAGATTATTTTTAGAATATTATAGGAAGTTTATCTATGAATGTAACTTTGAATAAAGGAAAAGGATTCGGTATGGATAAATCAAAAGGAACGATTGAAGCTGAGATTAGCAAAGCTTTAACACATTGGGAGAAAAATTATCTTGGAAGAGGTTCTGTATCTGTTAAATCAGATATCATACGGAATATGGTGATTGTGATACTGAGCGGAATATTAACTGCTGCTGAATATACAGTATGTCTGGATAAAGAAGGATTGTTATCAGTAAAAGAACATCGCAATAGTTTAGTGGAATCCGGTCTGGGTGATTTAAAGGAAATTATCTTAACGATAACAGGGGAAGAAGTAGTAAGTTTTCACACCGATCTTAGTACACAAACTGGAGAACGAGTAATGGTCTTTAAGCTTTCCAGTGACCTGCAAAGCAAATTATGTTAAAAACAAAGGATATGTTCGGACTCGCGCATTTTTCATATAAGAAAGAGTCGGGAAACTTATTTGGAACAAAATTCAAAACATTTATGGGGTGAATTTGATGTCTAGAGATGAAAAGAAAAAAGTACTATTTGTGATTGGAATGGAGCAGAAATTAGAACGATTCATTAAAGAAGAAACCAATGTCAATCCAGAAAACATGATCATTTTACAAACATATCAGCCAGTCGTTTCATACCCCTTCGACGATTTAATGAGGGACATCATTATTGCTGTGTATCAGGATAATGTTGAAGAAATTGTTGTGGTTTCCACAAATGATTATCAAAAGAATACTGGGGATATAATGAACAAAATATATAAAAACAAAGAATTACAGGACAAGATTCAAACATTAGATTATCTTTTTGAAAATTGCATGCCGGAATTTCCTGAGGGTACGGTAAGTGTATGGCTACATGGAGACAAAACTTTAACGGATAGCGTACAAAAAACTGTCAACATCATACGCAATCATCCGCTGCTGCCGTCACAGGTTAAGGTCAAAGAATTATATATTGATCAGGGGAATGAAGAGCTATCAGAAATTTTCTAAGAAACTATTGCTTATGTATATAATGAAATAAAAGTCTTAATTCCTTCAATTATAGGGATTAAGACTTTTTGTTTTGTAGTTTAATTATTGTTACAGTAATTAAACTATTATTGAATTTATTTTGATAGCCAGCTGCTCATACTAACTCATGTGCCTTTTTCATGAATACAGCGGTCTGAATGTATCGACCATAACAGCAAGTTCCCGTGTTTTTTTTTCCTATACTTGCTTCAATTTTTCCTGGATGTGGTAGACCGCTTGGATGAAGGGTAATCGATCCCTCTTCAATACCGTGGCGACTCATAAAGTCACCGTCCACATAATAAAGTACTTCATTACTGTCCACATTGCTGTGTACATAGGCGGCAGGCCTGTAATCTCCTGTAGGTCTTCCTCATTGATCTCCAATTTCCGTTCAATGAAACCTTCATTTTTTGGAAAAGGCCGCATTTTTCATCCGAAGAATGCGGCAATCATGCTTTTGAAAATAAACATCTTTATTGTCATTAATCAATTTGCTCATTCCCGAAAGTCCTCAATATTAATTCTTTACTCCTATATGTTCAATGAATGACGCGCTTCATCGCTTGAATTCGTCCCAAATGGTTTGCTTTGTGCAGTAACGGCATACCGGCTAATTCTCCAAAGGTTTTAAGTCCCATAAATGGTTTTTCCAGCGTTTCATTTAATCGTTCAGCAGGAATTTGTTGAGGACGAACTAACTGATCTTTCAACTGTATAACAAGCTCATCTACGGTAGGTACATCGTCTTTCCAATCAGCCGGCTTTGTGCCGTTCCCAAATAATTTGATATAGTTTGCCGGAAGATGGGTCGTTTTGTGGGGGAAGCCGAACATAAACTGTTCAGTAACCGTTAATACATGGCCGATATGCCATTGAATCGTGTTGTTAAAACCATCTAGCTGTACATTTGCTATTTCCTTCGAAACTGATTCTACATTTTTAATAAAATAACCTCTTGTCATCCCAAATTGTTTGAACACTAAGTTAGTCATACCTTTTTCCCCCTTTCAAATATCAAAAATTCCATAATGCACATATAGATGGATTAGGTAGCATTAAGCCTTCTGAGTATAACGATGTATACAGCAGTGAGGATCGTACAGGTGTACTATATTTAAAAGGATAGTAATAAAGCTCATTTTTATCGTTTTGGGGTTAACCTACTCCGTTAGGTTGATGGGCATGTTGTAGGACCCCTATATGAGTTCTTTTAATGTTATTTGTTTTTTAACAAACGGGCGCTTTCTCGTAGGAAGGTGTCTTTATTAGTTATCAATGAGAACTTAATAAGGAATCTGTTTGTTATTACTTATTAGACAATTAATACGTAATAAATAGGAAAGCTCTTAAAAAAAGCGTGAGATACCATGCTTCTCTGACTGTCGACAAATTCAAAAAATTCGGATTTTCTGACAGTCTTTTTTTGTATAATTTAGTTACAGAGGTGTAAATGGGGTGGATGAAATGTTAATCAAAACTAAACAGATGAATGGTGATCAAAACTAAACAGATGAATGGTGATCAAATAGAAATGATAGCTTTAGAACAACTTTTGCCAGCGGATCACTTAGTTCGAAAAGAAGCAAAGGTGTAGAGGACGTGGACTTAGCAAATGGTTAATGTGTGTAGTCATAGAACATCCTAAATTAAAAGGAACAAGTTTCCAACTTGCTACAAAGGATGCTCATTCTCTTTATAATCAATATGGTTTTAAGCCATTAGGACAAATTGAAAATAGAATGGCTAAACCTCTTAATTGGGAAGCTGTATATGATGGTTATAAATTAAACAAATAATCACCCAGGCTTTATTAAACAATCGGGCGCGTTTGTGGAATAACTCAATAGCTACTTGCTAACGATCCGTTTATTAGAAAAAAAAACCTGGGCACCAAAAAGGTGCCGAATGGGTGCCGAAAACGATATTATTTTATATTGTTGAGTGAATATTTTAGTGGGGAACGAATGTTTTGTTGTATGCTTTAATTAAGGTTAGATTGTATGATGTTCTCATGTAAAACTCCACAATCTATGGGCGGCATGATGTAATTAAGTGTTATAAATCCTGATATGAATGGGTTTATAAGCTTGATTTAATTCATAAGTGTCCGAAAAAGTGACCGATAAAACCTGGAAAGATAAGAAGAGAGGTCTTTCATTAAGTTATTGAACTTAATGGAGGCCTCTTTTTTTTGTTTATTTTATAGGATAGATAAGAAATGATTTTAATCAAACTTTATTATATTTTACAAAGCTACACAAATAGCTCTGGTAAGTATTCTACTTATATTTGTTTGATCAGATTGATGTGCAGATATAATAAAGTTGTTTTATTTACAATAAAGTCATTTAAAAAATAATAAATTTGTTTAATTCTTAAAGAACTAACGGGGCAGGTTAGTTAAAAAAGAGAATAATTGTCTCTAAAGAATGATTGACGATTATTTGCTACACTCTGTATAGGAGATAGCAAGTTAGGATGGATAGATTGGAGTGGTTTAATGTTAAAAAGATATAGATGGTGGATTGGTGCATTAGTTTTTTCGATAGTAGGATTCTTTTTTTATGACTTACTAAGTGAAGATAAACAAACGGTTGAGGAATTTGCAAATGAGTTTTACTCCTACACACTTCCAACCAAGACAAAGATTATTGAAAAAGGGTTCGACTATGGAGTTTCATATGGTGGTGGACCTTGGGGGAGTGGAGGTCAACCTACTGCGGTTGCTTATATGAAGTTATCTTCTGAACCCAGCGAAAAAGAGTTGTTGGACTACTTTGAAATTGACAATAATAAACCCTTAAGAGGTTTTGAAATTTACTTTAAGGGGGACGAAGAGATTAAAAAAACTTTTGATGGAAAGCACAGTTGGTATGAAGGAAAAATTCCATCCAATCCCAGCAAGGAAAGTAATAAAGGGGAACCCATTGAATTTATAGTACAAAAAAGAACAGTATTTGATTCTCCTTTGGGAGAGTTTGTTGACGTTTTTCATTAGAAGGGAGTCTTAAGGGAACTAGATAATCAACTAACGGGGCAGTTTAGTTCATTAACACATATGGGTTATTATGGTAGTATGAGGTTGTAAAGGAGGGGCTAAATGAAGCTGGTTTTTCAAGCATTTATTGGTTCAATTGCAATTCATATAATCTATTTAGTCGGTATGATGTTAGTCGGATATATAGAAACAAGGAACTATAAACCAGATATTGCAAGTGCATGGGATAAAGTAGAAACACTTCAAAATGAAGTAGTTTTTGGTAAGGTAAATTCTCCTTTTCTTTACTTATTCACATTTGTAGGAGTAACTGTGATTTGTGGAATTATAATATTTTCATATAAAAAATTGTTTAACTTAAGGTTTCTTAGTTAAAGATGAGGGAGTTTAAAACAAATGAACGAAAAATACAGCAAAAGATCTGCGATATTAAGCATTATAAGTGCAATAACAATGTTTATTGCTTATGAATTTGCTCCTGATAAACCTGAAGGTATGATGGTTGTTTTCCTAAAAGTATTATTTTTTAGTTCTATTATTACAGGTGTACTTAGCCTGGTTTTTAGTTATATAAGTTTTAAAAACAAAGAAGAAGGATTTCTAAAGAAGATAGCTCCTTTAATAATCTTATTGATTTTATTAGTATTTTCTTTTTCAATTATTGGGGTAGTAATAGGTTTAATGTAAAAAAATTCAATATCACTTATTGTGCGAACGGGTTCTTTACTTCATTAACAGGAGCTAATCAGTAGCTCCTTTTCTTATGCAACTAACGGGTGCGTTAGCTGAAGATCGGAGCTGTCTTTATGACAGCTTTTTCTTTATGCAGCTATCGGGGCAGAATAGTTGAAAAACAAAAGTACATAAATATTACAAACAAATAAGACGGGTGAAAGGAATTTAAATAAAAGGAGTTCTTATAGGAGAATATGCCTTTTGTGTATAAATATAAGATGAAGTGAGGGATAAATTTATGTATGAGGCAAAAGGTTTTCAAAGTACAGACTTCGCAGAACTTATTCGGGTAGTTAATGATTTTCTTGGCTCATTAGAGGAAGGAAAGCTGATAGATGTTAAATACAAGCTGTTCCTCTTGCTGTAAGCATGCACACAGAATAGGGAAATGAATCCTGATACAAAATATACGGCAATGATTATCATAAAGAAATAGTGAGCTTGTGTTTTTTCTTCATCTTGACATTTCTTACAAAAAATGTTATGATTAAAAAGAATTATTTTTGTTCGGTGTAAAGGATTTGTAACTTTTCATCTTGAAGATCACTGAGAGCAAGGGTAGTATTACATTGTGTGTGTTTACACACTAGGAGGCAATACAAATGGAAAAAGGTAATGTAAAATGGTTTAATGGCGAAAAAGGCTTCGGATTCATCGAACGTGAAGGTGGAGACGATGTATTCGTTCATTTCTCAGCGATTCAAGGCGAAGGTTACAAAACTTTAGATGAAGGTCAAGCAGTGACTTTTGATGTGGAGCAAGGTCAACGTGGACCTCAAGCTTCAAACGTACGTAAAGCTGCTTAATTTTACAAAACAGGGAAGGCAGGCTCTTTTATGGGAGTCTGCTTTTCTTTTTTCTGTGAAACAAAGAACCCCCACTCGTAAAGGAGTAGGGGACATGAAAACAGTAAATCAAATGGTAAACCAAGTGTAGCATATAATCATCCTAATTTAATGAGAGTGGCTTATAAAATGACTCTTATTTTTATGAGATACTTGAAGGATATTTTCTGCTTCGATTCTAATGGACTATCAAGGCGTATTGAGTATTTATGTTAAAATAAAGATTGTGATGAATTGCACTTAAAGTAACGGGTAGCGATTGCTGAACAAGGCAGGTTTTATATAGAATAATAATATTAAGGTTAGTAGAGGTTTCAGAATATACGCGGGAAAATTAACCTTCCCTTTATTGGTAATCCAACACGATTCCTATTGTTTTTGCTTTTTCTGATTTATAAGGAAAAAGTAGTTGACACTGAAAATAAATTTATGGTATTATTAAAAATTTGATAAAAAATAATATATATGTTAAGCTTAAGAAGGTTACCATATATGGAGGTGGATTATTTGTTTCAAATTGGCGATAACATTGTTTATCCAATGCACGGAGTAGGTATAATTAAAGCCATAGAAGAAAAGGAAATCTCAGGGGAAAAACAACAGTATTATGTCATAAAAATGTTAATTGGTAATATGCAAGTCATGATTCCTACGGGTAAAATATTGAGTTCAAGTATACGCCCTGTTACTGACATAATTGCATTAATACACATCATAAACATTTTTCATCATGGAGAATCAGATAGATTACTGCCGTGGAAACAAAGGTATAAAGTGAACACGGACAAAATAAAAACGGGTAAATTACAAGAATGTACTGAAGTTGTACGTGATTTAATGCGTATGAAGAAAGAAAAAGCACTTAATACAAGCGAAAAAAAAATGTTAGATAACGCACATGAATTTTTGATTAGTGAACTGGGATTAATTAAAGGGATTACTGAAAATCAAATAAAAAGTTTCTGTTAAGGTTAATTTAAGATAATGTATTACATCTCCCGAAAATATCCTGAATTTTTTGGGAATATATTTATAAAAGTAAATCTTTTCAAAGACATTCAACTTCTCCAACTCACCTTTAGAACATTAACCTCATTTGTTATTTCTACAATCTAATCCACTTTTATTATTTAAATTTCTTTTACGAACGTTTGAAGTTTCATCAAATAACTCGATAAAATAGTCACTTGATTTTTGCAATCCTGATTCACACTGGCACGGACAAGGAGCCGTAAGGATGAAAGAGAGGTAGGGCTTTCATTGTTTTAGGTATACAATATATTATTTAAGTCATTATTTCTAGAAGAAAAAACAATCAATCTCACCTCTATCTTTAAGAATTTTTTACATCTACTGAGACAGTGAATAGTAATTGTTTATCTTCTTTACGTAAAAGAGAAAAACGAATTGGTAACACCATATGGTCAACTACAAAAATTGTTTCCAGACCAGGAAACCATTTTTTATTTTATTTACATAACAATAGTAAAGATTACTGGTGATGGTTTTAATTCCTTTGATGAAGGGCAACGTGTACAATTTGATATTCTAAAAGGACAACGTGGCTCTCAAGCAGAAAACGTTTCTAAAATTTAATTGATCTCCTACCCCTTTGTAAATATGAACTCTGATCATAGGGGGGACCAAGCATAATCACCGCTTTGTACTTGAGTATACTTTTGTCATTTCCTTTTACTTTAATGGTTTCCCCGAATAATGGTACGAGGGGCCAGGTCCCTTGTACCATGAGACTACTTGTCCAATTCTCTATCCCTAGCAACTTTTCTCGAACGAGTAAGTTGCCATCTAGAAGAACAAAGAAACCACCCACTCTCCACAAGAAGATACTATAAAAAGGTCCCGCATTAATAGATCCAATAGTAGCTTTTTCTTGTTCCTGTTAAAGGAGATATTATTGATGACCAGATTTTGATTCAAGATTTCATAATGGATATGCAGTAGATATCACTACTAATAAAGCAGATATACCATCGACAGAAGAAATAAAGTAAAGGAAACAGAATATGCTTATCAAATAAATAGTCATTCTTTAATAGGGTGGCTATTTATTTTAGGGTTTTATTACATCTGATATTTTTTAAATGACAATAAATGTGGATTATTTCCAGAAACAATGCTATTAATTGTAAAATTCACACTCTAAGGCGGGACGCTTATGGATAAAAAAACGCAACTAGCTTTGATTTTTCTCTTAATACCTCTGGCAATATCAATTTATTTTTGATTTTCGGAAGCCTTATTACGAGGGGGATATGACTTAGCTATAGATGGTTTTGTAGTAGCCAGAGCATTAATGATTATTTACACATTACATTTATTAGGGAAATTAGGAGAATTTATTATTAAGAACATAAAAGATTAGCTATAGGGCTTTAAGATTTATGGACTAATAATCATTTAAAATATGATAAACTGAAAAATAATTTAAATTTTTAATTCTGTCTCAAAATTTAAGAATACTCGTTACAATGAGATTCAATAAAAAAAGCCTCTAAGGGAATGAACTTAGAGGTTTTTCTGAATGCGAATGGTCCTGGACAATCGTATTCAGAGGTCAAAATAAGGAGTACCCTATATTATGCAACGGAAAAGTTTGAATGTTCTGTGAAATGATACGTGTAAGATGTGTACTTTTTTTGAACACTTTAATTCCTCTCACTAGTACAAGATTACTTGTCATTTTGAGATGATTTTTTTGTGTACTATTAACTTCCTATAATTTATCTTATGTAAACTAAAAAACCTAAAAGGGCAATTTATGACTACCTTCCCTGCACGTTATTTTAATCTTGAGCTTTCGCATTTAATAAATATTTTATAAAATCTTCTCTTTTTTCACTTTATCTTTTTCACGATAATTGGTTCTTCTCTTCCAGCTGTTTCGCGGCCTTTCATCCTATTAGTTTGATAATATTGGTAGATGATCTCGTCTTTTTTATGAGTTTATTGGAGGTAAAAAATACACCATTGAGGTTAACATTTCTGGCAAGAATGTCAACGAACCTGTATATGAATGGGATAATATTCGAACGCTACTTTAAACTACGATATTTAGATACTAAATTAAAAGGTAATATTCAATTCGGGGAGCGTTATGGATAAGGGAGAAAAAAGGAACGTATTAACCGAATCATTATTGGAAAAGACCTTTCGTGTCCAAGACAAATTAGATTGAGAGAATGAGCGTCCCTGAATCCGGATTAAATCCTTGTTACTAACTGAAAAAAATAGTCCTAGTATGTAAAAGAGTAAAGTAAGGCAATTATAATGGTAAAACAAGATGAATATAGATTGCTTTCCATTGGAGGGCATAATTAAATAACTTAATTTAGTGAGTAATAATAATATGTGTATGTTCTGGCTGTTATCATTTGAAAATGTATTTATATATATTTTATATTTTTCTTAAAGGCTTTATTTTGCTTTTGATGTAAAGTGATTCAATATGGATAATAACGGAAGCAGGGGAACTGTTAGTATATTGCCCAGAATATAAGAAGATATTATAATAAAGTAAGTATGCGTCTTTAAATATAATAGTTGTCTACTTTGTTTGTTGTACAATAAGGTAACGTTTAGACTAATTTCCATTTATTTTAACAATATTAGATGTAGGGTGAGTAAATGTAGGATAAAATGAGATGGAAACTGTTTTATATGACAATAAAATTGGATTGTAATTCAAACGTAAGATAAAAAAAATTTAAGAATGGGGTGTTTTCAATTAATTTCAATCCAGTCTCCAGTAAAAAGTTATATGTTCAAATTTATAATCAAATTCTTTCTAGTATACTTTCAGGAGAATTTAAAATAGGTGATAAACTACCCGCGGAGAGAGAATTATGTGAACAATTTGGTGTGAGCCGTGCACCAGTCAGACAAGCTCTTAGTGCTTTGGAACTGAATGGATTTATCTATTCTCGACAAGGCGAAGGTGTTTATATTCAAAGTAATCAACCTCAATCAGAGGATTCTAAATCTGATCACGTTTTAGACTCTATATCACCAGAGGATATTATTGATGCTAGAATGAATATCGAACCACTTATTATAAAATTCGCTGCTGAAAGAGCTACAGATGAAGATATTCAGGAGCTTCATACAATTATTAATAAGATGGAAGAAGAAACAAACGCGGGTGTATATGTACCCGAAACAGATGAGGCATTACACTTTGGGATTGCAAAAGCAACACATAATGAACTATTTATTAAAATCATTTCAGACATTATTAGTTCGATGAAACAGCAAGAAATGTGGCAATTTATTCGTGATCGTACCGTTACTCGACCAGATTATCGAGATGTTAACTTTCGTGAACATCAATTACTGATTAAAGCAATTGAAGAACACAACCAAGAGGAAGCAGTGAAACTCATGACATCTCATATGCAAAATTTATATAACCGATATTGGATTGACTAATTAGATGAAATGTCTTTATGCTAAACCATTATATTTAACCTTAGAAAATTGAATTTCCTTTAAAAAAGAAAAGGCGAAGCCATGCAGTTGTCATTTACCTGCATAGACTTTGCCTTTTTTGTATTTTAGTTCAATTTTATGAATAGCCGATTTTCGTTAATATCAACAGGATTGCCCTATCAAATTGGTAAATGGAGGTACTCAATTATATTTTGATTAAAAGTACTTGACGATAACCATAGATTGTAAGTAAACTGTTAATATAAGGTTACTTGTTAGACAAGTAGTAAAGACGCTAAGTAACAAAAAGCACCTTTTAATCAACATATTAAATGATTAGATTGTGTAAACTATAAACATTTAGTATATCCAAGCTTATACCATCTTTTTTAAAAGAAGTGTAAGCGCTTTAGGGTTGGATTTTAGTGTTTATGAAAAGTGTTTTACATGTCTATTAAGATACTAAATGATGTTAAAGATAGGAGGGTCTATTTGAGAGCTGCAGTAATTGATAAACCATATTCTGTTGTAGTAAATCAGGTTGACACGCCCAATATCAAACAAAGCCATGAAGTGAAAATTCAAGTGAAGGTGACTGGAATATGTGGTTCAGAAGTACACGCTTATCATGGAACACACCCTTTTCGGGTTCCCCCAGTTATCTCAGGGCATGAACTAGCAGGAATAGTAGTGGATGTAGGAAATGAAGTATCGAGTGTTACTATAGGTGATCGAGTTACGGTAGAACCCCATTACGGATGTGGTACTTGTAAGCGCTGTCGGTCTGGGGAATATAATATTTGTGAAAACAAAAAAGTATTAGGTACACAAGAATGGACAGGATCGTTCGGTGAATTTATAGTTGTTCCAGAAAGCACGGTCGTACCATTACCGAATAATGTGTCCTTTGAACAAGGTGCTTTGATTGAGCCGCTAGCGGTTGGTATACACGCTGTCAGAAAAGCAAAAGTCGGTCTTGGTGATAAATTGGCCATTTTGGGCGCGGGTCCAATTGGGTTAGGAATTTTATTAGCAGCAAGAAACTCAGGTGCAACAAAAATATTCATTACAGATGCATTGGAATACAACTTGGAAATTGCGAAGAGACTTGGAGCTACCCACCCAATTCAGACATCAAAAGTAGATGCCATTGAAACGATACTAAAAAAAACAAACGGAGACGGAGTCGATCATGTATTTATAGCCGTTGGAATCCAAGCAGTATTGAATGATTCTTTTAGGATAGTAAAAAGGGGAGGCAAGGTCTCCGAAGTAGCTCTATTTGGAAAGAAACCCGAAATTGAAATTTCCTATCTTCAAAATAAAGAAATCCAGATTATCGGCTCCAATATGTATACGAGAGATGATTTTGAAATCGCGGCGGATGCCATTGCAACTGGCATGTTTGATACCTCATTGTTTATTTCAAAGATATTACCCATCGAAGAGGCCAAGACTGGTATGAAGATTGTTGATGAGAAGCTCGAAGATGTGATAAAGGTATTATTAAAATTTTAATGATTTAATCCTTCATAGTTTCTATGAAAATAACAAAAAGTTAAAATTTCTCTACAACAGTAAGAAGAATTTTCCAATATAAGAGGTAGATAAAATTGTAAACGTTTACTCCGCTATATTGCTATAACTATGAACAATGTACCATAAATAGTCCGGAACTAAGGAGTTGTTTAGGATGAATGCACATCAATTAGAACAATCTACTACCAAAAAAGTAACAATGAGGTTAATTCCGTTTTTATTCCTGTGCTTTACCATTTCAATTCTAGACCGGGTTAATATAGGGTTTGCAGCACTACAAATGAATCAAGATTTAGGGTTCTCAGATGCTGTTTTCGGTTTAGGAGCAGGAATTTTCTTCCTTGGGTATTTCCTTTTAGAAGTACCTGGAAGCGCTATGATGAGCAAAGTTGGAGCTAGAAAATGGATAAGCCGTATTATGGTCACTTGGGGGATTATAGCGGTCCTTATGGCTTTCATAACAGAACCTTGGCAATTCTATACTGCTCGTTTCTTACTAGGGATTGCTGAAGCTAGTTTCTATCCTTGTATGGTTCACTATTTAAGCGGTTTCTATCAATCTAAGCACCATGCTAAAGCCATTGCTGGATTTATGATTGCAATCCCAGCAGCAAATGCAATTGGTTCACCACTTTCAACCTTTTTTCTAGGTATTGATTGGTTAGGGTTCTCTGGATGGCAATGGTTATTTGTATTAGAAGCAATTCCTGCCATTATTCTAGGTGTTATTTGCTACTTCTATCTTGATGATTCAATCGAAAAAGCAAACTGGTTAACAAAAGATGAAAAGAAATGGTTAATTGATGTTACAACTAAAGAACAGTTAGAAAAGCAGGCAGTTAAACACTATACTTTCACGCAAGCGTTAAAAGATCGAGATGTTTTAATTTTATCTGTTGGATATTTTTTCTGGATGATTGGGTATTATGGAATTGTAATGTTCTTACCAACCATCACGAATGGACTGTCCGAGCAAACAGGTTTAAGCATGCAATCATTGGGCTGGGTAATTGGTGCTATGTACTTTTTCGCGATGATTGTGATGTACTTTGTAGGAATCCACTCTGATAAAAAGAACGAAAGACGTTGGCATGTGGCAGCATGTTTATCTATAAGTGCGGTTGCCATGGTAGCAGCTACATTTGTTCTAGAAACAAATGTATGGTTAGCATTTGGATTATTAACGATTAGTTTAAGTGGAGCGTTCGGTGCTTACTCCCCATTCTGGGCTATCCCACCTTCTTTCTTAACTGGAGCAGCCGCAGGTGGTGCGATTGCCTTGATTAACAGTATCGGTAACCTTGGTGGTTTCTTTGGTCCATATATTGTAGGTTGGATTAGAGATTTAACAGGTAACTTCCATATAAGTATGATTTTCCTAGGTATAAGCTTAATAGTAAGTGCCATCATCGTCGTTACTTTAGTTAAAGTATCAGGAAAGTCTCTAGTTAAAGGAGAAAATGCGTCTGTTGAAAAAAATATCGCTAACATGTAATCCGATTAGAGTCATCAATACAATTAAGAAACTACGGCGGATTGCTATATAGTTGCTGGATTTTCTTAAATCGAATTTTGATTATAAAAAAGTGAAAAGTTTTTCGTATTGCCAGGGAAAACAAATGAGAAGCCTAGAAAATAGTTCTAAAAAAAGTTCTGAAGTGACAAACACTTAATGTAAAAATAAATAATTTGGTAGGAAAAGGGTCATTCATAAGTTGAGCAGTCAACTATGAATGACCCTTTTTATATTCAATCCTACTTATTTATGAATCTGGTAATAATTTATAGAAGTATTCTTATGATCCAAAAACAAAATCATATATCAATACCCCAAAGAATGTAAGGGGGTTATGGGTAGAGTTGCCGATTTAACAAGTTGTGGTGATGTATCAGGAATGAATGTAGCTATTCGTGCGGTAGTAAGAGGTAATGATTTTATATTTAAATAGTAGTGACATGACACCATAAAAGCGACAATGGACTTATTAGAAAGTCCATTTGTCATGTTTATGGTATGAAAAATTAGTAAATTAAAGTATTTGATATGGGTTGACACTATATAAATATAAAATTATACTTACGATATCTACTTAGTAGACAAGTTTACAATGAAATAGTCCTATAAATTAATATGTCTAGTATCTACAGGTGAAAAGGTTAATAGCTTACATCTTCTAATAAATAAAATGAAAGGGTTATCATCTCGTTGTATAGAGGCATTATGGAGGCTGCTAGGGAAATGATTAATTGTCTAAGTAAGTTTAAATGATTTATTAGAAAAGGGCACTTGAAAACAAAGCTAAAAATTAAGGTAAGAGAAGATCATATTGCTGAACACAATGATTAAATGTTAATTGTGAATAACTATATCTGTGTACCATTTTCTCCGTTACTATATTAAAAATTGAAAGCGCTATATATGAAATTAATATCTAGATTCACAAACTAGAATATTTATTTTAGAAGAGTATTTTACATAAATTAATAATAACGTGCATTTCTGGAAATAAAAGTTTAATCCTAACAATGAGTGGAATCAATTTAAGTTTAACTGGATGTAAATGAGGAAGAATGTTGAAATGATAGATTTGGAGGGTTATTCATGCCATTATTAATAACAGCTATTGGTGTTTTACTACTACTTATCTTAATAATGAAATTTAAACTAAATACCTTTGTATCCTTAATTATTGTCTCATTTCTTTTGGCTTTGTTCTTGGGAATACCACCGGAATCAATTGCTGCGACAATTGAACACGGTTTAGGAGGGACACTAGGTCATATTGGTCTTATCTTTGGAATTGGTGCTATGCTAGGAAGATTAATTGCTAATGCCGGAGGATCCCATCGTATCGCTGTTACTTTAATCAATAAATTTGGTAAAAAGAAAATACAGTGGGCGGTTGTATCTGCTTCATTTATCGTAGGAATCACATTGTTTTATGAAGTTGCCTTTGTATTATTAATTCCGATTATCTTTACCATTTCAAAAGAGTTAAATATATCGATTGTCAAGTTAGGTCTCCCAATGGCTGCAACTTTATTAGTCACTCACTCTTTCTTACCACCACATCCAGGTGCGACTGCTGTTGCAGCAGTATATGGCGCAGATGTAGGTACTGTATTAGTTGTTGGTACTATCATTGCAATTCCAACAGTTATCATTGCTGGGATTTTGTATCCTAGGCTTATTGGAAAACTAATGCCAGAAATATTCAAGAAAAAGAGAGAGCTTTCTCAATTAGAGGAACAAAAACATATTGATTTAGAAGATACACCGGGATTTGGCATTAGTGTTTTTACCGCTACCTTTCCCGTCATATTAATGGCTATTGGAGCTATTGTTAATGCAATTCAAGGTGCAGCAGGTTTAGGAGATAATTTATTTTTTATGGTGATTCGATTTATAGGTAATGCATCCGTAGCGATTTTACTTTCGTTCTTGTTTGCTGTTTATACAATGGGAATCAGAAGAAATATTCCAATTAAGAAGATGATGGATTCATGTGGTTCATCCATAAATGCCTTAGGATAATCATTGGTGGTGGCGGAGCCATAAAACAAGTACTTATCGATGGTGGTGTGGGTGATTATATTGCAGAAATATTCTTAGGTTCATCTATTAATCCACTAATTCTTGCATGGTTAGTAGCAGCATTATTACGTGTCGCGTTAGGATCTGGAACAGTTGCTACTTTATCGACTGCTGGTCTAGTTATGCCAATGTTAGCTCAAACTCCCGACGTTAACTTAGTATTAGTTACTCTTGCAACTGGTGCCGGAAGCTGTATGGCATCTAATGTAAATGATGCAGCCTTCTGGATTGTTAAAGAATACATGGGAATGGATATGAAAGAGACATTTGCAACATACAGTGTAATTTCAACTATAACTGCTATTGCTGGATTAATCTTTGTATTAATACTAGATATATTTATATAAAAGTATGGTATCTAGACAAAGGGAATATAATTCATTTGTCTGGTACTACTATTAGTATATCAATCATTATAGAAAGCGTGATTTTAAATGGACCTGTATTGTAATAATCGTCATTAAGCAATGAAAGAAAATGATTTGATTAAACTTGATTATAATAACAAAATTTCACATTGTACTTGTAGTAGTTTACGTGCAGATAGAATCAAAGACATTGATCTATTAAAAAATATTAAAAATAGATATTTTCCTATTATGTTAGTAAAGCCGGCAAAATAATTGAATTGATAAAACTAATGAAAAGGTTTTCTTAAAATGTATTGACAAGGATAAACAATAGATTTATATTAAACCTATAAGGTACTTAGTAGACAAGTAGACAACGATATAATAAGACAACTAGGAGAATTCTATAAAAAAACTTCCGAGGTGACAAAAATGAAATTAAGTGTTGAAGAATTAAAGCAAAAAGCCATCGAGCTTAGACAAACAGCACTAACAATGGTTTACGAAGCACAATCGGGACATCCAGGCGGATCCTTATCTGCTGCAGATATCGTTACCACTCTTTACTTTAGAGAAATGAACATCGACCCGCAAAATCCAAAATGGGAAGATCGCGATCGATTTGTTTTATCAAAAGGACATGTTTGTCCAATCCAATATTCTGCACTAGCTTTGCGGGGATTTGTACCATATGAAACGATTCATACCTTAAGACAATACGGTTCCCCTTTCCAAGGACATCCTGATATGAAGAAATGTCCTGGGATCGATATTTCAACAGGATCACTTGGTCAAGGACTATCTTGCGCAGTCGGAATGGCATTAGCTGGAAAGCGTGATGAGAAAGATTACCGTGTATTTGCCATGGTTGGTGATGGAGAAGCTCAAGAAGGTCAAATCTGGGAAGCCGCTCAATCAGCTGCCAAGTATCAACTAGATAACTTAGTTGTATTCGTTGATGACAATGGTCTTCAAATTGATGGTACAACCGAAGAAGTTATGCCAAACCACGATTTAGAAGTTAAATTTGCTGCATTCGGTTTTGAAACTAAGAGAATCGACGGACATTCAATGGAAGAAATCGTAGCTACATTAGATGAGATTAGAGGTTCAAAGAACGGTAGGCCAAAAGCGATTATTGCAAACACAGTAAAAGGCCGCGGCGTTTCATTCATGGAAGATGTTGTTGATTGGCACGGAGTTGCTCCAAACAAAGAACAATATGAACAAGCAATCGCAGAAGTAGCAAGGGGGTTAAGATAATGACAGTTTTAGCAAAAGACATCCAAACAAAAAAAGCTACTAGAGAAGCATTCGGTGATGAAATTGTAGAATTAGGGAAAAATAATAAAGACATTTATGTTGTGGATATTGATATCGGTAAATCATGTAAAACAACTAAATTTGCTAAAGAACTACCAAACCAACACGTAAACGTTGGGATCGCTGAACAAAACGCTGCAGGTTTAGCTGCAGGTCTTGCGGCAACTGGTAAAATTCCATTCATCAGCACATACGCTGTATTCGGTTCATTACGAATGACTGAGCAAATTCGCCAAGAAGCTTGTTATCCAAACTTAAATGTTAAAATCGCTTGCTCTCACGGTGGTTTAACTCCAGCGAATGACGGTGGGAGTCACCAAGCAATCGAAGATATGGGTGTATATAGAACAATTCCGAACATGACGGTGGTTATGGGTGCAGATTATAACTCTACTAGAAAATTAGTCGCTCAAGCTGCAGAAATCCAAGGACCTGTATATCTTCGTTTCACAAGAGACGCCATGCCATTCATCTATGATGAAAGCGAAGAGTTCGTAATTGGAAAAGCAAAAGAAATCCAAAACGGAACTGACGTTGCAATCATCGCAAACGGTGACACTGTTCGTCTAGCATTAGAAGCTACCAGAGAACTAGAAAAAGAAGGCATCTCAGTTAAGCTATTAGACATGCACACTATAAAACCACTTGATAAAGAAGCTGTGTTAGAGTGCGTAGAAATCGGGAAAATCGTAACAGTAGAAGACCACAACATCCTTAATGGCCTTGGAAGTGCGGTAAGTGAAGTAGTAGCTGAAGCCGGTAAAGGAAAAGTAAAGCGTATCGGTGTTCAAGACCAATTCGGCCAATCAGCGCCTTATGAAAAGTTACTTGAACTAAACGGCATCACAGTAGAAAACATAGTTGCTAATGCAAAAGAACTTTTAAATTGAAACACGGAGACGGTTCTTGAGTTTCCAACAACATCAGAACCCTCTGTTTTACTAAATAAGAGTTTATAAGATTAAAATTGGAAACATGGGAACAGTCCCCATGTTTCCCTAACCTAGGAGGAATACATTAATGTTTGAATTAACTAATCGTGTAGCCATCGTAACAGGAAGTGGTTCAGCAAAAGGAATTGGACGTGAAATCGCCTTAACCCTTGCTCGTCAAGGTGCAGCAGTGGTTATTGCTGATATTAATATGGAAGGCGTTCAAGAGACAGTGGACGTGATTAAAGAAGAAACGGGCAGTCAAGTATTAGGTGTTCAACTTGATGTGACAAGCAAAGAATCTGTAGATAAAATGGTTGAAGAGGTTCTTAAAGAATTTGGACGTCTTGATATCCTAGTAAATAACGCTGGTATTTCACAAAAAGTAACAGTAGAAGATATGACCCTAGATGATATCAAACGTATCTTCAATGTCAATATGTTTGGTTTATTCCTATGTTCTCAAGCAACTGCGAAAGTCATGAAAGAACAAAAGTACGGAAGAATCATCAACCTTTCTTCAGTATCTGGTAAGCGTGGCGGTGGAGTATTCGGTGGTGCTCACTACTCTGCATCAAAAGCTGCGGTTCTTGGTTTCTCTAAAAACATGGCTCGTGAAGTGGCACAAGATGGTATTACAGTAAACTCAGTAGCACCAGGATTAATCAACACTGAAATTTGGAAGTCGCTTCCGAAAGAACAAGCAGACGGCATTATTGCCAATATTCCAGCCGGAAGACCAGGGGAAACAAAAGATATTGCAGCTACCATCGCTTTCCTAGCATCTGAAGAAGCAGCTTATATCAATGGTGAAGATATCGATATCAACGGTGGACAACATATGGACTAATCACTCCGAATGATTAGTCGTACAGAAAACGATTGCCTCAAAAGAAGTTAATATAAATGCAAACATAAATAGGTTTAATCATGAAAAGAGGCTGTTCTATAAGTCGAGGAGTCAACTTATAGAACAGCCTCTTTTACATTCAAGATTAAGGTTTATTACTATTAAAATTTATTATAAGTGGTAGAAATTATACATTCTTGTGAATCAAATAAAGACTTATCCGATTATATCGAATGAAAGAAGGCCGATTATGAGGAAAATTGCGGTTTTAACAAGCGGTGGTGATGCACCAGGCATGAATGCGGCTATTCGTGCGGTAGTAAGAAGAGGAATTTATAAAGGGATGGATGTATTTGGAATTCATAATGGTTATGAGGGTTTATTAGAAGGATATATCACTCCGATGACATTAGGAAGTGTAGGCGATATTATTCACCGCGGCGGCACGATTTTACGGACCTCACGAAGTGAACGATTCAAAACAGAAGAAGGACAAAAAACGGCTTTTAATCAATTAAATAAATATGGAATTGATGGTTTGGTTGTCGTTGGTGGTGATGGTTCTTTTATTGGAGCTAGAAAATTAGGTAAAAAAGGTGTTCCAGTAGTTGGAATACCTGGGACAATTGATAATGATATTGCTGGTACAGAGTACTCTATTGGTTTTAATACAGCCGTCAGTACTGCGATTGATGCAATTGATAAAATTCGTGATACTGCCTTTTCACATGAGCGAACCTCCGTTGTAGAAGTTATGGGACGTGGAGCTGGAGACATTGCCTTATGGGCTGGATTATGTTCAGGTGCAGAATCCATTATCATTCCTGAAGCTTCCTATCGAATAGAGGATATTTTTGAAAGAATTACATGTGGGCGTAATCGCGGGAAAATGCATAGTATTATTGTCGTTGCCGAAGGTGTTTGTAGAGCTGAGGATATCAGCGTTGCATTAAGGGACCGATTTAAGTTAGATACAAGGGTTATTGTTTTAGGCTATCTTCAACGCGGAGGAACCCCAACTGCATACGATCGAATGATAGGTAGTCAAATGGGTGCAAAAGCTGTCGATTTGCTAATCGATGGACATGGCGGGAATATGGTAGGTTTTAATAGTGGGAAAATTGTCTATAAATCTTTTGAGCAAGCTGAGAAACAAGTTCATGAAATTGATATGTCCTTGTATCAATTAGCACGAACTCTATCTATATAGTGGAAGAAGCAGAAATCTATGTAAATCATGATAAATTAGGAGGAAACATATCCTACCCGGCCCGGAGCGATTAAAGCTACAGTGGGTGAAAAAAATACTCTTTTTGGTTCTCGGAATCAAGCGCAGTAACTTAGGAGGAAGAAAATATGAAAGTAGTCATTGCTTCTGATCACGGTGGTATAAATATTCGTAAAGAGATTATTTCTCTGTTAAAAGAAATGAATATTGAATATGAAGATATGGGCTGTGAGTGCAGTACATCTGTTGACTATCCGGATTATGCCCTGCCAGTAGCTGAAAAGGTTGCAAAAGGAGAAGTGGACCGTGGGATCTTAATTTGCGGAACAGGTATTGGAATGAGCATTGCAGCCAACAAAGTAAAGGGAATACGTTGTGCACTTGTGCATGATATGTTTAGTGCTAAGGCAACGAGAGAACATAACGATACCAACATATTAGCTATGGGAGAGCGTGTGATTGGTCCAGGTCTAGCTCGTGATATTGCAAAAATATGGTTAACAACACCTTTTGATGGTGGTAGACATAAAAACCGTATCAATAAAATAAGAACATATGAAGCATAAATTGAATACTGACATGTACTATGCATAGAATAGTTGGTTATAGAACACTGGCGAATACAATTATCGTATACAAAAAATTGGGATATAAGTTGTAAATAGTATGTATGATTGATTTACATAACGACCCTTACAAAAAATAAAAGGTTTGGGTCTATTATTAAGGGGGATATTAATATGGCTTTAACTTCAATGAAAGAGATGTTAAACAAGGCGTTAGTAGAAGGGTATGCGGTTGGCCAATTCAACATCAATAATTTGGAATGGACACAGGCTATTTTAGCTGCAGCTCAAGAAGAAAAATCTCCAGTTATCCTCGGTGTATCTGAGGGGGCAGCTCGTTATGTAGGTGGATTTAAAGTAGTAACTGCGATGGTAAAAGTTCTTATCGAGGAAATGAATATCACTGTTCCTGTCGCGATCCATTTAGACCACGGTTCTAGTTTTGAAAAATGTAAAGCTGCCATTGAAGCTGGGTTTACATCAGTGATGATTGACGCTTCTCACCATCCATTTAAAGAAAATGTGGAAATCACCAAAATGGTAGTGGAATATGCTCATGAGCGTGGGGTATCTGTTGAAGCTGAGTTAGGTACTGTTGGTGGACAGGAAGATGATGTGATTGCAGAGGGTGTTATCTACGCAGATCCACAAGAATGTGAAGAGTTAGTGAAGCTTACTAGTATTGATTGTTTGGCACCTGCGTTAGGTTCTATTCATGGACCTTACAAGGGGGAACCGAACTTAGGATTTGAAGAGATGAAACGAATTTGTAAAACAACCGGTTTACCTCTTGTTTTACACGGTGGTACAGGTATCCCAACAGATCAAATTCAAAAGTCAATCTCGTTAGGAACAGCTAAAATCAATGTAAATACAGAAAATCAAATTTCATTTACAAAAGTAGTGCGTGAAGTATTAAATGCAGACTCTGATGTGTATGATCCACGTAAATTTATTGGTCCAGGTCGTGAGGCGATTAAAGAAACAGTTATAGGCAAAATTCGTGAATTTGGTTCTTCAAACAAAGCGTACCAGTAACTTTATCGAGATTTACATTCAAAACTAAAAAAGAGAAGACTAGAAAAATCTTCTCTTTTTTCATTCAGTCCTTTTCAAGATAATTTGTTCTTCTCTCTCCCAGGAGTTTCGCAGCCTTTTTAGCCTTCTCTTGTTCAGGATTTGTATAGAGGGCAGCTGTTGTGGTTGAAGTATGACCAAGTTGAGTCATCAGCAAATGAATATCTCCTGATTGTTCCATTAAATTCGTTCCATAGGTATGCCTCAGTTTGTGTGGAGACATGGATTTATTGGACTTAAAGGCCTTCGTGTATTTCTTTACTAAAGCCTCGATGGCGCGGTTGGAAAGAGGGGTGGCTCCATCATTCACCCTAGTCAAGAATACATAGGCCGTATCTTCGTTTGATCCCCTATAACGTTCCGTTCGTACAGCTAGGTATTCTTTTATGTCCTGCATGGACGGAGGAGAGACAGCCACTACATCCTTTTTTCCGCCCTTACGTAAAACATGTATTTGTTTTTCCTCGAAATCCAAGTCTCGTAGCCTTAAGTTAGATAACTCATTCACTCGAATTCCACTTCCTAAGAAGAGAGATAAGATCGCAAAATCACGTTCCTTGTCCCTTTTAAAGTAAATGAGTTTCCTGGACTTTTCAGGTAGCTCCTTTTCATAGTCATGTTTCACGAATTCAAGAAACCGGGCATCCTCATCATTGTGGAAAATCTTTGTCGATATTCTGGAAGCACGTGCCCCCAACGTTTCTTTCACTTTATTCACTTCAATTTTCAACATAACATTTCGATAGAAGTAAGGTTCGCCTTCCTCATTTTCTGTCTGAGTCGTTAAATATTTGAAAAGGGAACGTAGTGCTGAAATTTTCCGATTGACGGATACTTTTTCCGCTTTTTTTGTTTCCTTCTTATTGATCGGGATATTTCTCCGTTCTAAAAATTTTATAAAGGATTGGGCTTCGATCAATTTCAACTTTTCCAGCACGGATAAGGGGATATCTTTAATATGCTCCTGATCAGCAATGCCTTCCGCAATCAGCCACTCCAAGAATAATTTATAATCAAGAACGTAATTCAAGAGGGTGGAAGGGGAACGGGTATCCAATTTATTGTCAACATATTCAACGATATAGAAAGGCATGGACTTAACCAGCTGTTCCAATTTCTGCTCATGGACTTGATGTTGTCTGGTATTGGCCATTGATTGACTCCTTTTTAAGTTTAATTTATGCGTAAAATTCAATTTTTACGAATAGTTGTTTACATAATAATGTTATGTTCAAGTTACTAACTACTAACGTAAAAGGTCCTACAGAAGGATAGGAGTGAAATAATTAACTTTTCACAGGAACTTTTACATACTCATATTTTTCTGGATTTTTAAGTTTATGGTTTTCGATAGCAGATTCAGCAGCATCTTTCGTTTCAAAGATTTTATCTACCTTGATTGTTTCTTTATTTGTATGTAGATCATAAACACGGATTTTGTAATTCATATAAAACTCCTTTATTAAAATTTGAGGATTTGTTTTGTATAGTCTGTGAAATCCTCAAGATGGTTCGCAACAATTTGCTGCAAAATGTCTAGATTAACCGTCTGGTAATCATGAACGGCTATGTTTCTGAAACCCACCATGGCCTTTAATCGTTTGACCGTATTTTCATCGATAATTAAAGCCCCGTGAAGCATGTCAAAAGCATCTCTGCTGGTTTGGGGCAATCCTAATTTCTGTTCAGCTACAATATGCATAGCCAAGTCGATCGACGCTTCGCAGGCCCTTTGTATATTGAGTATGATTGAGTCTTGTTTGGTATAGTCCTTCAGGTTTTCTGGATTGTTTTCGTATACGACCTTAACCCGGTTCATGCAACGTTCTATAACACTGATTTTGTTCAATATCACATCATTCTTCATAGATGGTCCCACTTTCTCCTATTTTTTTAATGATATTTTCGCGTTCCTCGTTCAATTTAGCGTACATGCTTAGTGCAGTCATTTGGAGGTTTTTAAGAAGAGTGTCATTCGCCGAATATATAATGGTACCGGTAGTATATATCTGGGCTTTAAATACCGTGGATGCTGTACGGATATTGACCAAATCCACCTCAACTTTCAGAATATCTGCCAATTCCTGAGCCAGCTGAAAAACTTCATATGTAGTAAGCGATTGATTCTCACAGTAGAAAGCAATATCGATATCACTGTCTTTATGTGTAGATTTTTTGGCATAAGAACCGAAGATAATAATGAAAACGGGATCTATTTTTTTTATGAGAGTATCTTGAATGGTTTGAAACATCTCTGTATACATAAGACACGCTCCCTTAATTATTATATGAAGATTATACCAAACATTCATTCTCATGTCCATTTATTCGTAAAACTGAAATTTTACGCATAAATGGATTGTTTACTCCCCCACTTTATCATCAAGTTAAAGAAATCATCATTTTCTTCAACCCTTACAACAAACTGTTAATCATCACCTTCTTCTAAAGGTTATAAATGCTACAAGCCTGTAGACAAATAAAAATATAGGTATTTTTTTATATTCTAACGAGGTTTATTATAAAATAACATGATTATATCTTTTGATAGCATTTTTAGGCTATCCATCAAAGAAATCCCTGAATTTTTAGTGAAGGTCAAAGATAATTTATGTTAAAACAATGCTTCTTTACACAACAGTCATTAGGATTAATTTTCTTATTTATCGAAGCATGAAATCTACTTGAGGTCTAAGACCCCCCTTAAATAAAAAAGGATCAGGAAATTTAGCAGCATTCCCTGATCCTTTTTTGAATTCCTTATCCTGTTAAATAAGTTAGGAAATATCTTTTTTTATTAAGTTCTGTTTGCATATTATGTTGTGTGTTTTTAATTCATTTGTTAATCGGAAAAACTCCAATTTATTTCAGTTTTTCCTTACAGACGTTATTTTGTTCTATATAATGACTATTCTTGCAGTAAAAGGTTATGAATGCTAAGAAATAACTCCGTAAACTACACTTTTATAAATGAGTTATTTTGGCACCAGAACCGTCAAGAGTACACGTTGTTTATATGTCTTCAATGTAAAACCCTTATCAAATTAGGATTCTTTACCCCTAAAGTATAGATTTCACGAAAAGGTGGATTAAGGGTCTCCGAAAAGCAAATACCGTTAAATAGAGAATGGGCACTTCCCTATGCAAGGAAAGCGTCCGATTATCTGTTTTTATTTCACAAGCTGTTTATCAGGTTTAATAAAGAACCATATGACAGCAGCAAACAAGACGGGCACAGAATTTATCATTAAGGCTATATTCCAACCCATTTGTTGTGCAGTCCAGCCACATATAATTGGAGAGAGTACGGCTCCTATGTTTCCCCAAAAATTCATCCAACCACTCACTGAACCCGCAAACTGCTTACCTAAATCGTTTGCGACTGCCCATGATTGTACTACGGGAAGACCAAGTGAGCCAAGAGCTATTGTTAACCAAAGTACATTTAAAAATGGATTATTAGTAAGTGACGCTAAATTAATCGTTATAATAAAAATAATTAAACCTGTTATTGCTAATCCACCTCGAGCTACCATAAGGCTTTTCCCTTTTTGTATAAGATAATCTGAAATTACACCACCTGCTAGCATCAATAAACAGATTGCAAGAAATGGAAAGCTTGCTGCTACCCCCATTTTTGTTAGAGAAAAGTGACGAGCTTCAATTAGGTATGTTGGTAACCAAGTGATGAATAATGTGGTCATATACAC
Organism: Bacillus sp. ISL-78; assembly: GCF_018613455.1. Taxonomy (NCBI): domain Bacteria; kingdom Bacillati; phylum Bacillota; class Bacilli; order Caryophanales; family Bacillaceae; genus Bacillus; species Bacillus sp. ISL-78. Next base: position 42,023 of record NZ_JAGGQC010000001.1, read on the forward strand.
AACAATAAAATACTGTAATCCGACTGCCCAAAATTGGGTATTGCCTAAAAAATCTTTCCAAGGGGTCCTCTTATGATCGGCATTAGAAATATCACGATTTGTAAGAATAAGATTTTTCTCATATTCAGAAACCCAAGAATGCATTTCTGGCTTATCGCGACTCACGATATACCAGAATATGCTAATTACGATACCCGGGATGGCAAATAAATAAAAAACACTTCGCCATCCGAATGCTGCTAAAAGTGCAACTGAGATCCCTGGCGCAATAACTGGGCCAAAGAACTGCCCTACTAGTAATAAACTAACTGCACGACCTTTTTCCTGTTTTTGAAACCAAAATGAATTAAAAACCGCGTTAGCTGGGGCCAAGGGAGCTTCTCCAACTCCAAAAAGGAATCTAACCAAACTAAGGAATATATATGAAGAGAATGCAGCTGTCAGCGCTGTAAATATTGACCACCAAATCATAGCAAAAGTTATAATTCGTCGTACACCAAATTTTTCAGAAATTATTCCACTTGGAATTTGAAAAAGTGCATAACCAAGAAAAAAGGATGAGGCTAAAAAACCGAATTGGACCTTATTCATATTTAATTCTTTCATCATTGGTACAGCTACAACAGACATGTTCGCCCGATCCATATAGGAAACCAGACCTATAAAAATAAAGATAATTCCAAGCCACCAGCGCATTCCAATTTTTCTCTTATGAATCAGTGTTTTTATATTCGTTTCTAGTGGATTTTCATGTTCCGAATTCGACACTTTTCTTCCCCCTATCGCCATTCGGTGAATGACCCTACTTTCACAGAAAGAGCAAACTCATTTTTTAGGATTAATTCCTCACATATGTTGTACCTCCTTATGGTAGATCGTTAGTCAGTTTGTTAGTTAGTACAAACTAACAACAATCTAATGCTAATATACAGGAAAGACAGTTGTCAATAAAATTATGAATCTTCAATATCCTATTATCCCTTGATAACCGATTCTGGTGCAAAAACTTTAAGAAACTTGCAAGTAATCTCTCAATACTTATTCTAGTACTCTAAAAAAGGACGTGATCGGTATAGAAAAGGATCGATTGCTGCGAGAACATGTTTTTGAGGCTTTTGATATGCAGAACTTAAAAAGGAAATAAGAAGTTATATGACGTATTATAATAGGTTTAGATACCAAAGGAATTTAAAGAAGATGACCCCTGTAGAATACAGAAATCATCTTCTTTGTGTGGCCTAACCTTTTTTAACGTCCTTTACAAAGGGTACAGTTTAGATTACCTGGCTAACCTTATATTACGATTAGGCACTTTAATGGGGGAGTAGTTCCCAAAAACTATTATAGGGGGCCCCCCTAGACAGAAAATATTTAATCATGTTCTCATCAATGAACAATTAAGACAGGACATTTTGATAACTGAGCGACCTTATGGCTGACACTACCAAGCATTAATTCCTTCATTCCACTAAGTCCACGTCTGCCAATGATAATAAGTTCCTGTTCATGTTCTTTGGCATATTCTAAAATTTGATGAGCAGGGTCTCCTTTAAGATGGATTGTTTCTATGGACATTCCCCCAGCAGATATTAGTTTGGTTTTGGCCCTTTCCAGTATTCGTATACTCGACTTTTCCAATTCATTTAATACTTCCTCCAGATAATCTTCTGGTACATATGTTAAACCCGTTGTTACATTTTCCTTACTAACATTCACTAGTGTTACATGAGATTTCCCATTATTGGCAATACTCAACGTTGCCTCCAATACTTTGCTATTCATATCGGATTCGTCTATAGCGACAAGAATTTTATTAAACATATTCATTATCCTTTCATTCCAAAATTATATGTTTTACTGTTGGGCAGAACCTATATATCGATCTCTGGCCGCACCAAGACCAAATATAAAGAGTAGAACCGATGCGCCAACTAATATTAAAAGTGGAATCGTCCAGCTATTGGTTGCATCATGTATAAACCCAAATAGGGTTGGGCCAACAGCCGCAAGCAGGTATCCAATCGATTGGGCCATACCGGATAATTCCGCGGCCTGTTGCGCATTCTCTGTACGTAAGCCGAAAAACATCATGGATAGGCTGAATGCGAAGCCTCCTCCTATGCCTAGAGCGATGATCCACAAAACGATTAAATTCGAACTACCATATAGTAACCCAAACGTCCCGATTAAAAGTAAAATCGCTGTAATGGTCACTAACGAACGTTGACCGGACATGCGCCCTGCGATGACTGGGACAATGAAGGTAAATGGGAGCAAAGCCAATAGCATAACGGAAAGCATCAAGCCAGACTGACTTGAATTCAATCCCTGCTGCTTAAGAATTTCTGGCAGCCAGGCAACAAGTACATAAAAGATCATGGATTGCAGTCCCATAAACAGGGTTACTTGCCACGCTAGTGCCGAACCCCACAAATTCACATGACTGTCAGCCGTTTTATTATGAACGGTATCCCTTTTCACGTTACGATGTTTCATCTGTGGTAACCAAAATAAAATAGATATAAAGCTTAAAATCCCCCAAATTCCCATTGCACCTTTCCAGCCAAATCCTAATCCGATTGCGATAGGAACACTAACACCAGAAGCTATTGCTCCAAATAAATTCATAGAAATGGAATACACGCCAGTCATTAAGCCAATGCGTTCAGGAAATTCACGTTTGATCAGGCCAGGTAACAATACATTACCGACGGAGATAGCCAAACCAAGAAGAGCAGTACCTATATATAAAGCAGCAATCCCTGATAGGGAACGTATAACAATGCCGACAGTCAAAAAGACGATGGAACCAAAAATAATTCGTTCTACCCCCAATTTTTGTCCTAACTTGGGTACAATAGGTGAAAAAAGCGCAAAGGCTAATAATGGCAGCGTGGTAACCATACCCGCCAATGTATTTGAAATACTCATATCATCCTTAATAAGACCAACTATTGGCCCTACCGAGGTCAAAGGGGCCCGTAAGTTAGCAGCAATAAATACAATACCAACAATCATTATCCAAACTGCAGATTTGCCAACAGTTGAAATGGCACCTTTATTCTCCTTTTTAATTACTTGATCCATTGAACCCATCCTATTTCCTCCTAGCTTTTTGAAAAACTCATGTTTTGTAGTTTGTTCATTATGATTTACTTTAAAGATGAATGATATACGAAAGAACAATATTCGTAACTGAACATATTTGTATATTATAATATACCTTTTCTACAACAAATAACACTATAATATATTTATTTAGATTTGTCTACCCTTGAATATAGAACTATTTTAAACAAATTAAAGGAATGCCCCGGTCCACTAATGGATTGAAGCATTCCTTGTATTAGGATAAGCTAGGAGAAAAGAAATTCAGATTCCGTATTTCAATATGATATGGAGAACAACAACATCGTTGGTATGATTGGCAAATGAATGTGTGCCATTTGTAGAACTAATTGAATCATATTGATTTAGGGTATATGATTCATTATTAACGTTAATTGTAATGGTTCCAGACATGACAGTTATAAGTTCCGTTGTATTATGATGATGTTTTTCTGGATGGTAGGAGCTATTTGGCTGTAAATAAGCAAGGTACTTTTCGATATTATATTTGCATTTTGGAAAATCGGTTCAATTGCCCAGTTATTTCCGTCCCCAACAATTCGTAGTCCTTCCCCGGCTCGAGACAGATTCACATTGCTTTCGGTTGAGAATAAAGCCATGAGTGGTATGGATAAATTTTTTGAAAATTCCCATAACATCTCTATTGTTGGATTTGTTTCTCCGCGTTCTATATTTCCTAGCGTTAGCTTACTTACACCCGATAATTCTGATAGTTCTTCAAGACTTAAATACTTTTTTTTAGTACTCCCCCAACTTGTAAAACAACTTGTTTTGGATCATCAGTTTCTAAATTCATTTTAAACCAACCTTTGCAATATCATTTGAAAATGTAAAGTGATAAAATCGTGATACTAAACAAACACCCAATTATGTATTAAAATATATAATAAAATATACTTCTTTTGTGTAGGATTCCATCTTAATTATCATCTACTTTTGAGGCTCTTTAAAAATCGTGCCCAATTCAGGAATAGGAATTACGCTATTTCCGTATTTAAGGGCTCTTTTGATCCAAATGCATATTTTCTTGAGGATATGTAAAAGCTATCTTGTTCTAAATTAATGTCGCTAAATCCTTTAAGGTCAATATCTACGACGAAGTTGTACCCATCTTCTATGTACTGCCTTGCTTGTTCTAAGGCTTGATGTGCACTTTTGTTCCGTCTAAATCCGTAACTATATTGACTAAATTGTGGTTCGTAAATAGGTGTCAACATCTGTACAACGGCTTGTTGAAGAACCTATCGTCACAGTTGGTATTCCAAGGTTTCGAAACCCTCCGTTTGGCTTAGGTATTTGAACCCTTCTTACTGGTTTAGGTTTGTATTTACCTTTTTTAATCAGTTGGATAATCTCTTCACCATTTTCCTTAAAATATAGGCGAGTAGCTTCTATATCTTTCGCATCGACTCCTGCTACTCCTTTATTTCTTCTAACCCTTTCAAAAGCTTGGTTTAGATTATTACTTTCCAATATTTTTTTAATTAATGTTTTAGTAAATTTCATATTGTCCTTATGATGTTGAGGTTGTACAAGAGTAACTCCACTCTATTAAAGATGCTCCTATTTTTCGAATATTCACTCTTTAGCAGTCCTCAATTGGCTGTGTCCTTGCTATCTTGTAAATGACTCTAACATAGTCGCTTCTTTCGTACAGTTACTTATCACTAGGTAGGTTCTCTAACGGGGTACTAAGAGATCACCCAGGGTATGTTCATCCACTTTCTCCACATATCTGCCACATTTATTCCTACCTCATCCGGGGATATTTAGGACTTTACCTTGTTCTGCAGGTTCGTCCTGAAAGTAAGAACCTCAAATGTGATTCGTGTACCTCAGACCGTGGATTTGTCTAGGGCTTCAGATTCCACGTCACATGGACACCCTTGACTTCGACTAATGGTTCGCATATCCCAACGCCCAGCTTCTGTATTTGTTCCTTTATATCGATAGCGTTTTACTACTTCACTAGGATAGGCTGGTTCTATTGGTTCCAGTTCATTTCCGTCTGCAACTGGTCATATTATTCACGTTTTGTGACGACATGGATTGTGGCGGTACTAACTTTGAACACTTTACTGGAAGTGAGTACATGCAATTTAGGCAGATAAATCTCAAATGAAGAAGTTTTACTTTTGGTTTAAGGAGTTTTATAGGCTAAAGCTAGCATTAGATATACTTTTTCGTTAGAGCGGTTAATGTACGTATGAAATTCTTCTCCTTTAAATTTAATAGCATCCCATTTGTTTAATTGATGGGTTTTCCCTCCTACTCTTATCTCCAATTGGCCATTTAATACAAGGACGATTTCTTCGGAACCAGCTAAATGAAGCTCACTGTACTCACTATTTGGTTCGATGCATGCTCTATACCATTCTGTGCCAAAAGCTTTAAATAATGGGTCGATAAACCAATCATCATTATGCCCTACGAAATGGTAATTAGATACAAATCGGTGTACTTTAATATCTTCTTCGAATGTTAATAAAGATACTAGGGGAATATTTAATCCTCTACATATTTTCCAAAGGATATTAACTGTCGGATTTGTTTCCCCTCTTTCAATTTTTCCTAACGTTAATTTACTAACATTACTTAAACTCGCCAACTCTTCAAGACTAATCCTTTTGTTTCTGCGAATTTCTCTTAGATTAAGCCCTACATGACTAGATAAGTCAATATTTTCCTCTTTCACATTTTCACACCTTTCAAATTGACTATGCTCGATAATTATATTATGATGTACAAATAGTTCAACTATAATTAACAATTAAACAAAAAGTTAACTATAGTATACCAAAAATTCATCAAGATTTACTATGTAGTTTGGAATTTTTTTTGTTTATTATATCCATGAACTTATGAGCTTCTATCACATCGACCTCACCAGTTCTAAAAAATATTCAGGCGGATTAAGAGATGTCTAGCGTTGCGATTAGTTTACTTACTGCCCTCCCTATTTTTTGTATAGATATTTTTTGCTTACTTGTAGAAAACTAAGGGAACAATGGGGAGTCGAATTGACGATTGCGTTATCGTTTTTTTTAATTGGTGTGGGTACTGCTTCTACCGAATCCATATTAAAACGATTTTCAAGGGATACAAAACACTTTTCGATTATCTATATGACACCATGAGTAAATGGCGAATGGTATCTCCCTTTTTTGTACACAGATGACATCGTTAAGCATAACATCCTTGACCTGAGGCATAACATCACATCCATTTTATATGATACTTTGCGGTCTAGAGCAGCTACCCTGTCACTAAGCCCTATAGCAATTGAAGAGATGAAGAAAGAGAAAAAGAAAAAGATGCCCGTAGGCATCCAAATAAGACAGGTAAAATATCTTAATAACATCGTGGAACAAGACCATCGTTTTATTAAAAAGAGTGTTCGTGCGATGTTAGGATTGAAATCTTTTCGAACAGCCAATAATATTTTGAGTGGAATAGAAGCGATGCGTATGATCAAAAAGAAGCAAGTTCACCAAAGGATGAAGTCTGCCCAAAATCAAAAAGAATTAGATTAGCTTCATAAGCTAGCAATTTAAAGGAAATTGACACAGTTGCATACTTAATGATTTGTCCATACTGTTGTCGAATAAGATCCCAGTTAATCGGTCTACTTAAAACCGGTTGGAAGTGAGGATAGTCCTCATTCATACCTGCTTCTGGACGATATGGCCCAACTTTATACTTAGAGTAAAAACCTGATACCCATTTAAGGTAAGATCATTATAAAGCTTCATTTCAATCGGGCTTTCGCATTTGTTGTATTCACTTTGTTTAGGTGCTCTAGGAACAAGAAATGGATCAGGATCGAGATACATCACAAGTAAGATATATAAACAATTACTCCAGCCGCCATTATCAATCGTTTAACATCCTACTAAAATTCTTCCGGCCAAAAGCTTTCAAGTATTCCCCCAATTATATTTTTACGTTAGTTTGCAATAACTCACAATTAAGTTATAAATTACTAACCTTTACTTTCAGTGCACTTATAAATAACTGAACTACAGTTTTAATAAATTTATCAGCATCTATTGAAGTTATTTGATGTCCATCTACAAAATTACGTGAAACAAACTCTCCATACATCATATATAAATAAACCATCGCCAAACTTTCAACATTGACTTCGAATTGTATCTTTCCTTTTTGTTGCATTTCTAAAAAATACCTAATTAGATGCTCCTTTAATTGACGTGGATGTTTATTAATTTGATTAAACAATCCTTCTATTGAATTCCCTTCTTTAAATGCGATAAGAATAATTTTTTGATTTTTCTTCATTAATTTATAATAAGATTCGCTTATCATCAACAAATCTTTTTCTAAATTCCAAACAATATTTTTTTCAAAAAGTTCTTGCATCGAAGCTGAATAATAGAATCGGTCAATAGCCGCATCTAAAACGCTTTGTTTTGTGCCGAAATGACGATATAATGTCATTTCACTAACAGACGCTTCTTTTGCAATTTCTTTTGTCGAAACTGCTTTATAACCCTTTTCAGCTATTAAATTAATTGCTGCATATAAGAGCCGATCACTAGTATCTAACTTATCAACCAAAATTACCACCTCAATACTAATAGCTTAATCTAATAATATTTTAAGCGCATATTGATTGTCAATAGAAGAGGCACAATATATAATAGAGTGAATATTGTGAATTCGAGCAACAAATGGTGATCTTTATTGAGAGCGGTAAGATTATGCCAAAAATAAATATGGTGTCCCTACGGACAATTAGTGACTACTTATAAAGTCACTGTTTTGTTTTGTGATAACTTTTCATTTGATTCCACCATTTTCCCTTTCGTTTCTGGGATTATCAAACTTCCTATTAAATAAAGTATAAACACCCCAATAAAAAAGTAGCCCAAAACAACAGGAATGCTTTGCGGAGTTTCACTTGCTAAAGAAACGAAAGTCGGCATTGTTCCTCCTATTGCGAAACCAAGATTCCATGATAACCCCGTACCGGTTGAGCGAATAGCAGTAGGGAACCTTTCATTTAAAAAAATAAGTGTTGGAGCATATGTTATCTGTGCTAAAAAAACTATAATAGATGCATATATTATAATCGAGGTTCCATCAGTAGCTTGTCCCAACTGCTTAAAAAGTAGTGGGAGCCCCAATAAACAAATAACACCAGAAATTAAAAATGTCTTTTTTCTCCCAATTACATCACTTATATACCCTCCAAATGCAGTTGATATTATCATTATAATGCTAGTGATGATTAAAGTAGTAGATACAATGTTAGATGATGTTTCATTAACCACTTTGAGAAATGTTGGAAGATATCCTGCTGTAAGATAATACGCTGTTCCTCCACCAATTGTTAATAATAAATTTACAATTAGTGTAAATAAATATTGTCGGCTAAAAAGTGTCCGTATGGGCGTTTTTTGGGGTTTATTTACTTTACTATTTTCTTTTTGAGCATGAACCCATGCCGGTGACTCTTCAAGTGATCTAAATATAAATATACCAAAAATAGAACTAATAATCCCAGTAAAGAACATAACTCTCCAGCCCCATACCTCGAATTCAGGCCCTGGAAAAAGTGATGTAACAGCAAGAAATACTATAGAAGCCATTAAAGCACCTAATCCCGCTCCACCGCCTCCTATTAACCCAGACATTAATCCACGGTATTTAGGAGAAACAGTCTCAGTTCCAATAGTATGTGTAGATGCTACAACGCCTCCTACGAACACCCCTTGAATTAATCGTAAAATGATAAATAACACCGTAGCTGCTATTCCAATTTTACCGTATGTCGGTAATGTTCCAAAAAGTGCCGTAGCAACACCTACACCAACAACCGCAATGATCATTGCTCGCTTTCTTCCATATCGATCCGCATAAGAGCCGAATAAAGCTGATCCAACTGGCCGCATTAATAATGTTACCGCAAAAGAAGCATATGTTGCTGCAAGTTGTAACATCGGGTCACTTGTTGGAAAGAATAATTTTCCGATTGTAGGTGCAACAAATAATAGTATAAAAAGATCAAACAAATCAAACGCCCAACCTACTATTGATGCACTAATAGCTGTGATCATTTGTTTTCTACTTACTACATTAAGATTATTAGATTGATTCAACCGCAACACCCCTATTCATTTAATTAATTATTTAAGCCCTTTCAAAAGAATTAAATAATCTACTAACTAAGAAAAAATTTCAAGCTATAATATTTAATACTTTAGGGACAGATGGAATCTCAGTTTGTATTGAGGGAGATTCCATCTGATTCCCTGAATTTTTATCTTATCTTTAATGAGTTCATTGTTGTCGTTGAAATTCTGCTTCCTTTATTAAATGAAAAATTCGACTTGGGCTTAATGGCAAATCGGTAATTTCAATTTTTAATGGATGTAAGGCATCTCTTACAGCATTAGCAATTGCTGCTGGCGGAGAAATGGTTCCTGCTTCCCCTACACCTTTGATACCCATCGGATTTCTAGTCGATAAAGATGTTACCTCACCCATGACAACATCAGGTATTTCTATGGATGTAGGAACTAAATAATCCATATATGTACCAGTCATTAGTTGTCCGATATCATCATAGACAATTTCCTCATAAAGAGCCGCGCCTATTCCTTGTGCGACGCCTCCTTGAACTTGTCCAGCCACAATCATTGGGTTTAACATTCTTCCACAATCATCTACAACGATATATTTTAGGATTGTTACATATCCTGTTTCTTTGTCAACCTCGACTATTGCAATATGAAACCCAGAAGAATACGTAACCGTTTCAGGTGAAAAATAATGTGAAGTTTCTAAGTTCGGCTCCATGTCTTCCGGAAGTTTACAGTTTTGCCCAGGTCTTGATGCTTGAATGATATCGTTAAGCGAGACGATTTTATCTGGTGTTATCGGATTGAATATTTTCCCATTTTTTAATATTAATTGTTCAGTATTTTCCCCTAATAAAACACTTGCAATTTCAATGATTTTTCCACGTAACTTTTTTGAAGCTATGTGAACGGCATTTCCAGCTGTTACTGCACTGCGGCTTGCAAAAGTTCCTATACCGAAGGGAACGACATCTGTATCGCCCGCCCTAACGGTAACATCATCAGGGCTCACCATTAATTCATCCGCACATATTTGAGAGAATGTTGTTTCATGGCTTTGTCCGTGTGGAGTTGATCCTACACTCACAATAAACTTTCCTGTTTCATCTAAACGAACAATTGCCCCTTCATATGGCCCAATCCCAGTTCCCTCTACATACGAGGATATTCCAATTCCAACGTACTTTCCCTGACTTTTTAGTTCTTTTTGGTTACTGCGGAAAGCTTCATAATCTGCTAATTTAAGAGCTTTCTTAAAACTGGCTGGATAATCTCCGCTATCATAGATGACTTTGAAACCATCCCGATAGTACATTCCTTGATCGTAGGGCATATCCTCATGCTTGATCATGTTTTTCAGCATAATATCAATCGGATCCACATCTAATTGTTCAGCAATCATATCAATCACACGATCCATTACATAAACAGCTTCAGGACGCCCAGCTCCGCGATATGCAATATTTGGTGCTTTGTTTGTCAACACACAGTACCCTTTAATGTCAAAATGATCAATTTTATATAGCCCTCTCATATGTGCAGCAGTATTATAGGAAACAGTTAACAATAAGGGATTATATGCCCCGTTATCAACAACAAATTCATCTTGTATTCCTAAGATTGTACCATCGTTTTCATAAGCAACTTTAACTTTATGAATTTGATCCCGGGCATGTCTGGTACTCATCATATGCTCTAATCGATCTTCAATCCATCGAACAGGTCTTTCTAAAACCTTCGCTAAATATGGAATTAAAATTTCTTCAGGATATACTGCACATTTTGCCCCAAATCCCCCACCCATATCAGGAGCAATCACTCTTATTTTGTTTTCATCCAGGCTTAATAGCTTGGATAAGTTCGTCCGCACCATATAATTGACTTGGGTAGATGACCAAACTTCCAATCTATCTAATCTTGTGTCATACTCCGCGACAACCCCACGTGTTTCCATCGGACTAGCAGTTACCCGAGGGGTTTTGATTTTCGTTTCTAAAACATGGTCCGCTTTAATAAATACATCTTTGGTGTTACCAATAGATAAATCAAATTGTGCTTGAATATTATTACCTAAATGGGGATGGATAGTTGGCGCACCGTCATCCATTCCCTCATAAGGGTCTGTTACAGGCTTTAAAGCTTCATATTCAATTTTTACTAATGCGGCTGCATCTTCAGCAATATATCTATCTTCAGCAACAATGATTGCAACTGGTTGCCCCACATACACTACATGATTTTTCGCAAGCAAATCTTCAGGGCAAGGTTTTATCACAGGTTTTATAGAATCTAATAAATTTTTTGGTAAAGAAAACTCTGAAAGTGAAGGAAGAGGTTTTACCTTCCCTTCTATATCGCTTGCGATAATAACGGCTTGAACTCCAGGCAATTTTTCAGCAGCCGTTTTATCAATATTTTTAATAAGTGCATGTGCATACGTGCTCCTAATCACTACTGCTTCTACCATATCGGTTAGCTTAATATCAGCGACAAATTGACTTTTACCTGTAAGTAATCGATAATCTTCTTTTCGCTTATAACTTTGTCCAACATACTTTGTCATCACCTCACATCCTTTCGTGTCATGACTTTACAGCTATTTTCTTTGGCCCTTCGTCATTTTGTTCTAACACTTTTTCTGTTGTATACTGCTTGACTGCCTTAATAATATTGGTATATCCGGTACATCTACATAGATTCCCAGAAATCATTTCTCTTATTTCATTTTCGTCCTGAGACGGATTTTTATCCAAATCACATACTAGAGACATGAGAAATCCAGGTGTACAAAAACCACATTGGAGTGCATGGTTATCTGAAAATGCCTGTTGCAGTGGATGAAGCTTACCATCTTTCGCCATTAGCGATTCAACAGTTTCAATTTCAGCCTTATCTGCCTGGACCGCAAAGACTAAGCATGAACGAACCGGCCTATTATCCATTTTTACTGTGCAAGCCCCACAAACACCATGTTCACACCCTAGATGAGTGCCTGTTAATCTTAATTCTTCACGCAAAAAGTCGGCTAGTAACAGACGCGATTCAACTTCTTTAATTACTTTTTTTCCATTGACCGTTAATTCAATCTTTTCTAGGGTCATGCCATCATCCCCTTTGGAACTCTTTTTATTGCTGTCTGTAATGCTCTCTTTGTTAATACTGAAGCTAAATGAATCCGATATTCCGCCGAGGAGTGAAGATCACCTTCAGGATCCAAATAGTCTTTAATAGAACTAACAGCTTCCTCAATCACATGTTCTGTTGGTTCTTTCCCAATAAGAAAGTCCTCAATGTCCTCTAAGACAATTGGGGTTGGTCCCGCACCTCCAACAGCTAATTGAACGGAAGAAAAGTTACCTTGTTCATCAATTCCAACTACTGAAGCCACCTCGACAAGAGCAAAGTCACCATGTCTTCTAGTCATTTCTATGAAAGCGGTACCATGATTTTCGTTTATTATAGGAAACCTTATCTCCTTCACTAATTCGGTCGGTTCCAACGATGTTAGAAGATAGGTGAGGAAGAATTCATCTGTTGGCACTGTTCTTTCTCCATCTGGACCAATAATCACGATTTCTCCGCGGAGCGCACTTAAGATGCATGGTAACTCAGCGGATGGATCGGCATGAGCAATGCTTCCTCCTATTGTTCCGCGGCTCCGAATTTGTGGATGGCCTACATTTTTCATGCCCTCCGTTAGCAGTGGGCAATATTTTCTAACTAATTCGGATTCTTCTACCTCGTAGTGTCTTGTTAATGCGCCAATCTTAATAACTGAACTATCTTTTTTTATATAATTTAATTCTTTTATTCGACTTACATCAATTAAATACTTCGGTGTTGATAACCGCATATTTAGTACAGGAATTAAACTTTGTCCTCCGGATATAATCTTTGCATCTTCCCCATAATCCGCTAAATATTGAACCGCATCTTCAATTGTCGCCGGTCGTAAAAATTCAAATTTTGCTGGTTTCATTTTTAAACCTCCCCTGTAAGTCAGGTAGGAAATTAGTTATTCACTGTTTTTTTTCCTGACTTTTTCTCAATATCCTTAAAGAACTTCCCTGCCATGAATTTAGCAATACCAACTAAAACACGACTTCCAACACTTGCAATCATACCTCCGACTTCAGCATTGCAATCCCAATCAAGAACGCAGCCTTTTTCAGTAGGATTGAGCTTGCAGTCCATTTTTGCTTTTACATGCCCTGGTGAACCACTTCCCTCGGCATTAAACACATAATAACGATCCTTTTCGATATCCTCTAACTTTACTTTCCCTACATATTCACCCTTAACCGCTGCAACCCCTAGCTTCATAACTACTTCGTATTCATTTTCACCAATAAGCTCTAATTTTTGGCAACCTGGGATCACCTCTTTTAAAACTTCCGGATTATGTAGCGCATTCCAAATAACTTCTACCGGCTGTTTAAATTCTGTCTTCCCCTTTAATTCCATGATATATTTTCCTCCCTATTTTAAAAGTCTAAATGGATGATTGATTGTTCTAAGACTACTTGATATCTATCTAGTAAACACCTACTTTAAAATCTTATTAGCACTAACTAACGTAATAATAAATTAACGTTCCTTTATAATCGAAGAATCGATTATCCATAGGTAATAACACGATCATTTTCAACTGTCATTTTCACAAGTACATTCGGCATTCCTAATTCGACTTGTTTCCCTTCTAAATCTGCTTCTACTATACCTCTTGCTCCACAGGAAACCTTCGATAATACAATCTTTCCTCCGCCCTCAATGATTTTCTCCACTGAATCTTTTAACCTAACAGCTGTTTCGCCGACTCCAAGTGTTTTATTTAAATTATCATCACGAATTAGTTCTACAGCAGCCCCCGCTAAAAACATTGAAACCTGATGGCCTTCCTCTATAGCTGTATTTGCAATAAGAAAGGCTCTATCTGCTTGTGTAGGCGATGAAGGCCCATGAGTTAAATGCACAAGTATTTTTGCCATTATTATACTCTCCCTTATATCTATTTTAGCCTATAAGACTATTTAACCAAAACGAACTGAATAGTCTTAAAAATCAATTCACTAATATAATCAAATATATTAGTGGATACTAACTAACATACATTTTAAAAATCCACTTAAACATTGTAGTTACAGGTTAAATATATAGTAGATTAAAGATTTTGAATTTTCAAGTCATTTTTCATCTAAATAATATTTCTCTAAGGTCTATTCCAAATCCATTTCATCAATGAGACCTTCTGGCTCTTTTAAGAAAAAAAGTACAATTAAGCTAGATATAGCAAAGAATCCTCCTGTTAACATAAGCGCTGCACTGAGCCCTTTTTCCATTGCTATATAGCCAATAATAAAAGGAGCAAATGCACTGATCCCCCTCGATACGTTATATATAACACCCTGGGCAGTGGCCCTGATTTCCGTTGGATACAAGGAAGAAAAAGTCGGAGCAAATCCACTATGATATCCCGTCCCAAAGAAAGCAACGATCATTCCAAAAAAAAGTAAAGTCAGCTCGTTTTTTATTAATAAATATAGTGGTACAGATACCGCTGACATAGAGAAAAAGATAATAAAGGTAGATTTCTTACCAATTTTACTTGCAATGAATCCAAATAAAATATACCCCAACCATGCACCTATCTGCGAAACTATAACCCATGCCGATGTTTTTATAACATCAAGTCCTGGGCCACCCTCTTCTATTGGAGTAGACAAATAAGTAGGTAGCCATGTAAACAACCCCCAGTAACCTAACATGGCAAACATTGTAAATGATATACAAACCAGTGTGACTGAACCATAGTTTCCAATTATTAACCTTGTCGTTTCTTTTGCTGAAAGGCGACGTGATTGGTTTTGCCACATTTGAGATTCTGGTGTATGTTTGCGTACCCATAACGTCAGAAGAGCTGGAAGAACTCCCACAAAAAAGACACCATTCCACCCAAAAATCGGAATAACAATTGCGGAAATCAAAGCTGCCAGCGCGTAACCAACCGCAAATCCACTTTGTACAAAAGCCATTACCACAGACCGATGTTTGGCAGGCCAAGTTTCAATTACTAGGGCTGCACCCGCAGACCATTCCCCACCCATACCAAATCCAACAAGCATCCGAAATACCATTAACTGAGTTGCTGTCTCTGAGAAACCACACAATACAGTCGCTCCTGAATATATTAGGATGCTCCAAATCATTGATTTTTTTCTTCCCCATTTATCAGCTACAAATCCAAAAACTATTCCTCCTAAGGCTGATGCGATAAGAGTTGCTGAGGCAACTATTCCAGCAACAGATTGAGTCATCTGAAGATCCTTCATTATATACACAATCACCATGGAATACAGCATCAGATCCATTACATCAAGCGTCCAGCCAAAGAAGGCCGCCCAAAAAGTATGCCATTGTGATTTAGTAGCCCCTCTGTACCAAGGTAATGTTTTTTTACTAGTAGGATGCTCAACTTTAATGACTGGCTCATGCTTACTCAAATAAATTCTCCTTTTTATATAATTACCATAAGATTAGTGATTGATATTTAATTGTGGATTAGGGAAAGGGTTTTAAGGTATTAAAGCAATTTCAAATACCAAAGTAAGTAATAACTTTAAATAAGACTATCCTAACAATAGAACCAGGCCCCTCCACAAATTTTTATTAGAATAATACAATTATTAAAAAAAGGTGGGGGAGCAAGGCACTTACCGAATAGCCTAATAAAAATTATGATAATACAGATTTTTCTTCAGCTAATAACCACCCAGCATTTGGAACAGCTGGTGTTAGACCAAGATTTTTTAGGATTTGGTAGACCGTGGCCGTTGCAGCAGATAAAACTGGAAGACCAATTTCGTCCTCTACAATTTGGATGGCAGGAAGTGATGGCATTTGTACACATGCAGACAAGACAACTGCATCCGCACCGTTCGTATTTAAATTTCTTGCATGATTCACTAGATTCATTGGATCCAATCTACCTACCTCTAGGTTATCGGATACTTCAAGACTAATAGAGTCAATGACTTCAATCCCACTCGTATTTAAATATTCAATCACCATGTTCGTTAGAGGCTTCATATATGGCGTAATGATTGAAACCTTCTTAGCACCAATTTCTTTAATTCCTTCGATAAGTGCACCTGCACTGCTAACGACTGGGGCATTATCTTTATTTCCTTTTACTACTTTACATAAACGATCTTCAGAGGATGCATGATAGCCAGGGCCCTGTGACATGATGGCAATTAAACATGCATAGGCTAACACATCACATTTTGCATCAGAGAGTTCTAAGGCACAGCGATCACTATCAAGATCCATCTTTTTTAATTCCTCTTTCGTGACATGCATCATCCTCATTCTGCTAGAATGAAAGGTAAAGGATTCCTCCGTAAACAATTCCTTTCGGTTATTTAGCATGGCAGGAATTTCAGTTTCCATTGTAGTGTTAGAACTGGGTACAATTAAACCGACTCGATAGTTTTTTGACATGTTTTTTCCCCTTCCTTATTTGCTTCTGGATTTAATACTGCTACATGTATACAGCCATCTAAACCTTTCGCGTGTGTATTGACAGCTTTAAATGCTTCAGAAACGTTAAATTCATGTGTAATCATTTTTTCTAACGGATAACGGCCAGATTCAATGATTTTTAAGGCAACCCCTACTGCTTTTTTCGGACGGCCTAGTACCCCTTTAATAGTTAAAAGTTTCCATGTTATTTTACTTGACATAACTTCGTTGGTAAGAAAATGATCTGTACCAGAATGAACAATGGTCCCATGGTATCCAGCAAGATCTAAACATACCTTAAATTGAATTGGTGTAGTTGCTGCATTGATGACAGTGTTAGCCATTTTACCATTCGTTATTTTCGAGACTTCTTTTTCAAGATCTTGTTTATCAGCATAGAGGACATGTGTTGCACCAAACTCTTTGGCAATTTCAAGTCGATGTGAATCTTTTTCAAGCCCTGTTACGATAATGGTTCCTGCACCTGCTTCTTTAGCCCCAATTACTGCTCCAAGTCCCATTGGGCCTGGACCCTGAATTACGACTGTATCACCAACCGTAGTATTACCTACTTGTTGAACCCAATGAATACCATTAGAAATTGGAATAAATAAAGTTAATAGATCTGCAGGTACTTTTTTGCTTACCTTATGAATAATGGAATGGGGATGCAAATACATATATTCTGCGAAGCCACCCCAGAGTGCCGTTTTCTCATTATGGATGCTCATCGCTCCATACCTTAAGTCAAAGCAAAGATGATAATTTCCAGTTAAACAAGGATCACAGTGCCCGCATGGGATATACTCCTCAACAATAACTCGGTCTCCCTTTTGTACATTCCATCGTTTTTCTGCTTCTAGCCCAATTTCATCGATGTAGCCCACAATTTCATGACCAATCACACAAGGGAGATTAAAGACAGCATTCCCTCCATGTAAATAACCTTCACTATCAAGCCCACATACTCCACAAGACTCTACAAGTAAAAGACCATCGTTATCTCCCGTCTCTGGAATTTGAAATTCCATAATTTCCATTTGTTCTTTTCCTGTTAAAACAGCTGCTTTTGCATATTTTGGTCTTGTCATATCATACCCTCCAATCTATTTTTTTCTAACTTTCCACGACATAACTTCATATGGGGCATTTTCTATTTCTTGGAGCAAGTCAGCGTGACTCTCATATTTTCTATCAGGGATTTTTCGCACTCTTACTGATGTTTCAAACTCTTCTTTAAACGGAAACGGCTCAACTACAACCGAACCATCACCTGGGAGTTGAACTGAAATATGAATGCCTTCACCATTTTGATTTTTACGAACCGGCCCAAGAATTGCTTTCGCTTTATCGTGATGAGTATTTAGCGAGACAAGCTGTGACATTCGATCCATCAATTGTAAGAACTCATAATCCATCCATAATTTATCTTCAAACACACTGCGCTTTTCGTTAAATTGCCAGTATTTCATTTTGACGTTGATCCATTCCTTTTGTGTTTCAATAACCACATTTTGCATGAATTCCTTTAAGTCTTCAGGAATTTTATAAGTAAATGTTGGATCGTAACCAAATCTGCTTGTATATAAACCAATCCAATGCATACCGACTAACATTCCGGCATAAGGATCCTCTTCTAACACTTTTTTATAACCATTTGAATAAAAGCTGACATGCTGCCTCACATTAATATTGATAAAATTAATAGGTCTTCCCGTTTCTTGATCAAATAAAACTTCTTTATCCGGTTTAACCCACCCAATATCATGCTTCTCAACAGCTGTTATTAACGAAGGAGAGGGTGCCTCAAATTCATCATTTCCCCAATAGGCTGCGACTTCCCCGGCTTGTATTGCATGATGGTATTGGTCTATTAACCAAATCTCGTTACCATGTTTTGAAACAAACATACGCTTCCCCCTAAAATTAATATTTGGAATTATGCATGTTGCACTTTTTTCTTCAGTTCCGTAATAACTTCATGTGTGGACAGTACATCTGCGTATTTTTGCTGCATATCAAAAAGATTCATTGCATGGGTTGTTATTCCACGGTCAAATACACATTCTTCAGGAACGACAACGTTTAAATTGTAAGAAAACGCATCAACAACTGATGCCCGAACGCAACCGCTTGTTGTTGTACCAGTAACAATTAGCGTATCAATATTATGATCCACTAAGTACGAAATGAATGGTGTTCCGAAAAAGGCACTTGGCTTCTTCTTTGAGATAACAAATTCTCCCGGAATTGGTTTTAGTGGTTCAACAATTTGGGTACCTTTCCCACCTTCAATTAATGTTGGGTGTCCAAAAACATTCCCTTTTATGGCTGTTTTTTCATTAGAATTATGTTTATGCCCCTCAATAATAGTATAAAAGATTGGTAAATTAACTTCTCTGCAGACATTCAATAGATTCTTAATATGAGGAATCGACTTCCAAGCATCTGCCCCGCAGCTAGTCGGATATTTCTTAATCGACTGCTCGATATCCTCTGCTTCTTCTCCGGTAAAACCATACGTAACATCAATAATAACTAGCGCTGGATTCTTACCAAGTCCATTTACCTTCCCTAACCCTGCACCTGAATAAATTTTTTGGTCCCTTTCATCTAAATATTGCTCCCATATTCTTTTCTCCAATTTCCGTCCCCCCATTGCTAGGTCCTACACCAGTTCGTTTGAGAGCCGACCATCTGCAGCCACTCCCTTTTTAATGTAATAGTATCCAGGTCAATCCCTATTAAAATGAAAAAATACTGTTCTGCATATTCAGGGCTCCATTCTATCCTTTTAACACCTGAATATTGCACCAAATAAGGAGTAGTCTTCCCATCTTCGAAAATCTGAACAAACCCTTTGGCACGAATGATCTGACTGGCATGTTTGGTAAGAAAATGTTCGATATCTGATTTTGAGAGTGGCCGATCGTTTGGCAAAACCAACGTACTCATACTGGAGTAGCTGGTTTTCTGCCTCATTTCCTTATCAGTACTTAGCTGTTTTATATGTTTAGCAGACGATATTCGCGTTAAAAACTGTTCAAAATTGATGTTCCCAAACTCCGCAATTTCTATATGTGCTGAATTATTCTTGTTTCTTATATTCTTTTTTACTTCTTCTGCTAAACACTGCTGAACTAAGTCCATTTTGTTGACAACGATATGATTGGCACATGCTAGTTGATGAAGCAACATTTCTTGGAAATCATGAGATTTTTCATTAAGAAAGAACTCAGCATCTACAATTGTAATAATGCTTCTTAATTCTACTTTGGCGATCATTTCCTTTTCGTTTAACGTATTTGCGACCTCTTCTGGATTGGCCACTCCTGTTAACTCGATAAAAATGATATCGGGCTTGTTTTGTAATAGTGTATCAATACTATGGGCAATTTCGCTTTTTTTGCTGCAGCAAATGCACCCACCCAGCAATGATTCTATTTTTCTATTATTAAATTTTTTTGAAACGAGCAGCCCGTCAATATCCACCTTTCCCCGCTCATTAATTAATACGGCATAGTTCAACCCCATACTTTGGGATTTAGATAACATTTTTAATAGTAATGTAGTTTTTCCACTTCCCAAAAAGCCGCTTAATATCACAACAGGAGTCCTATTCATCCTTTTTCCTCCCGTTTTTCAAATATATCTAACCATTAATTTAGTTAGTACTAACTAAATTAATGGTTTAACTAAAATTACACCTTTTCTAACTTCTTGCTGATTAAAGATTGCTCCCAGGTCTTTTTACGAACATATTCCGAATCCACCCTCTTCGTTGCCGCACCTGTTTGCATTGCGGCTTCAGCGACCGCAGCTGCTACTGCCGGCGCAACATGTTCATTAAATGGACTCGGTATTACATAGTCCTCATCTAGCTCATCTTCGGAAATGAGAGATGCAATTGCATAGACTGCAGCAATCTTCATTTCTTCATTAATAGTGGTTGCCCTCACTTCTAATGCACCACGAAAAATCCCTGGAAAGGCTAATACATTATTTACCTGATTAGGATAGTCTGAGCGTCCCGTACCTATAATTCTAGCTCCCGCAACCTTTGCTTCCACGGGGGAGATCTCAGGATCAGGGTTTGCCATAGCAAAAATAATTGGATCAGAATTCATACTTTCAATCATTTCTTTTGTGAGCACACCTGCTTTAGAAACCCCAATAAATACATCCGTATCCATAATGACATCTTTTAATTGTCCCTTTTTATTAACGAGATTGGTGTAGCAGGCCATTTCATTTTTCAAATCATTCATTCCGTTAGGACGGTCTTTAAAAATAGCTCCTTGGGAATCACACATAATGATATCTTTTACACCAAATGAAATTAATAATTTTACGATAGCAATCCCGGCGGCCCCGGCACCATTAACAACAACTTTTATGTCAGCCATTGATTTCTTGACTATTTTTAAAGCATTAATCAGTCCGGCAGCAGTTACAATCGCTGTTCCATGCTGATCATCATGAAACACAGGAATATCCAATTCTTTTTTTAATCGATCTTCAATAGTAAAACAATCAGGTGCCGCAATATCTTCCAGATTTATACCGCCGAATGAAGGGGCAAGGAATTTAATGGTTTCAACTATCTGTTCAGTATCGGTTGTATTAAGGCAAATTGGAAATCCGTCAATTCCTGCAAAGCTTTTAAATAAAATACATTTTCCTTCCATCACTGGCAGTGCAGCTTTTGGCCCGATATTACCTAGTCCTAAAACAGCTGTTCCATTAGTGATGACTGCTACCATATTCCCTTTCATTGTATAATCATAGACTTTATTTTCATCTGAATAAATTTCCATACAAGGTTCAGCGACTCCCGGTGAATATGCAAGACTAAGTTCTTCGGAATTACTTACTTGAACTTTAATCTCCGTTCCCAACTTCCCTTGATTTACTCTGTGTAGCTCTAAAGATTTTTCACGAAAATTTAACAATGAGTATCCCCCTCTTCCTTATTTTCAATGAATTTGGAAATTAAAGAACCTATTACTAAAGCTAAAACTGGCGCACTTATATGAAAAATAGAAATGTTTGATAAGGCTATGACGAAAGCAAATGTTTAAACTTGATCCAAGTACTCCAATGAGGACAAATCCCGCCAACATGGATACAAACGATACAGGTAAAGCTTTAATAAAGGGAACAATCTTCCAGGCAAATATACCAAATAAAAGAATCATTACACCTGAGACAATCGATGCCATATACCTTTTCTCTTTGGGACCTGTCTCCCCATCCGCACAAATGGCAGACATCATTCCTGCAATATTAGCGCTTTGGCCTCCAAAGAAAGCTGTTGCCATTGAAAAGATCCCGCTTGCCGCTACTATTTTTTTAATCGGCGGTTTAAAGTTTGTACTTTCAAGTGCACCGATACCTGGGGCCGCATCATTGCTTAATATAAGTAGTGCCAGTGGTATTGAAATTGTAAAGATTTCAATTATGGAGAACTTAGGTTTAAAAATTTCAGGAAACACATACTCAGCTCTCATTGTTGAAATTTCAATGTTTTGGGTAAAGAGTATTATAAGCAGAGCTGTACAAACCGCCCCAAGAACAACCGGTAAACGTTTTACCCATTTTATAAAAATGAAGTAACATAGTATCGCTGGTAAACCAACAATCATTAGATCATGAACAGATGTAATTAGACGAACGACATAGGTTGTGACCAATCCACCTAACATTGCGGCAATGATTTCATTAGGAAACCATTTCATAATCTTTGTATAGAGGCCAGAAATTCCAACGATAAAAATGATCAATCCTGAAATCAGATAGGACCCTATTAATTCTGAAAATGAATAATATGGGGTGACTGTAACAAGAAAAGCAACACCAGATAATGAATGGGCACCAGTAATTGGTATTTTATATATTAATGGGAAGATGATACTGAATAATCCTCCAAAAAAATACACAGCAAACATCCAAGAAATGGTTTGTGTATGCGTAAAATGCCCAGCATTTGCACCTGCCAAGATAATGGCGGGCGGTCCTGTCATAGCCAGCATGGCGGATATAAGCCCAGACGAGACATTATTTGTTGTCAAATCTTGCAAGGGCTTTCGTTTGTTTCTATGAATTTTAGCTTCCTTAACAAGATAGGTTTCCGTTTCCATAAATTGAGAACCCCTAAATGTAAAATGACCTTATAAAATAAAACTTAGGTTTCCAAGCGGTTCATTATTGTTTAATAATTCAATCTTCTTCAAGTGAATTTTTAAATTGTTTCCTTCCAAACACAAGTGGTGTTCATTTCTACCTGAAAAGATTGTTTGTACTCCCCTTCTTAATTCAACCAGCAGGAAATTAGACGATACAACCACTTTGTCCTTCAACTCTTCCACAATTTCAACATTTGTAATAAGATGCCGTGTTTTGGATTGCGGTTGCTGGCCATACGCCAATCCCGTTTGAAGCCTCCATACTCGTTCTTCCAGCCGTTTGCGATCATCGTAAATTATCGAAACATGAGTCTCCGGATCAATGTCGTTTTCGTTACATGGAACCCAATACACACAATTATTAGTGAATAATTCCAGCCATTCATCTAGCCGATTTTCATTGATATATCTTGCTTCTTTGAATAAAATTGCCTCGATTTGTTTCAACTCATTTTTTGTTTGGATCAAATTTTTCCCTTCCTTTCTTTATAAGCATTATTCCTGGAACAGACTTTGAGCCGATTCACAATAAGTACCTATAAGATTTCTTCATTACGTTTATGTGTTTACGCTTCCATAAAGCGTTTCCACTCTTTATAAATTGCCCTTGTTGAAACTTCATCGCTAGAATTAGCCGTGATAACCCCCTTTTCATCAACTTGCTCCCGATTCATTCCTCGACTGATCACTAACCATTCATTTCCTTCAGCTTTTAGCCCTTCCTTTACTCGTTCAAACGCTACTTCAACATCATCTGGGCTTCCGAAACCCGCTGGCCCGTAAAAACCTTCGTGCGTTCTTAATCGCTGTGCGTTTACCTCTTTTAATGCTCCCTTCAGCATAATTGGATAAAGCATTACTTCTGTTCTTTCTACCGAGACAGGTTGAACCACCCGTACTTGGGACCCTAATATACTAAGATTAGGGAAGATAATTAAATTAAACGGAAGAGCACCAATATTTAAATCTCCTGCCAATTCGTATAAGGAATGACCATTCCCAAGATCAGATACCTTTTCTTCCTTATGCATTTTGGCAAACTTCGTCTTTTCCCCAGTTCGTTTCGCAATGATATCAAAAAATGTCTTGTGCACAAAACTTAAGTGATAAGGATCAATTGTATTTTCCACTTGGAACTTCCAATTAGCATTAAGGTAATACTTGTGTTTACCTGCGGTTAATTCGATTCCTTCAGGGCCGGAGTCGACAACATAATCAATATACGGCATAGAATTCCCTAAATGTTCCGTCAAAGGTTTGACATCCTTGTTTAAGCTGGCAAAAATAAAACCTCGGTAACTTTCTACTCTAGTAACTTTATTAAGCCCCATTTCCTCGCGATTAAATTCCTCTCCATACCCATCCTGGAAAGGAGCCCCAAGAAGTTTCCCATCGTTAGCATATGTCCAGCCATGATAAGCGCAGCGTAATACATGAGCATTGCCGCATTCATCTTGGCAAACCGATGCCCCCCGGTGCCTACAACGATTTAGCACAACATTGATTTGGCTGCCGTCAGCGCTGCGGGTCACAATAACCGGCTGAGAGCCAATTTTTGTTGTTTTGTAATCTCCCGGGTTGGCAATTTCACTTTCATGACCTACATACACCCATGTACTGCTAAAAATTTTGTCAATTTCCATCTTAAAAATAGCTGGATCCGTATAAATCTTGCCATGAACAGCACCTTCTTTAACATAATCAGAAATATTTAATGTATTAATCATTACTCCTTCACCTGCTTTTCATTATTTTTATTTTTAATATAGAGATAGAAGTCTCCAAATTTATAATTTATAATTTAAAACCGGCTCAACTGCGGATGAACCTATCCCTTTCCAGCGGCTAATAGAAGGATCTAGTATGGGGTGAAGATCCTTATGTTCACACCAGGCCAGACTTTCTAGTTCTAGCGGGTCAAGATAAATGACCCTTTTTGTTCTTATATCCATAACTTTAAGTCTAACACCATTGGAAGAGTAATCTATTTGAACCGATACCTGTGCAAATTCATTTTTAAGAACTAATTCTTTACACATGTTTTACCTCCCTCACAAAAGATAGTTAGCACACACTAACGAATTATTTAAAAAAATATTCGCGTCTTATTGAAGAGTGTTAGTACTAACTAACTCTATAATACTATTTCCATTATATTAATAGTATTATAGAGTAAAGTTACTTGTCAACACTATTCTGAATACTTATTTAATTCTATTTTCATCATCCATTTCCCCCTCGATTAAAACCTTGTAATCTTCGGGTGTATCTATATCAGTTATGATCTTTCTATTCAACTCAGAATAATACACATGCTCCTTAAATTTGGTGATGACTGATTTTCCACCCTCATCCCCGTCAATATTTAATAAAGGAGGAAACATATTTCTTTTGAATAGGACGGGATGCCCCTTACCGTTTTGATATTCAGCTTGAATAATAGAGCAATTCGGCTGATGATGATAGTCTCTTATAATCTGATTGATTTCGTGAGATGTCATTAATGGCTGGTCCCCCAATAAAAAAATAGCCGCCTGCACAGAATCTGGCAATGATTGCAATCCAAGTTTAACCGAAGTGGACATCCCCTCGTTTGAAAAGTCATTCAATACGACTTTATTAACTCCATCAATTTGTGACTCTTCGACCAGTTTTTTTATCTGTGGATTCACGACGACAATAATTCCATCCAATTTTGATTTCAAACATTCATCAAGGGTATGTCTAATTAATGCTTTTCCTTTATAGGGCAATAGCAATTTCGGTTCACCCATTCGTTTCGAAAAGCCAGCAGCTAAAATAATAGCCCATACGTGACTATTTATATTTCTAATAATTGCTCTTCCTCCTTGCTAGAGAAATTAATCATCCCTTTTGTGAGTTTATTTCCTGTCCCTCCCCTAAACACCATTAAAATTTCAGCTAAAATGCTTAACCCAATTTCTTCAGGTGTTACTGATCCAATATCCAAACCTATTGGACTATGAATTTTATGCAAATTAGGATGATTAGTTATTCCTAAGCTTTTGCCCAATTCATAAGTTCTTTTTCTAGGCCCTAGCAAACCAATATAAGCCGCCTCTGAATTGATAACTTCCTTTAACATCATCTGGTCATGTAGAAAATGATGCGACATAATTACAACATAGGTATTTTCTTTAAGCGTTATCTCAGGTATTGCTCCTGCTTTAAAATTTATTAATTCATCTGCTTCCCGGAAATTCTTTTGATTAATATATCCTGGACGATGATCCAGTACGGTGACGTGCCATTCTATCTGTTTTGCCATTTGAACTAACGGTATTGCATCCGGACCAGCACCAAATACCACAAGTCTTGGAGAAGGAGAAATCGAATCATAGAATACTTGGAATCTCTCATTACCATCTATATTTTCCAGTTTACAGTAGTTGGACTGTAAATCCTTTTTACTTACATAATCATTAATAATTTCCTTAAATGGAATGTGATTATATTCCTGAGTCTCTGGATCGATTATCCACTTGCTTCCAACCAAACTCGAATTCGCTGCTTCAACCACTATTATACTATGCAAGGTTTTATCCATTCCCTGCTTAAACCATTCTTCAAAAAGTTCCGACTCAGAGGTGGTTGGAATATATGGTTCAAGTAATATATTTATCTTGCCGTTACAGCCTAACCCCAATCCCCATATTAAATCCCCTTTATCCTGAAAGTCATAATGAATGATTTTGGGTTGTCCTTCTTCAATAATCTGTAATGCAATCTCTTTTATATCCCCTTCAACGCACCCTCCACTTACTAACCCTGTAAGTTTTCCATCTTCTGCGATAAAACATTTTGCACCGTTTTTTTGATAAGTGGAACCTTGTGTAGAAATAATCGTACCAAGAACCCCTCTTAAACCGAGATTCTTACACCGTAATATTTCCTTATATATCGTTTGCATATTATCCGCCCCTTAACAAGTACCAGTGAGTATCATATTAGTTGAATCCCCTCTAATATTAAGCGTTTACATTTCGTGGGGTGTAATGAAATTTTAGTATAGTAATTTTTGTTCCTACTCTTTATTATTAATCCGAATTTTAGATCCGTCAATATATTTTGATTATTTAATTAATTCTATTAATCTGAGCCTTACAGGCCCAATACTTTCAACACCGTAAAAAGGAGGACTGGAAATAATCCTCACCGAGAGAGTTATTTCCAGAAAACTTTAATATACGTCACGTTGGTAACGGCCTTGTTTTTGCATATCGGTCAAATACGCTTCAGCTTCTTCACGGGTTATTGCGCCTTCTTTTTCAATAACATCAATCATCGCGTTACGGACGTCTTTCGCCATATGTTCCTTGTCACCGCAGATGTAGAAATGCGCGCCATTTGACAACCATTCGAATAATTCTTTGCTGTTTTCAAGAATTTTATGCTGTACATATACTTTTTGAGCTGTATCACGAGAGAAAGCAGTGTCTATTTTTGTAAGCACACCATCCTCTTGAAATTTTTCCAATTCATCTTGATAAAGGAAATCACATGTTACATGCTGATCACCGAAAAACAGCCAAGATCTGCCTGTGGCCTTTTGAACTGCCCACTCCTCGATAAAGGAACGGAATGGTGCAATGCCTGTCCCTGGCCCGACCATAATAATGTCCTTATCTAATTCTGGCAAATGGAAGTGTTTATTTGGCTGAACAAAAACTGGAAGTGTATCCCCTTCATTAACACGCTCAGCAACTTGTATAGAACAAGTACCTTTTCGTTCACGTCCGTGAGACGTATATCTTACAGCTCCAATCGTTAGATGAACTTGTGCAGGATGAGAGGCTAAACTGCTTGCAATGGAATAGAGACGTGGTGGCATTTTTCTTAAAAGACCCGCAATTTCTTGTGCAGATGCATTCCATGGACCAAAATCACGCAGCATATCAAGTAAGTCACGTCCATTAATATATTCCTTAAGCTTGTCTACATTTTCAACCAAAACTAGATTTCTCAACTCTTCATTTTCTGTTAAACCTGATGCTTGTTGTAAAATCTTTTTCGTTAATAGGGTAATTTCAAAACATGATGTTAACGCTTCCCTTAATGAAAGAGTTTCCTCTTGTTTATTAATTGTTACAGGTGTTTCGCCATCCCATTTCATTTCCTCAATAAGAGATGCTACTAGTTCTGGGTCATTTGAAGGAACAATACCAAGAGCATCACCTGGGTTATACGAAAGACCTGATCCTTCTAATGATAACTCAATATGCCTTGTTTCTTTAGCAGATCCAACTCCGTTTAGGTTAACATTTTTAAGAACCTTCGCTTGGAACGGATTTGTCCTTGAAAATACTGCCGGCATCTTTTTATCATCAGATTTTACTATATTAACTGACATAATATTCACCTCAAAAAGGTTTTCTATAAAGCTAGAATAACACTGTATAATACAATCAGATATATTTTTATTACAATTAATATAAAAATACAAAAAGCAAAGTAACTGTACATTAGTAAATCATCAATATTACTGGGTTAGCGCTAATAAAATCTTTTGGAATTTTACAATTTCCTTGTCTAAAACCTGACTAATCATTAAAACCTCTTCACTAGCTATCCCTTTATGACTAGCGGTTTTGTACATTTGAAATTTAAGTTTTCTTATATTCTTTGACAAGTGTACCGTTTGAGATAACAACATTAACCCATCTCCTCATATTCCTTATCGATAGAATTATGCACTAGACCGTTAAATGCATTCCGAAATCTCCTCTCTCTCTCTGAATATCAATGAGGCTAAAATTATCTTTACTGAT
Source organism: Bacillus sp. ISL-78 (assembly GCF_018613455.1). Taxonomy (NCBI): domain Bacteria; kingdom Bacillati; phylum Bacillota; class Bacilli; order Caryophanales; family Bacillaceae; genus Bacillus; species Bacillus sp. ISL-78. The sequence continues at coordinate 70,751 of NZ_JAGGQC010000001.1, forward strand.
CAATTTACTTTTACCTGTTATGTTGTTAGTTCAATAAGTAACTCTCCTGATTGAATAGCCTCTCCATTTAATACATAAATATCTTTTACCAATCCATCGAATGGTGCTTGAATGGTTGTCTCCATTTTCATAGCCTCTGTGATCATAAGATGATCACCTTTTGATACGGTTTGTCCTTTTTCAACAAGGAGCTTCAGAACGGTGCCTGGCATAGATGCCCCGATATGGCTTTGATTACCGGGATCTGCTCTCAATCTTGCTTGAACAGTCGTTTTAATATTCTCGTCTTTAATAAGAACTTCACGCATCTGACCATTTAATTCAAAATAAAGAACACGTGTACCGTCTGCTTTCGCCTCACCAATTGAAACAAGTTTAACAAAGAGGGTTTTCCCCTTTTCAATCTCCACCTCAATTTGTTCGCCTAGACGCATTCCGTATAAAAACGTTGGCGTGTCAAGAACGGAAATATCTCCATATTTATTGACTGTTTGATGGTAGTACATGTACACCTTCGGATATAAGGCATAGGCAATAACATCGTGGCTTGTCACAGGACGTTTTAATGAACTATACAACATCTCTTTAATTTCTTGAAAGTTCACTGGCTCCAAAATTTCTCCGGAGCGAACATTTACTGGTTCTTTCCCTTTTAAAATAATGCGCTGAAGCTTTTTTGGAAATCCGTCATGAGGCTGGCCAAGATAGCCTTCAAACAATTCAACAACTGAGTCTGGAAAATCAAGTGTCTCACCTCGTTCAAAAATATCTTCTTCGGACAAATGATTTTGAACCATATAAAGGGCCATATCTCCAACAACCTTTGAAGAGGAGTATGTTCTGGCTGAGCATTAACTTTTTCTAAAAACCATTCATATTCTTTCACAGTTTCATCAGTCAGAAGCGAAATATCTTTTTTTCTACTTTTATAATCAAGTTCAGCAAGTTCTTTAGATGGCGTTACTTTGATGATATCGCCAAACAACTGATTCACACGGGAATACATTACCTTTACCTGATCCCAGCTATCTTCCAAGCCCACTGCTTTCGCTTGCTGCTGCAGGTTACTATATTGGCCTCCCGGCATTTCGTGAACATATACTTCGGTGTGAGGGGCTTTCATGCCACTCTCAAAATCAGCATAATATTTTCGGATATCTTCCCAATAATGAGAAATTTGTTCCGATCCCTGGATGTCCATTTGCGGTTTACGATTATGCCCTTCTAATGCATAATAGAGCGAATTTGCACTTGGCTGTGATGTTAGTCCAGCCATGGAGCTTGCTGCGACGTCAACAATGTCAACACCTGCTTCGATTGCCTTTGCGTACATGAAAAGTCCATTGCCACTTGTATCATGAGTGTGTAAATGAATGGGAATTTCAACAGTTTCTTTTAATGCGGAAATCAGATCATAGGCCGCCTGTGGCTTTAACAGACCAGCCATATCCTTAATGCCTAATATATGGGCACCGGATTGTTCCAGCTCTTTTGCCAGATTTTTATAGTAAGTTAAATCGTATTTTCTTCTTGAAGGATCCAAAATATCTCCCGTATAGCACATGGCCGCTTCGGCAATTTTTCCATTCTTTCTCACAGAATCAATCGCCAGTTCCATCCCTTTTACCCAGTTAAGGCTATCGAAAATTCGGAAGACATCAATTCCTGCCTGTGCAGACTTTTCGACAAATTCCTCGATGACATTATCCGGATAATTCTTATAGCCAACTGCATTGGATGCACGAAGAAGCATTTGGAACAGAATATTTGGCATGCCTTGTCGCAGCTTCAATAACCGGTCCCACGGATCCTCTTTTAAAAATCGGTAGGATACATCGAAGGTTGCACCGCCCCACATCTCAACAGAAAATAAATGTTGCATTAATCGGGCAGTCGGTTCTGCAATTTTCATCAAGTCGCTTGTACGCACACGAGTGGCCAACAAGGATTGATGGGCATCACGGAAGGTTGTATCGGTTAACAATACTTCCTTTTGTTCTTTAATCCAATTTACGACTCCTTCAGGGCCTTTTTCATCTAGAATTTGTTTCGTTCCGTCTGGAATCGGTTCATAATCATGAACCTTAGGTAATCTTGTTTTTTCAAAAAGGGGCTTTTTCTTTTTAGCCACTCCTGGAAATCCATTCACTGTGACGTTTCCAATATAGCTAAGCATTTTTGTCCCGCGGTCCTTTGGTTGCGGGAAAACAAACAGCTCAGGTGTTTTATCGATAAACGATGTATCATATTCACCTTTGATAAATTTAGGGTGTTTTACCACTTTTTCAAGGAACGGAATATTGGTCCGGATTCCACGGATCCGGAATTCCCTTAAGTTTCGCACCATTTTCGCCGCAGTTTGATCAAAGGTTAAAGCCCAAGTTGTTACTTTTACCAAAAGGGAATCATAATAGGGGGTGATAACTGCCCCATTAAATCCGTTCCCTGCATCCATACGTACTCCGAACCCTCCTCCAGAACGATAGGCCATAATTCTTCCAGTATCCGGCATAAAGTTATTCAAGGGATCCTCTGTTGTAACCCTAGATTGAATCGCATAACCGTGTACCTGAATATCTTCTTGTTTTGGGATTCTCATTTCTTGGCTATGAAGAGAATAGCCGTCTGCAATTAAAATTTGGGATTGAACAATATCAATGCCTGTAATCATTTCTGTTATTGTATGTTCAACCTGCACCCGCGGGTTTACTTCAATAAAATAGAATTCAACATCTGTAACAAGGAACTCTACTGTTCCTGCATTTAAATAGGAAACGTTTTTCATTAAATAAGCAGCTGCTTCGCAAATAGCATGGCGCAAGTCTTCAGGTAAGGAAACGCTGGGTGCTACTTCCACCACTTTTTGGTGGCGCCTTTGAACGGAACAATCACGTTCAAATAGGTGGACAATGTTTCCATCCCGGTCACCTAATATTTGTACCTCAATATGTTTTGGATTTTGCACAAATTTTTCAATATATACTTTATCATTTCCAAATGCTGATTTTGCCTCAGATTTTGCCCGGTTATATGAATCCTCTAAACTATCTTCGCTTTGTACAACCCGCATTCCCCGGCCGCCTCCGCCAAGAGCCGCCTTAATGATGACTGGATATCCATATTTTTGCCCGAATGCTTTTGCTTCCTCCAGGCTTTTAATCGGTCCATCACTTCCAGGAATAACGGGAATATCAGCTTGGGTTGCTTGGTGACGTGCTTTCACTTTATCGCCGAACATCTCCAAATGCTTTAATTTCGGTCCAATGAAAATAATTCCTTCATCTTCACAACGCTTTGCGAATTCTACATTTTCTGATAAAAACCCATAGCCCGGGTGGATAGCGTCAACTTCATGGGCCTTTGCAATTTTGATAATTCCTTCAATATCCAGATAAGCTTCAATTGGCTTTTTACCTTCCCCTACTAAATAGGATTCATCTGCTTTATACCGGTGGAAAGAGCCGATATCCTCTTTTGAGTAAATGGCAACGGTCCGAATGTCTAACTCGGTACACGCGCGAAAAATGCGAATAGCAATCTCCCCTCGGTTTGCTACTAAAACTTTGTTAATTTTTTTAGTTACACTTGCCATGGTTCAGTTCCTCCTCTCAAAATAATAGATTATTAGGGCTGTCATTTTGGTTTACAACAAGATTTCAAATGCATTTCGAAAGGTGTGTTAGTTATTATTAACCAACATTTTAGGTATATTGATTAAAGTATAAATAGCTAATAATTATATGTTAGTCATTATAATAAAACACTGAAGTTACTATCTGATTGTTTATTTCTTTAGTGTTTCAATAAGAATTTTACTCTTTTACATAGAACTGTGATTATCCACCGCTAACCGGTGGAATCTTAGCGTTTAGGGGAAGGTCAAACCCACGGTTACTTGTTCCTGCCCAGGTAATTTTCAAAGTATGAGGAATCGAATAAAACTAAACTCATTCAACTTCTTTTGTTTTTTCATTAAAAGCATGATCAGCCAAACTTATTGAATCTGTCGGGCATCCCTCATATGCATTAATCACGTCATCAAGTAGATCTTCGGGAATTTCTTTAATTCCCTGGTTCTGATCAAGGATGACATAAGCAATTCCTTCGTCTGTATAATCATAGACATCGGGAGCTGTAGCCCCACAAGCTCCACAAGCAATACAAGTTTCTTGGTCTACAATTGTATATTTTTCCAACTCCACACCTCCCTCTATACTTTTTACATAAATTAGTTTATTTTAATATACCACGTGTTAGTTAATGGTCACTAACATTTTTTTGAGATTTTTGAATTTTTTTTCATCACTCACAATTATCACTTCGCAACTTAAGTTTATCTTTAGGTCAGATTCCTTGACATATATTTCATAGAAATTATATATTGTTAGTTATTAATAACTAACAATATAGGCGAGAAAATTGGAAATGAATATAGACATTGAGCAAATGGATAATCATAAAAAGTCTTATTTGTTGCGATAGATTTAATGTAAAAAAGGGTACAGTGAAAAATTTTTTCCTCCCTTTCAATAATAAACATGCTGGTAAAAGAACTTTTACGGAGTAATTCTCCATACGTGTACTTTCCATTGAAAAGAAGTTTATCTACCGCCCTCTAATCACCATAATATACTGACTATTCTAAATGATTTCTCTATCTGGAGTTGAAAAAATGTGATGATCAAACAACAAGTTAAAGATAAATTAGACAGGCCGCTTCGTGATATTCGAATCTCTGTAATTGACCGTTGTAATTTCCGCTGCCAATACTGTATGCCAGCGGAATTGTTCGGTCCAGATTATGTTTTTTTACCTAAATCAGAATTACTAACCTATGAAGAAATTACACGCCTTGCCAGCATTTTCATTAAATTAGGTGTTGAAAAAATTAGATTAACTGGAGGAGAGCCTCTTCTTCGAAAAGATTTACCTATTCTTGTTGAATTGCTTTCAAAAATTAATGGTCTAAATGACATTGCTTTAACGACCAATGGCGTATTGCTCCCTAAATATGCATCACAGTTGAAGGAATCCGGCCTTAAAAGGATAAATATCAGTTTAGATAGTCTAAATGATGAACTATTTGGTGAAATAAATGGCAGGAATGTTGGAGTTGGCCCGGTTCTCCGAGGGATTGAGGCCGCAAAAAATGCAGGTCTTGGTATAAAAATCAATATGGTTGTAAAAAAGGGACTTAATGACTCTGAAATTATTCCTATGGCAGCCTACTGTATAGAACATGGCCTAGAGCTAAGGTTCATTGAATATATGGATGTCGGCAGTACAAATGGGTGGAAAATGGAGGACGTTGTTACGAAGAAACACATATATGAAATGTTAAAAGAACATTTTGAATTTGAACCGGTGGGGGCTGCTTATTACGGAGAAGTGGCCAAGCGTTACCGTTATAAAGGGACAGATATCGACGTCGGCTTTATTACCTCAGTATCCGAATCGTTTTGCTCAACCTGTACGCGTGCAAGATTGTCAGCGAATGGGCAAATTTTCACTTGTTTATTTAATGGAAACGGCCATGATATTAGGGATTTTATTAGAGGCGGAGCTACTGATCAAGAGATAGAAGAAAGAATCAAAGGCATTTGGAATCATCGTTTCGACCGTTATTCTGATGAACGCACCGAGGAAACGAGAAAATCCAGGAAAAATATTGAAATGTCCTATATAGGCGGATGATCATCTAATTACTAATTGGAGGGTGACAAAGAGTTTGACTTTTTGACTCCCTCTTCTTTCTTATAATGCATTTTTTACGGTAATGTACGTGCCCAGTTCTTCTTCTATCATGGCAATATGATTTTTTATATCCAGTAAAGTTTTTTGCACTTGATTTCCATCCAAATTCAACTATCTTACTAGCAAATTAGGTTTTGGTGCAGTAATAGCAATTAATCTCTAGATCTTGGGCATACTGATACTATTAATCTTAAAAAAGGTGCGTGATAGTATGGAAAATCAAAAATTATTCAAGTGGAAACATTATCAGCCTGACATGATTTTGTTAACAGTGAGATGGTACCTGCGGTACAACTTGAGCTTTCGTAATTTAGTGGAGATGATGAAAGACGCGGCTTATCGATGGCTCTCACAACGGTTATGCGTTGGGTTCATCAATATGGACCGGAATTAGATGAAAGGGTACGGCGTCATCTTAAGCCAACAAATGACTCCTGGTGAGTCGATGAAACGTATATCAAAGTAAAGGTCAATGGATATATCTGTATCGTGCAGTGGATTGTGCAATGGATTCCAAAGGAAACACGATTTGATTTTTAGCTCAGTAAAAAAAGAGACAAAAAAGCTGCAAAGCGCTTCTTCAAGAAAGCTTTGCGTCTTTTCATGTTTCTAAGCCTCATGTCATGACGGTTGATAAGAATCCTGCTTATCCTATAGCAATTGAAGCGTTGAAAAAAGAAAAGCATACCTGATGGTATGCAACTAAGACAACAGAAGTACTTGAATAACATAGTGGAGCAAGATCATTGCTTTATAAAGAAGTGAATCCGTTCTATGCTAGGATTAAAAACGTCGAACAGCTAAACATATCATCTGTGGAGAGGAGGTGATGCATATGCTGAAAAAAGGACAACTTCAACAAGGGGTGAAGTCTATCCAAGGCGAGATTGAATTCACACAAAAATTATTTGGAATAGCCTCATCATTCATAGATGAAAAGGATATTGAAATTCTATGTTTCTAACAGGTCCTATTTGCACCAGAACCGGATTTTTTCTCATTAGATTGTTATTGAACTTACATATAGATAGAAAGGAAGGGAATTTCAATGTCAGATCGTTATTCACGGCAGCAGCTGTTCAACCATATTGGTGTTAACGGGCAAGAGAAAATTAGCCAAAAGCATGTATTAATTGTAGGAGCAGGAGCATTGGGAAGCGCTAGTGCTGAAGCGCTTGTCCGAGCAGGAATTGGCAAGCTCACGCTTATCGATCGCGACTATGTCGAATGGAGTAACCTACAGCGTCAACAATTATACAACGAACACGATGCCAAAACAAAGATGCCTAAAGCAATCGCGGCTAAAAATCATTTAAGCCAAATTAATTCAGAAGTGGACATTAATACGCATGTTATGGACGCCAGATCAGATAATTTGGGACATATACTCCATAATGTGGACGTGATCATTGACGCTACAGACAATTTTGATATTCGCTTTATTTTAAATGATCTTTCTCATAAACAGGATGTGCCATGGATTTATGGTTCCTGTGTAGGAAGTTATGGTTCGACCTATGCTATTCTTCCAGGAAAAACACCGTGCTTACATTGTCTTTTAAAACATGTTCCAGTTGGAGGAGCGACGTGCGATACAGTGGGCATCATTAGCCCAGCAGTACAAATTGTGTCTGCTTATCAAGTGGCAGAGGCATTTAAGATTCTTGTAGAGGATTTTTCATCAATTAGACATAGTTTTTTGACATTTGATGTATGGAGCAATCAACATTATTCGATTAAGTTAGATAAAATAGAAACGGAAGATTGTCCATCTTGTGGCAAACTTAGAACGTATCCTTATTTAGCTTATGAAAACCAAACAAAAACTGAAATATTATGTGGAAGAAATACTGTTCAAATTAGACCTAGTCGAGTCATTCCATATTCTTTTGACCAATTAGAAAAGCAATTAAAAAATCATGGAACTGTCGAACAAAATCCGTATCTGTTGTCTTGTCAACTGCCAGAATATCGTATGGTTATTTTTCGAGATGGTCGTGTTTTTATTCATGGAACGAATGATATCCAGGTTGCCAAAAATCTATATTATCGTTTATTAGGATGATAGAAGGAGTAAAAATGATGGTAGAGAAACGAACCCCAATCCCTGTAGAAAATTGTGTTTGTAAAGTCATGGAATATACCCAAAATGGTGTAAAGGAAACGGTCGGAATTGAAGATGCACATGGTCGTTATTTAGCAGAGGATTTAATAGCTGATCATGATGTTCCCTCCTTTGATCGATCGCCATATGATGGGTTTGCGATTAGAGCGGAGGATACAGAAACAGCTACAACTGATTATCCGCTATCATTGAAAGTAGTCGGGGAAATTGGAGCAGGTTCCGTCTTTCATGAAGAGGTAAAGAAGTTCGAGGCTGTTCGTCTTATGACGGGTGCGCAAATTCCTGAAGGCTGCAATGCTGTTGTGATGCTTGAATTAACAAGAGAATTTACAGATCATGATCAGAGATTCATTGAAATTAAACGCTTTTACAAGAAAGGGGACAATATCTCCTTTCAAGGTGAAGATACACAAAAAGGTACCGTTTTAGTAAAAAAAGGTGCCTATATCAATCCGGGAGTGGTAGCCTTACTTGCAACGTATGGCTATAAAAAAGTACCTGTGGCTAAAAAGCCCGTTGTTGGAGTCTTAGCAACTGGAAGCGAGCTTCTTGAAGTAGAGGAGCCACTTGAACCAGGTAAAATCCGCAACAGCAATGCATATATGATTCTTGCACAAATTGAAAGAGCAGGAGGAGAAGTTAAGTACTTTGGTAAGCTAAGTGATGATTTGGAAAAATGTTTTACAGCAGTTAAACAGGCTTTATCTGAAGTAGACCTGTTACTTACAACAGGTGGAGTGTCAGTCGGAGATTACGATTATTTACCGGCTATTTATGATAGATTAGGTGCATCTGTGCTGTTTAATAAAGTGGCGATGAGACCGGGTAGTGTCACAACCGTTGCTCAATTAAAGGATAAACTTATATTTGGATTATCTGGAAACCCCTCTGCTTGCTATGTTGGATTTGAGTTATTTGTTCGTCCTGTTATTCGTACATACTTATTCAATGATCAACCACATTTAAAAAAAGAGAGTGCGTGGTTAGGAGAAGATTTTTCAAAACCAAATCCGTTTACTCGTTTTGTTAGGGGGAGCATTTTCTTTGAGCAAGGCAAGTTGATGGCATTTTCTTCAGGATTTGATAACTCTAGCGCAGTTTCTTCCTTATCTGCAGCGAATGCCTTCATTATTTTACCAGGTGGCACAAGAGGCTATCAAAAGGGAATGGTTGTCGATGTTCTCTTATTAGAAGATGTTCAAGGAAGTGAATGGCCTTGGGGAAACATTGTCCCATCCCACAGGTCGTAGGTTTTCAAAATAGCAGCAAAACGACATTGATGGAAAACTAATAATGAAAGAAGTGGTGAGGAAGAGTGGATCAGGATTTATTTAAAATTGTACATACTCCTATATTGGTAGAAGAACTGATAAACAAGGTGGCCAGAAGAGAAGCAGGTGCACTTACAACTTTTATTGGAACGGTAAGAGAATTTACAAAAGGGAAAAAGACGTTGTCGCTTGAATATCAAGCCTATGAACCTATGGCGGTTAAAATGCTTAGTCAAATTGGCGACGAAATTCAAGAGACATGGCCAGATGCGATAACAGCCATTACGCATCGTGTAGGGAAATTAGACATAACAGAGATTGCGGTTGTCATCGCTGTTTCCTCACCCCATCGTAAAACAGCCTATGAAGCAAATGAGTATGCAATCGAACGAATTAAACAAATCGTCCCTATTTGGAAAAAAGAATTCTGGGAAGACGGAACGAAGTGGATCGGGGATCAACTAGAGACAACTGAATATCCAGAAGGAAAGCCAGACAAGGGGGAATCGCTGTGATTACTGTTTTATTTTTTGCGGGAATACGAGAAGAAATCGGAGTAGACCGATTGCAAATTGATATACAGAATATAACTGTTCAGCAATTAAAACAATATCTTCAAACAGAATATCAGCTTTCAACTCTTCATCAAGTGATGTCAGCGGTAAATGAAAGCTTTGTAACCGATGATGAAGTGATAAAAGATCAGGATACCATTGCGTTCATTCCGCCAGTAAGTGGCGGATGATGCAAGTATGTGGGAATTCTTTAGACAAAAAAGGACCGGGCAAAAACGAACAGTATTTAAGGTTCTGGTGCAAATAGGACCTGTTAGAAAACAAGAATCTCAATATCCTTTTCATCTATGAATGATGAGGCTACTCCAAAAAAAATTATGTATGAATTCAATCTCGCCTTGTACAGACTTTACCCCTTGTTGAAGTTTCGTATCAAATAATTTAAGGATGGGTTCGTTTATATCAGAGTCAAGGATCCCATGGATTTAAGGGGGCATGTTGGCCGCCCCCTCCCTTACTTCACCATCTCACTGTTAACAAAATCATGTCATGCTGATAATGCTTCGATTCGATAAAGTTAGATTCTCCACACTAAACAACATCCATTTTTTAGATTGACAGTATCAATATGTCCAAGTTTTTAAGGTTAATTGCAAGACATTTAAGTTATTTGCACCAGAATCCAACTAAGCGTATCCTATTCAAGAAGCCACTCCCACCTAAACCTAATCTATAAATCGCAAATGAATCACGCCTCAATAAAACCCAAATGTTGACTTTCTACGTATATACACGCGGCTTCATCTGCTATGATAACAACATTAGGATGTTTCTGTAAAATCGAAGCTAGGAAATCCTCGGAGACTTCCCCATTCAACAACCTGGCAAATGCGGTTGCTTTTTTTTCTCCTGAAACAAGTAAGAGAATCTGTCTGCTTTCCATGATCGTATCGATTCTCATTGTAATCGCTTGGGTTGGCACCTCATCCAAGTTTGCAAAAAATCTTGCATTGGTGCTACGTGTTGATTCTGCTAATTCGATGACTTGCGTTCGGCTGACAAACGGCGTTCCTGGTTCATTAAACCCGATGTGCCCGTTTAATCCTAATCCTAATACCTATATCAATTTGACCTGCGCTCCGAATTTGGTTTTCATAGTTCCTGCATTCAATGCTCAAATCAGCAGCTTCTCCATTGGGCAAATGAGCTTTTTCTGGTAAAAGATCGATATGTCCAAACAACTTCTCCTTCATATAGTGGTGATAGCTATTTGGATTCATGGAATTTATTCCAACATATTCATCGAGATTAAAGGTTGTAGCACTTTTAAAAGATACTTTCCCTTGGTTATAGGCTTCAATTAGATGCTTATAAAGTCCCTCTGGAGTCGATCCAGTCGCTAATCCTAGCACGGGATTTACAAGTGATGTCATTCTTTTCGAAATTATGGAACAAGCTGTCTTACTCATTTCTTCATAATCTTTGACTTTTAAGATTTTCATATTAATCCCCATGTATTTGCAATAACACCGCGACAAATAGTATATTGAATCTTCATTTACTCCGGCTGAGCACCCGCTCGCTTCTTCTCAACAAATGGGCCTTCAAGATGTCCCCCCATCACTTCTGCATGTCCCGGTTTATTTTGATAGTTTGCGATATTGACTAGAGCTTTCTCGATGTTGGTAGGAGATTGCGTAATCGTCGTTGCTAAGAAACTTGTAGTTCCCTCCTGTGGCAAAAAAGACGCTATTGCCTGCAATGCTTCCTCTGTCGCATCCATGACATCCGCACCATTAGCACCATGGATATGACCATCAATAAAGCTAGGAATACCATTTAAATTTGTTCCGTCTATTACCGCTATATGTTCGGGTATGTCTTCAGGTTCCTGTGAAAAAACTCCAGCAATACGCCCCTCTTCTAGAAAGGAAAAGTTTAAGCTCCATTCCAAAACGCCGTGCCACCCTAGGTGCAAATGGTGATAATAAAGCGAAAGAAAGTAAAGGCAATGTCGTCAAAGATCCTGATAATGTATTGGATATCCCCAAGTCATCACGAATCGAAGTGACAAGTGGGCCAACTGATGTTAATGGAGCCCTCAGGTTTGCCCCAAGAAGAATGATTTCAATGATTAGCAGTCCAACTTTAGGTTTTATATCCAATTTAGTTTGTTCTAGTTGATTCGCCGTTTGATGAATGGCCATAATTTCCTCCTTACTTACTCTAAAGATTTTTTGAATTGTGAAATATATTCATTCACTGCTTCGATTGCCCGGTTCACATCTTGTTCGATGATGGCATCCACAAATTTGCAATGAATGTTCAAATGAAAGTTCGCATTTGAACTCATCTCAACGATTTGATAGATGGATTGATGCAGGGAGTGTTCCATTTGTTCGTACAAATCAATCAATAAATCATTATGTGATGAACCCATAATCGATTTATGTAACTGTATGTCCGCTTCTTCGTAAGCTTTGATATCCTTTGCTTCGGCAGCTTTAATGCATGCTGTTAAATGAAACCGCAATCGTTCTATATCTTCTTGATCACGTCTTAATGCCGCTAACTGGGCGCCCTCTCTTTCAAGAGCATGCCGGACCTCTAACGTTTCTAATAAACTTGACTGCTGGATCCGTCTTTCAAATGCAGCGCCCAAGGCACTGGCTGACCTTACGAATGTTCCCTTTCCTTGTTTCGTTACTAAAAGTCCTGCATAAACAAGTGATCGTACAGCTTCTCTTAATGTATTTCTGCTGACATCGAACTGTTGAATCAAATCCATTTCAGGGGGAATCTGAGTTCCTATTTTCCATTCACCTGATTCGATTAACGATTCGATTTGGGAAACCACTTGCTCTACAAGTGATAATCGATTAGTTTTAGATATGGTCAATATGCACACCTCTAATTTGTAGGATGATTGGCTCATTGGTTATTTTAACATTTGTATGTTGAAAAAATAAATAAGAATGTTGAAGCACACGGAGTATATGTAAAACAAAGTTTCTTAGAAAGAAAAAAAAAGTTCCAGTTGATTTCCTGTCTGCTAAGCTGCCTTGTCGCAAGCATCTAGCAGGGTTTCGGCTAGCCAGTTATTCGTCAGGATTGTCGCAAATTTCTTCAATCCATTGAGGGTTTCATCCAATTTAAAAAGTAAAAAACATATGTAATAATCCCTTAAGAAATCTTTAAAGGGGTCCGCGTCCAGGACTGGGGAGACCCCACAGGCGCCAAAGCGCCGAGGAGGCTCCCGGAGTGCCCGCGGAACGCGAGTACCTGCAGTGGAAATTAACTTTTAAATGCTACAACCCATAAAAAAATGTAGACAAACTTGATTTTCATCGAGTTTGTTTACAGTCTGAAATAAGCATTGTTAAGATGCTTATTTTGCGTTTAACCACTCTTTCATTTTATCTTAAAGGTTATACAAATTACTTTTAACATTATATATTCTAACGAGGTTCGTATTTTGAATATGACCTTCTTTTTCGGGGGATAAATAAAGAAAGAAAGAGAACTGATGTAGATATATCAGTTCTCCAGAAAAATTTTTTCTATATTCTTTATTTGTTATATGAGAAGAAATTTATAGTGGAATCAAAAAAAATCAGTCCCTACCGAACCTTATTATTATTCTCTTGGTTATTCTTTTCTGAAATTCGTCTTTGATTGGCTTTCGTCTCAGCATTCACATGGTTTGCATCATTTCGTTTATTTTTTTTAGATCCTCTTGCATCATTACTCATTCTTACTCACCTCCCTCGGCAACTTATTTACGTATGTTAGCTTACTCTTGCCTCCAAATTTATACGCTTCACCTGGATGTAGCACATCGCTAATTAGCATAAAGACATCCCGTATAGACCGCTGACAACATTATTTCAATCAAACAAAAGAGCAAACCCCGTTTGGAGTCCTCTCATGTTATGATTTAAAAATTCCTCATCAAAACCTATATTCCTTCGATGTTCAAATTTAAGCTCCCTATTCACTACGTGAAAACCGAAAGAGGTCCTTATAAATGAATTCAGAAGTAGTAGCGTTACAAATATCGCTTAATTGCAGGATTTCATCACACTTGAAACTCAGTGCAAATATTTTTTTTAGTTGTGCAATATCCTTGCTGTGCCTAGTTTTTTGATCGCTTATCAAAAGTAATCCTCAAAGTTCAATAAGATGGCCTTCATGACTTGGCTTGAGTTTCCCTTTTCTTTAATCCTTTTCAGAAAGTCCATGAACAAAATGACCAGTAAATCTTCGACCGTCAACTCTTCATCCATTAAGTATGAAGAAATATCATGCAGGAATACCTCACCCCGATAAATCTCCGACTCCTTGATACGTAGGGTGATCTCCGCTCGCTTTTCTTCTGAAGTCACCTCGACTTCCTCTTCCCTTTGCTCGAAAGAAAAAAGGTTGGTCGTCACCTGCTTCAATACCCTTTTTTCAATCATCGGCCGTTCCAGGAATTTTTTCTTGGAAGAAATCAAAAAGGGACAGAGCTGTTCATATTTGGCCCCTTTTTTCACTTGTTCCAGAAAGTCGAAATACAGAAGGGCAATCAAATGATACAGTGTCAGGTTTTGCGGAGCCTCTTCAAACAGATCCTTCAAGTCTTCGACGAATACCTCTCTCCTTAAAAATTCATAATAGGGTACTTCAATTTGCAGATATCGATATTTAGGCAAAAAGTAATCAAAAAAACCCTTTTTTTCCTTTGTCCCATAAAACAGCTTGTTCGATAACAGGTTGAATTGACTATAGGATTTCTTCAATGGAACCCCCTCTTTCTAACCGGGCAATGGTATGATGGATCATGCAATAGGCAACCCTCCGATCGGACATGTCCTTCAAAATGGCGACTTCATGCAATCCTCCCCTTTCGCCATATTCCGTTTCCAGCAAGTAGGTATGCATATATTCCTTCGTGTCAGTGTAGGGTATGTTATAATCCACGTCCTTCCTCTTTATCAAACCGAACCTTAGCAATAAGGTATTGCAGGCCGTCTGGGTCAAAGGTTTTCCCGTTTTTTGCTTATATATCGGATTTAACGTTTTGCAAAGGGTCCGTAGTTTTACCTTCATGACATAATCGACAGGGAACTTAATGTCATGCTGCTTGTCTTTCCTGACTTTCCTCACCGATGTTACTTTGTGTGAACTACTTCCGGAAGATGTTTTTTGAATAGCTTTTGGTTTTAGATCCTTTTTCTTCATTTGCTCAAAAAAAGGGTTCAATGATGACATCCCTTCCCTCCTCTCTCCTATCTTTCTGTAAAAATGGAATCATATCTTAGGGTCACTTTGCCAGTTTTCCACTTTACTAACAATATAGTGGGGAAGGGGCCACTTTAGAACCGGGAATGTATAAGCTTCCTTTACCATGGCGATACTATTTAGCAAGAATATTAAATTGCGAGGGATATATATGAAGAAAAAGAACAAAAAGGATACCGAGACAAAGAAACAGTTTGTGAAACTAATGGAACAGGCGGGTAAAAAGGCTGGAGGAAAAATTGTAAAGGTAAAGATAAAGTAAGAAGAAAGCGAAGGAATAACATTCTGACTTTATTACGAGCGTAGAATATTTGCTCAGCAAATTGCTCCTTCTACCCGAAGGCGCTACTGTAAGTTTTAGAGGTTGCATCAAGCAACCATCAAGCAGGCTCGATGCCTGCTCTAAATCGAGAAAAATGGATGTTTTTTTCTCCATGCGTGAAGCACCAGCTGACGATCCAACCGGTGTGCCATTTATTTATTGGTTATTTCCTTCATTGCTTTTCCCAAGGGACTCAAGCCCTTGGGAACAAAAGGGAGAAACATCCCCCTCTTGCTCGTCCTTTTTCTTATTATAAAAACCCCTTTTCTTTTAAACTAACATACTTACCCGTATGGGAAACAATCAAATGGTCTAAAACTTCAATCCCAATAATTTTCCCTGCTTCCGCCAATCTTTTTGTGACTTCAATGTCTTCCATACTCGGAGTTGGGTCACCCGATGGGTGGAAAAGGGCATGTTTCTCCTTGGTAAGTTCGGTTATACCTAACTCATCCATTTTTTTGATTGTATTTTAAGATAAAGTTTGATCAAATTGATATTAAAAACCTTGGTAAACGAAAAGAAAGAGCGTGTTTTGAAAAAAGATTGACCAAAACACGCTCTTAATATATTCAATTGAATGATTCTTTTATAAAATTGTTTGATCATTTTCCATACTTCTTAATGATGCAGATAGGTAAGGGTTTGAAGTTATCGTTCCCTTTTCCCCCTGCTCGCACCGTAGGTGCAACTTTCATCGCATACGGCGCTCCAACTAGTCCAATTCATTCAATTCTAAGTATTTAAATGAAGCATAGTTTGGTACCAAATTTAGATTGTAGGGTTTCCGCATTGTTTTCGCAATTCATTGACCTTTTCCTTTTGTTTTTTGTTCAGTTCGAAGGAGTTAACTAGAATTTTGATTTTCTTAATATCTTTTAAATGTACAAGTCGATGGACTGCTTCATGAAGCACTGTCAGATTGGAAAACCTATCATCTTTTGATAAATGAAACAGATTCTTGTGGTGACAGTGCCAGTCATTTGCACCTAGCTCAACTCCTGTTATGGCACACCTCCCGTATTGGGCTATGAACTTACTAATGCGGTTATCGTTGTATTCAATCGTTCGATTTGGAATGAATTTTTTCATGACATTGCTTAACACTCTTTTGTTAATCGCTTTGAGGTTGTTGTGTATTTTCGCTCTGCCTCGGGCAGTATAGTTACACGTTTCTTGAGAAAAACATAGGTTTGTTTTATGCCGTTGGGCATAAATGGGCACAAACACCATGTCTTGTATTTTAAAGTATTGTGGTAAGTAACCTTTATAGCGTTTTTGTAGTGTGTTAGTCATGTC
Source organism: Bacillus sp. ISL-78 (assembly GCF_018613455.1). Classification (NCBI taxonomy): domain Bacteria; kingdom Bacillati; phylum Bacillota; class Bacilli; order Caryophanales; family Bacillaceae; genus Bacillus; species Bacillus sp. ISL-78. The sequence continues at coordinate 87,320 of NZ_JAGGQC010000001.1, forward strand.
ATCAAACTTAGCTTCTGTTCTGATATTCTTCAATCGATTATATAAAGCCTTGTTTAGATGGGAGGACAACTCACTTAGATTTTCAGAAATTTGAGTGGCTGCTGCGTAATAGTTTTGTATCCCCATTACGACAGTATTGTAACGCCAAACTGTTTCAGCACATGGCTTTTTCTGAATTTCTTTTATAGAATCCTTAATTTTTATGAGTGCGTTAGACTTTGCTTTCTTCGTCATATTAGATTGAGCTACATATCCCATCCTTGTCTTTCCTTTCCTAATCACTCGGAAAGAGAACCCAAGGAATTCTGACGAATTCTTCTTTAAGTTAATGACCTTTGATTTTTCATCACTTGTCTCAAGGTGTAGTCTAGTATTAAGAAAATCCTTAATGGCATAATTCATTTTAATCGCTTGCGAGCGAGTACGGCATAATACCTTGAGATCATCAGCGTATCTAACAATGTAACATTCTTTTAGGTTTGATTTCTTGAGTGCTTTTACTTTGCTTCCATTATGTTTATATACATGGTTGCTCTGAAAGTTTTCCCATTGATTACTTACCCACCAATCGAGTTCATTTAGAACGATATTCGATAAAAGTGGTGATAGAATACCTCCTTGCGGAGTTCCTTTTGTTGGTACACCTTCTCCATCAATCTCTGCTTTTAATAGCTTTGATATGATAGAGAGTAATGGTTTATCTTTTATTCCCAGTGACCATATTTGTTTAAGTAATTTACTGTGATGCACATCATCAAAAAATCCTTTTATGTCTACATCTATACAATGATAGAGACCCACCATATTTACTAGTGATTCCAATCTTGCTTTCGCATGATGAGTGCTTCTATTCGGTCTAAATCCATAACTGTGTTTATGAAATTTTGCCTCGCAAATGGGTTCTAATACTTGTAAGATACATTGTTGGAGAATTCTATCCCATATCGTTGGGATTCCTAATGGTCTTACTTTCCCATTTGCTTTAGGAATGAAAACACGCCGAACATTTTCTGGTTTATATGCTTGAAACATATTTTTGACATGTCCAATTACCTTTTCTACTGATAAAAGTTTAATATCGTCAATCGTTAACTTATTTGTCCCTGCCGTTTTACTCCCTGTATTTCTCTTGATATTTCGATAAGCGAGACGTATATTTTCATTGGAACTAATCAGTTTCATTAAGCCATAGAAATTTTGACCATCTACACTTTGAGCACAAGTTGTCAAAACAATGTTGCATATCGTAATACTCACTGTGTCTCAGTTTCTTTCGTTTCAACAAGTCGGTGACTCCCTTGGGAGTTGAACCTCTTTTAGTCTCACAAGAACCTTATTAACCGATAAAGAACTGTCTTACATGGTTGAATGATTCTTCACTAGTCTAGTGGCTATCCCTTCGGGTTGATTAGACCTTTCATCGGTACTGTGCCACCACTTTCACTGATACAAAGATAAGTTATACAGTAGCTATTCTCACTAGTGTTTTCCTTATCAACGCTTCTTTAGGAGTAAGCCCTCCACGTTATCAGCTTACAACGTTGAATTATATCTATTATAGAAAGAACTTAGGTGCTTCCTCTAAGCCTGTTAGCCGTTCATATGCCTGTAACATATCATGGATTTTCATATAAGCTAGTCTTACTTATCCACTGCTAACCTCACATTTGGTGATATACACATTTCTATGTATTGTGCGTGTAGACCCGTACATTCGGAAGTTCGTCAGCTCAACCTTTAATTTAGGTTTATTTACATTCTCACCATATTCATTCAACTCAAGCATCATGATTTACACCACCTCCGCAGGTAGGCTTTCGCCAGCCGAACTGATACGGTAAATTCTTACGCCTTTTTGCCGAGCTTATAACACTGTCATTCTTACTAAATCAATGCTATTCGACTTAGAGAGAACCCTTCAAGGCGTTACCCTATCATTTGATTCTCCGATATAACCCTTCAGTTCCGTAAGGAACTGTCTAACCTTTACCTGAGTAATGTGACCATTCTCAATTTAAGTTAGAAACATTTCGCACAACTAAAGCACTCGTTAGCATTCCTGTAGATCGTTAAATATCAGGTTTGAAAAAAATAGAGCCCCTCAGTAAGATACGAGTATAGAGTCCAATCTAACTCAAAGTCTTAAGGAGGAAGCCCTACTATGAATTTTAAAATGCAAAACAAACAAAATCAACTAATTGAGAGAATTACAGATCAACATCTAGTTGTTGGTGTGGATATTGCCCAACACGTACACGTGGCCCGTGCTGTAAACTATCGGGGCATTGTGGTCGGGAAACCTTTGTCTTTTGAAAATAACGAAGAGGGTTTTACTAGCTTACTAAACTGGATCAAGGAACTAAAACACATGAAAAACTTAGACACCACGATAGTAGGAATGGAACCTACCGGTCATTATTGGATAAACCTCTCAAAGTGGCTAGTCAAACAAAACATGGATGTCGTCACGGTCAATCCTCACCATGTCAAAAGAAACAAAGAAAATCGTGATAATACGCAATCCAAAAGTGATAAAAAAGATGCCCTTGTTATAGCTGATATGGTGAAGAATGGCTACTATGCCTTCGTTCGTTCCACTTCAGAATCATTTGAAAAACTTCGTGTGCTTATGGCTAACCGAGATGTGATCGTTAAGCGTCTTGTTAGCTCCATCAACCAAATTAATCGCTGGGTGGATGTGGTCTTTCCCGAGCTCCGGGAAGTGTTTAAAGACGTATCAT
>NZ_JAGGQC010000019.1:0-117996 GCF_018613455.1 Bacillus sp. ISL-78
TTGTTGAACTAACCTGCCCCTTTAGTTTAAGTACATTTCTTCACAATCCCTCTTTATATTAACAAGGCCTTTTTAAACTTTAATATAATTGATCACTCTTTTTTATAAATCTACAATACTAGTCTCTTTTGGGGAGAAAATATGAACACCGCAGGCGTCAATGGTAAATTTCTGACTGATCGACAGGGAGGGAATTTAAGGAGTTGCCTTTTACTATTCCAAAAAGCTGACCCAAATTCATTTGGTTTGACGGTCATTCAAACTAAAAGGATTGACAAGTGCCGAGCGTGCCCTGCCAAGATTGGCGGGGATGGGGTGGTTGATGTTGGTTTTTATTGAATAACAAACTCATTAGATAATGAACAATAAAAAAAGGAGACGCCCATAAAGGGTATCTCCTTCCTTTACCATATTGATACCGGGCAATTTTCTATTCAGTCCAACCAGTTTGGCGCTTAGGCATAACTTCATCTCCAAATTTATTAATTACCTTTTTAAGTATTAAATTCAGATAAGATTTTTTCTGGATGTCATTCCCGGGGTCATGAATTCCTCTCCAGTTAATTCGGATGCTATTTCGTCTATAAATTGCGTTGAGGCATTTTTGATAAACTCTGATAATAACCAGTTATGTTGACTATTTAAATGTTTAGAAAGAATTACAGGTTCATACCTAGATAATTCACTTAACCTATGCATTGCTGCAAATATTAAAATCATTGAATTTCGTGGTATTATTCCATCTATCTCATCTCGTTTGATGTACCACAGTCTTGATAAGCCAGAAATGTAACTAAGTTGTTTTCTCAATTTATAGTGATAAGATGATAATTTTTTCATTTTGTTAGAATCATCATTTTTCCATCTAAATCTTGTTTTGTATCTAACTACAAAAGTATCAGGAAAATTCATATCCCTCTCAAAGTTTTTTTTAAGTTTATTTAGAGTATGACCATTTGCATACTTTGGATCCACTACTGCAGAAAACCAACTTTCTGAAGAACCCTTTTTTTTAACAAAAAATGCTTTGTGGATAGGTATGTATAACTCTTTTTTTGCTTCAGAGGTATATGTTAGACAATAGGCTCTATGAATGAAAGGAAGGTTATAAAGTAAATTTTTCAGTGTGTATTGTTCATTATCTTGGACTGGATCTCCTAAATAATTGCATAAGGCAGAGAAAATCCCAGATGTTTTAAATTTGATATATTCATTACTTAGGGACACACGACTTTCTCTACTCCAACCTGATACTCCATGTAAATCTGAATAAGAAACCTTATTTACGATTAAAAGTGTCTTTACTGCATTTAAAAAACAATAATATATCGTCAACGGGGATGAGGTTAAGGGTAGCATGGTAGAAGCTTCATAAAACTGACGAGACTGCTGCCAATAGAATACAGCTTCATCATTATGATTATTTCTTTTTAGCCACATTTCTACATAATCCCATGGATCATCCACTAAAACGGTTTTCCCTAGAAAATTAGGGTTTTTTATCGACTTATGTAATGTTAGTTCTTTTCCTTTGTAGCTGATAATATCTGCCATTATTCTATAACCTCATTTCACAAATAAAAAACACACGTTCGATTACATTTATTGTAATTGATAACATGTGCTTTTTAAATAACTATACTGTAAATATAACGACTTTATTTGTAATTAAACAACTTTATTGTCACTACACAGAAACCTTGATAAATGATAAATAGTCAATTATGTGCAGTTTTTAATTATGAGCACTGAAAAAGTATTAGATATTATTGTTATACAAAGGAAAGAAGGTAATTTATGAATTATGAACATGGCGTTTTTATAGAGATAAGTCAACATCCGTTGCAATGATGACATCCTTGACATCATTGCGATTCAATTGTGTTTTAACCGATTGAAACTGTTTGCCTGATTGCTTGATCACGACCAATTTCAAAGCAGGCGGCAACATGGGCAGGTCCTCAAGGCGCCACGTTTTATATTTTTCATCATAAGATTCCGGATCTGCATGGGTAACCAAATGACCCAGTGCCCAAGTGACGATATACTGATCGCCTTCAAAAAAGCCATTCCCCTTTTTCCCGCAATTCAGCACTTTTGCTATATCTCTTCCGACCGAAGGTTTCTCGGCCAGTACGACTGTTTTACTCATATTAACATCCTTTCGCTTTTAAACTGGTTCCTCTATTATCTCATATAATTTATGACAGGGCGATAATCCACCATGGCATTGGATCGTTTGGTTCAATTTAAGGATTCCCCGTACCCACATATATGTAAATTAATAGATTAGATAGCATTCCCGTGCAGATTTTAGTATGATGAAACGTAGGGATTTTTTCAAATTAATTGGGAGGTTCAATATAAATGAGCTTACTTTCTATAGATAAATTAGCACACAGCTTTGGCGACCGTACTTTATTCAAGGATGTTTCCTTCCGCCTGATGGCCGGCGAACATGTTGGTCTGGTCGGGGCAAATGGTGTCGGGAAATCAACGATGATGAATATCATTACAGGACAACTCATCCATGATGATGGCCGGGTCGAATGGACACCTGGTGTCGAATATGGCTATCTTGATCAACATACGATACTTTCAAAAGGTAAATCGATTCGCGACGTCTTACGGGATGCCTACTTGCCTTTATTCGAGCAGGAAAAAGCACTGAATGAAGTTACGGAGAAAATGGGTACGGCCACTCCGGAGGAACTTGAAGAACTCTTGGAACAAATGGGTGAAATCCAGGACAAGCTGGAAGCCGGCGGTTTTTACAATCTGGATATTAAAATTGAAGAAGCGGCACGCGGTCTAGGGTTGGATGCAATCGGTTTGGACCGTGATGTCTCTGCCCTAAGCGGCGGACAACGGACAAAGGTTTTACTAGCCAAGCTACTTTTGGAACAGCCTGAAGTACTGCTCCTAGATGAACCTACGAACTACTTGGATGTGGAGCATATCCGCTGGCTGAGCAGCTACTTAAAGGAATATCCTAATGCATTCTTATTAATTTCGCATGACACTGAGTTCATGAACGGCGTCGTCGACGTCATCTTCCATCTTGAATTTTCTAAACTGACCCGTTATACGGCAACTTATGAAAAATTCCTTGAGCTGGCTGAATTGAATAAAAACCAACATATTAACGCCTATGAAAAACAGCGCGAATTCATTAAAAAGCAGGAAGATTTCATTGCCAAGAATAAAGCACGCTATTCAACGACCGGCCGGGCAAAGAGCCGACAAAAGCAATTGAATCGCATGGAACGCATCGATCGTCCGGAAACTGCAATGAAACCTACCTTTGACTTTAAAGAGTCACGTGCGAGCAGCCGTTATGTCTTTGAAGGTGAAGATCTGGAAATCGGATATGACCGCCCATTGCTTCCGAAGTTGTCCATGACCATCGAGCGGGGAGAAAAAATTGCCGTGGTCGGCTGTAACGGAGTTGGTAAATCCACTCTATTAAAAACGATTTTGGGTAAAATCGATCCTCTAGGCGGTAAAAGATCACTTGGCGATTTCCTTTTTTCTTCTTATTTTGAACAAGAAGTGAAAGCAGGCGATACGACGCCGATCGATGAAGTATGGAATGCATTTCCGCATCTGGACCAACCGCAGGTACGTGCGATTCTTGCCCGTGTCGGTTTGAAAAACGAACACATTACACGTCCGATGAGCCATTTAAGTGGTGGGGAACAAGCAAAAGTGCGCCTTTGTAAACTCATGCTTACCGAAAGCAATTGGCTGTTATTCGATGAACCGACAAACCATTTGGATGTCGTTGCAAAAGAAGAACTGAAACGTGCATTGAAAGAGTATAAAGGAACGATTGTCCTTGTATGCCATGAACCTGATTTCTATGAAGATTGGGTAACCAAAGTATGGGATGTAGAGGAATGGTCGGCCCAAAATTAATTTTTTTCGGGGATGTCGCAGAAGCGGCATCCCCTTTATTGTGGAATAAATAAAAAGCTGACTGAAAACGCTCCTTCAGTCAGCTTTCATTCCCTCATCATGCAGCTTAAACTCGTTCCGCCACTAAGGTATATGTTTTCGGAAGCCCAATATCATGGATTTTATGATTCGGTTCTTCCTCGAGCACTTTAATAACGAGTCCTGATTGACCTATTGACGTTATAAGTTCCCCGATTGTCCATTTACGCTGTACAACTCTTGAAAGGCTCCCTTTTTCCTCATCCGGCATATGCTTCGAAAATGCGACATCATTGTTTTCGATTGCCGGAGCGAAATAGTTGCCTGTGACTTTGTGCTTTTTACCATTTGAAGTAATGAGCTTTGTTGAAATCGGATGAAATTCATGCAGTACGAATCGGCCTCCAGGTTTCAGCATCATTTTAATCTTTTCAAATAACGGCTGCAGGTCTATTAAGTAATGAAGTACACCGAGCTCCATTAAAACCAGATCCTGATTCCCCGATTCATGCTCGGATGATAGCGAAAGGACATCCGAAACGATATACTCGATGGAGACATTGGCGCCACTTGCCAGCTCATTTGCAAACATTGCGTTTTCCTGGGAAAAATCAACGACTTTCACTTCTGCTCCCAATATGGCCAGTGCAACTGCCTTAACACCGTTCGATCCCATCAAATGTGTGATTTTTTTGCCGGATATTTCCCCCATATATTTATAAAAAGGGTGCAGTCTCCATTTTGGGTTTTGTTTGATTTTTGATGCCAATTCAACGGGATCTCCATAGCGATTGACAAGCGCTAAATAATTATTCTGGTTCCAGGCCTGTTCATTTTCCGCTGTGAACCCCTTCTGCTCGGATGATAAGTAAGCATGAATCTCGGCACTGAACTTTCCCATTTCCTCTTCGTATAAATAACTGTATAACGACCTGCACCAAACCTCCATATCCCCCATCTTTATGGATAAACGATAAGGGTCCGTTTTAATGGTCGTGTTAAACCGGCAGCGAACAGTGACAGAAACCCCCTCGACATCCATTAGAAAGAATGCAGTCTCAGGACTTCTTTCAGGCTTTGTTGGCGCGTATTCGGAAAAAAGATCCAAAGCCTCATTAAAGACATCCCATTGTACATCCATGTCGATTTTCTTATATTCATCGATATCCACTCCTTGTACGAAAAGAGCAGATCGACCTGTATATTGGTAGGGAATATTAGCTTGATCCAATATGTTCGCCATTAATGTGATTGTATGATAATAACTTGCCTTCATATGTACCTCCTAAACATCAAAAGAGCATGACAATTATTCTTCTATAGCAAATTCCAAACCGGTACTCGTAATGGCAATCAGCTCTTCATCTTGGCGATCTATGCCATAAACGAGTAATGTAACAAGCATATATATCGCTCTGAACCGGGCTAGGCTCTCTGTTTCCTTTTCGATTTCACCATAGATTTCGAAAAAAACCCTGCGCACCTCTTTTGGGAAATAACTGTATAAAAAGGAGAAATCAATGGCTGGATTCCCTATATGGACATCTCCCCAATCAATGACACCTGCGAGAACGCCCTCGTCATCAAGTAAAACATTCCGGATATGAATATCTCCGTGAACGAGTGAAATCGGATGCGGAACATCCAATTCACATAAGGTTTCAACAAAATCCTTAACTGCATGCGCCTGTTCAAAGTATCCTAGCTTTATTAAATTCGAGACATTTTCCATAAGTGATTTCTTTCGATAGGGAACATCAAGCCTCATCATCCCATCAGGCTGCACACCCAAACACATAGCCCTTTCGACAGGAAAACTGTGAAGAACCTTCAAAAAGCGGGCAAATCTTTTTGCCGATTCGACCTTATTTGCTTTTGTTCCTTCTACAGGCAAGTATCCCTTCACCATTTTATAACCGGTAAAAGGATAAGGATACAAAGTGCTTGGTTTTCCAAAAAAGATTGGTTCAGGGATAGCAAGCGGAAAAGTGCCTGCAATGGATGGCAAAAGCTGATTTTCCACTTGAATCAGCGTAACTGCAATAGGGCGGCGGGGAAAACGGAATACAAATTGCCCATTGATTTGTATGACTGTGTTATCGAAACCCTCCCCAAGTTGCTTGATCTCTTTCAACTCAATTTCCGGAAACTGCAGCAGGATCAATTTCCTTGCCAGCTCCAAAGAAACTGGATATTCTGCCAACCAAGGCTTGTTCACTCCCGTCTCCCCCTTTTACCGGTTTCTCCCTCTATTAGGGCTGCTGCCAGAACCACCTCTGCGATTAATCGCCCCTTGTGTACTAGATGATCTACGGCTGTCTCTTTGACCTCCTCGTGGATTGTCACTCTTTTGTCCACGGCTGTCTTCCGAGCGGCCACTCCGCGGATTCTCTCGCCTTGGTCCACGGCCGTCTTCCGAACGGCCACTCCGCGGATTCTCTCGCCTTGGTCCACGGCCGTCTTCCGAGCGGTCACTCCGCGGATTCTCTCGCTTTGGTCCACGGCCGTCTTCCGAACGGCCTCCCCGTGAATCCTCACGTATAGGTCCGCGGCTGTTTTCCATCCGGCCTCCCCGTGGTTTCTCCCTCTCGACTTCACGATTGTCCGCTTGATTTACAGAACGGTGACTGCCCCGATTCGGTCCTCTCGTATCAATCCTTTCCCGATGTTTCCTTCCCCCTCCCGAGCGCGGGCGGCGGGTCCCCTCATCAGAAGGATCTTCATGGCGCTTCCTTTTTTGCCTCACCTCATCGGGTTGGAACATTTTCACTCCTTCAATCGTCCTTCTTTCGATTTTCATGGAGATCCCTTTTTCAATATCGCTTAATAGCTGAAGATCCTTCGTTGCTATGAAGGTGACAGCCAAGCCATTCTCACCCGCGCGGCCCGTCCGCCCGATTCGGTGGATGTAACTTTCTGCATCCTCAGGAACATCGTAATTAAACACATGGGTCACGCCTTCTACATCAAGCCCTCGTGCAGCAACATCCGTCGCCACTAAATATTGAAGCTTTGCGTCTCTGAAGTTTTTCATGACACGTTCCCGCTTTGCCTGTGAAAGGTCACCATGAAGCTCTTCAGAATTGAATCCAGCCGCCTTCAGGGCATCATTCAATACCGAAACGCGACGTTTTGTACGGCAAAATATGATCGCAAGGTATGGCTGTTCTTCTTTGATGATGTTGATTAATGAAGATTGTTTGGCACGATCGGTCGTCTCGATGACAAGCTGCCTGATTTTCTCGACCGTTACTTGCTCAGCCTTCACAGCGGCAGTTAATGGTTTAGTCATATAGCGTTTAGCCAATTGATGAACCTGTTCTGGCATCGTCGCTGAAAAGAGCAGCGTTTGGCGCTCCTCTGGAAGCTGTTCCATGATTTCTTCCACTTCCGGTAAAAAGCCAATATGAAGCATTTGATCAGCTTCATCCAGCACAAGCGTTCCAGTTTGTGAGAGATCGATGGTGCCTCTTCGTAAATGATCTAATAACCTGCCGGGCGTGGCGACCACCACGGAGATGTTTCTTGTCAGCTTTTTCATTTGCTGCTCGACATCCTGTCCGCCATAAACTGCAAGCACTTGAAGTCCTTCGATTTCATCAGCGAATTTTTTCAATTCAGCAGTGATTTGCAAAGCCAATTCCCTTGTTGGCGTGACGATCAGTGATTGTATGTGGGATGCGGCGGGATCAACTTTTTCCAGGATTGGCAGCAAAAAGGCCAAAGTCTTCCCCGTTCCTGTCTGCGCCTTCGCGATGACATCCCTTCCAGCAAGGATATCGGGTATCGATTTCTCCTGAATCGGGGTAGGGGAGGATATTCCTATTTGCTTTAATATGTTGTTAATCGCCGGGCTGACGCCAAGGTCGATGAATTCTGTCATGTATGGGCCTACTTTCTGAATTTCTTCATTTAATTTACTGATAAATCCACTTAAATGGTAACAGCTTCCTTCATTTCGAGTCATTATCCTTAGTCTAAGCTATTTGTTAGTATATCATTATCTATTTTCGAGAAAACCTGTACCTTAAAATTTTTCATCCTATTGTACTTTAGTTATTTTTCTAATATAATTTATAAGATTTATTATCCATCTATCGAGCTACTTACTTGAAATAGGGTAAGCATCTCCTCCTTGTAGATTTTTGCAAGGATTTTTTGTATATAAAAAAGGAGTGACCGCATGTTTAAATTAAAAGAACGGAATTCAAATATTAAGACGGAAGTACTTGCGGGGCTTACAACCTTTTTAACACTGGCTTATATCATCGTTGTAAACCCCATGATCCTTTCTGATGCGGGTGTTCCCTTCGACCAAGCATTCACAGCAACCATAATTGCAATAATAGTCGGTACACTATGCATGGCCCTTTTAGCCAATTACCCAATTGTCATAGCCCCGGCAATGGGATTGAATGCGTATTTTGCATACTCGGTATTGGGAACCCATGATATCTCATACACAGTTGCTTTCTCTGCCGTCTTTGTTACCGGTATCATCTTTATCCTTTTATCCTTAACCTCTTTCCGCTCAAAATTGATCGAGGCCATCCCTAATAACTTGAAGCATGCAATCAGTGCCGGAATCGGGCTTTTCATTACCTTCATCGGACTTCGTTTGTCAGGTGTCGTCACAAAGCATGAATCCAACCTGGTTACCCTTGGAAGCTTCAGGGATTCCAGTGTGGCACTTACATTGGTTGGTTTGGTCATAACGATTGTACTGATCGTTCGCAATGTACAGGGAGCGATATTCATCGGAATGATCGTGACTGCCATAATCGCTTTCTTTACAGGCCAATTGGAAATTAACGGTCTGGTTTCCACCCCTTCGTTACCTGAAGGGATAATAGTCGCCAATCCAATCACATCTATCGCTGATGTGATTAACTATGGGCTTTATGGCGTCGTCTTCTCTATTTTGCTTGTCATGCTTTTCGATACGACCGGTGCTTTATTGGGCATTGTCCGTCAAGCTGGATTGCTGAAGGAAAATAAGCTTGAAAAATCCGGCAGTGCCTTCTTTGCAGATTCGATCGGCACTACTGTCGGCGCCATGTTCGGCACAAGCCCGACCGCTGCCTCTGTTGAATCATCGGCTGGTGTAGGAGCGGGCGGCAAGACAGGTTTAACCGCGTTGGTGGTGGCCATCCTATTCCTAATAACCGCCTTTTTCAGCCCGCTGATAGGAGCTGTCTCAAATGTAGCGGCAATCACGGCACCTAGCTTGATCATCGTCGGAAGCATGATGATTAAAAGTATTAATGAAATTGACTGGACACACTTTGATGAATCATTTCCAGCCTTTTTGGTCATTGTCGCCATGCCTTTAACATCAAGCATCGCCAACGGAATAGCACTCGGATTCATCGCCTACCCCATTTTAAAAATGGCAAGAGGCAAATTCCGTGAAGTGCATCCGTTCGTGTACATGTTTGCCGTTTTATTCATTTACCAACTGATTTTCCTGGCTTGATCATCTTAAGAGGAATCCCTTGTGGTTCCTCTTTTTTTAGCCCCCGCAAAGAAAAAGGAGGATATCCAACTTGTCGTCAGATATCCTCCTTTATGTTCACTGGTTCATTTGATCAAGAAAATCACCCAGGAGATCGTCAAGATTTTCCTCTTCAGGTTCGGTTTCTTCCTCTTGTTGTGAGGGTTCATTCAAATTCCAATCAAAGTCATCCAAATCTTTCTTAGGCAGGTCCTCCTGAACCTCCACGGGTTCCTTTTCCTCGGGCTCGGCCTGCACATACAATTCCTCACTCAATACATTATTATTCAAAGAGGCAAGCAAGGCCGTAGCGCGTAAAGGATCGGATAAAAGGTGGTACATAATCGTTCCAAGCATAGCTTCTGAGTGGGAATGCTTGAGCCAATCACGCTGAGATTTGCTTAGCTTGTTCGGCATGGGCAGGGCAATCATTTCCCGATCCTGATGGGTGGATTGCCCGACTCCATCGAGAACATACTCAGCAATTTTACTGGAAAAATTCCTTCTTTCCGTTTCCTTCAATTTCTGCAGCTGTCTTAACGTATAGTCTGAGACATCCGAAGGGATACGAAAAGTGATGGCTTGTCCTCTTTTAATTTCAGAAGAAGCTGTTTTTTTCATTCTCTCACCTATTTAATGGAACCCGTTCTTTGTTCTTTCTTCTTTTGCTGTGACTGATTCTGTTCCTTTGCATTCCGGCGGCGATTAAAATCCGAAATCAATTTATAATAGGCGTTTGCCATCATCCAAACGCTTTCCCGCTCATCTTCGAAAAAGTCTATATTGTAGCCATCGAAATTTTGGTTCAATGTTTTCAAGTAATCTTTCAAGACAATCGATCCCCCGCCTACAAAATAGCAGATTTCCGTTTGTGAGTTTTTTTGCCATACGTTGCGCAGGTGGCGATATTGCTTTTTGGCCAGTTCTCCCAAAATACGGTCAACGATATCATGAACGCTTGTCCGGCTTCCGCGAACCATGATATGATTGCGATCATTTTTCTTCGTGATGATTTCAACGACGTCGCGCCTGCTATCCAACTCGACACCATGTTTCTTCCTGATTTCTTCACGAATCGATTCAAGGGCTTCAGCTACTCCCAAATTGAATCCTTGCGCTTTGTCATCGTCAACTTTACGATTTTTAATGACAGCGATATCCGTCGATAATCCACCGATATCCTGAATCAGTATTCTTCTATCTATTAATTCACGATTAATGATATTCAAATCTTTATCCATGACCAAATTTATGTATGCTGCAAAACCCTCTGGGTAGACTTTCACTTCATCGAATTTGATATTAATCTTCATACCTTGGTATTTAGGGGTAATTAAAAATTCGACCTGATGGACAGATCCGAGTAATTTCGAACGATACCCGACATCTTTCCCTTCTTTAACCTCCCGAAGTGGCAACCCTGTTCCAAGAGTATAGTTGGCTTCCACAACGTTATTCACTTTTTTGAATGTATCGTTGTCCCCCAACTTGGCAGCGTCTAATGCAAGAGCCGCAAAAAGCATGACTAATGTTTGATCTTCTTCCGATTTACTGCTTCCTAAATCCAATTCGGTAGGATTATCACTTTTTGTCGCCAAGTTCCCAACGCGATAAATCGCATTATTGTCTTGCAGAGCCGGTGAATGGACCCTGATATGAATCCCTTCCAATGGGTTTTTTTCATCAAGTTCCTCAATCCCAATGACCGGACGGTCCTCTATGTCTTTTGCAATGACGTTCGGTATATATAGTTCAGACTCTAGCTTTCCAAAAATAGCCTTGATAGCATCATTTCCTACGTCTACTGCTGCGATTCTAGAACTCATCTAAAAACATCCCCTTTTTCATGGAAAAAATTTAAGTGAAGCATTCCCTTTAAGAATAGGAAAAGTTTCCACTATAGTCAATCCTTCATAAGTTGTAGCTATATTTGTCGAATTGTTTTCAAACTGTTTACAATAGGAACAAATATGTACACACCTTATGTACAGCCATGTGTACGTGTTCGTAAACATGTATATATTTCTGTGTACATACTATCTATTTTTGTTTACATGTATACGTAATTGCAAACAATCCATATAATGTATTTTTTTATATATTTCTTCTTACAAAAATTAGCGGATAAATAGTAGACTTGGGTATGGTAATAACTGGACGATTCACTAATGAACTGTATAGAGGTATTCAACTGGCTGAGAAAACTGCAGAAACTTCCCAAATTCGGGAACACGATTGTCGCAGTCCGTTAAATTCTCCTTCATTATACAGATATCCCACTGACGTCTGCGGGCATGGCGTTCCGTAATTTGCCTTTGAAGAAGTGCATCCTGAACCTCCTGGGACGTCTTAAGCAGCAGAAGCTTATTCGCCATGTAGATTGTTCTATTCCCAACCTTTGTGCAAAATCTTCTTGTGTTAAACCATGCAACTCCAATAGTTTTCCATAAGTCAAAGCTTCTTCAATCGGTGTCAGTTCTTCGGCGGAATTACAGGGAACCAGAAATTAAAGTTACACTGATGGATGCTGGCGAAGTCCTTAACGGAACAACCAACGGGACACACCACATATGGCTGATTTACGATTTTTTTGTTCACTAAAACATGGTGAAGAGAGCCAAACTATATTATGTAGCCAATGCAGAAATAATGGGCTTATAAAAGAATGTAATTTGACTGCAATGCAATGGATACCTATATTCACGCACATACTGATGAATATAAATGTAAAAATCCCAAAAGAACTAACAGCCTATCGAAACTAGCCATTCGCGGGGACCATGCAGAAGAAATTCCTTTCTCCTTTCCTTGTAATTCTTCCATACTCAAACACAGTTTCACCCCTAAAGTATTTAACGGCCCTCCTCTCCACGATTCTGGAAGCTGAAAAAAATTTCCACTATAGTCAATCCTTCATAAGTTGTAGCTATATTTGTCGAATTGTTTTCAAATTGTTTACAATAGAAAAAAATATGTATACACCTTATATATAGCCATGTGTACGCGTTTGTAAACATGTATACATATTTGTGTACAAACTATCTATTTTTGTTTACATGTATACATATTTGTAAACGAACCAAATAATGTATTTTTTTAGTCTTTCTTCTTACAAAAATAAGCGTATAAATAGCGAATTTGGGTATGGTAATAAATGGACGATTCACTATGAACTGTATGGAGGTATTCAAATGACTGAAAAAAATACAGACCTTCCCCGATTTCCGGAACCTTATTGGCGCAGTGCGTTGACATTCCCTTCTTTTTCTAAACTAGATACAGATCTAACCACTGATGTCTTAATAGTAGGCGGCGGAATTACCGGAATCACATCTGCTTACCTACTTGCTAAACAAGGTGTAAAAGTCACACTGATTGAAGCAGGCCAAATCCTTACCGGAACGACAGGACACACTACAGCAAAAATCACGGCCCAGCATGGCCTGATTTACGACCAGTTGATCACTGACCATGGCGAAGAGAATGCCAAGCTTTATTATGAAGCCAATACAGATGGTATGAAGCTGATTAAAGACTTGGTAGAAGAACATTCCATTGAATGTAATTTGACTGCACAGGATGCCTATGTGTACGCAAATACGGACGAATATATAAGCAAAATCCAAAAAGAGCTGAGAGCTTATCAAAAACTTGGCATTCGAGGGGATTATGCGGAGAATATCCCTTTCTCCATTCCATGTAAAGCTGCTGTGATAATGAAAGATCAAGCACAGTTTCACCCATTAAAATATTTAACGGCCCTCATTTCGACAATTCTCGATGCAGGTGGCACCATTTATGAACGGACAACGGCAATGAAAATTGAAGACGGCGATCCACCAACCGTTCTGACTGATACGGGAAATTCCATCAAAAGCAATCAGGTTATCGTGGCCTCCCACTTCCCTTTCAATGATGAGAAAGGCTTATACTTTGCCCGTGTTCATGTAAGTAGGTCCTATGTGCTTGGCATCAGGACCGAACAGGAGTATCCGGGCGGGATGTATTACAGTGCAGACAGCCCTAGCCGCTCCCTTCGCTATACGGAATTGGACAATGGGGAAAAACTTATACTTGTTGGCGGAGATGGCCATAAAACAGGCCAGGGAATCTCGACGATCGAGCATTATGAAGCACTGAAGGACTTCAGTGCCCAGTATTTCGATGTGAAAGACATTCCCTACCGCTGGTCTGCACAGGATATCGTGACACCGGATAATATCCCCTTCGTCGGTCCAGTGACAGCCAACCAACAAAACGTCCTGATAGCTACCGGCTATGCGAAATGGGGAATGACGAATGGATCGATTGCCGCCAGGATCTTAACTGACCGGATTTTGCAAAAAGATAACCGGTATGCGGAATTGTATGATCCTGCCCGTTTAAAAGGCGTGAAGAATATTCTTCAAGATAATGCTGATGTGGCGAAGCATCTCATCAAAGGCAAATTGGCTGTCAATCATAAAACTCCTGAAGACGTAGGAATTGATGAAGGAGCAATCGTGAAGGTGGATGGAGACAAAGCTGGGTGTTACCGTGACCATGATGGCCAGCTTCATATTGTTGATTCCACCTGTACACACATGGGGTGTGAAGTTGCCTGGAATAGCGGCGACCGTACTTGGGATTGCCCATGCCATGGCTCCCGCTACTCCATCGCCGGTGAAGTGTTAAATGGCCCTGCTGTCGAACCATTGAAGAAAATTCGCTGACTGCCAATTTGTGATTTTATCTAATAGTCGACTGGGCCCGCCGTTTTCCTTATACTGAAGTTACTGCATGGTTGAATGGCTGCAAATAACTCTGAAAAGGAATGAATCGAACATGAACGGTAAAAACCGGAAAGATATTACCCCAGGTGCCTCTGTGGAGATTGTACTTAAAGCAGATCAACGCACTGGAAAGCTGACAAGCGGCACTGTAAAGGATATTTTAACCAACTCCAGCACCCACCCTCATGGAATTAAAGTAAGATTGACTGATGGCCAGGTAGGCAGGGTTCAAGTCATTCATAAGTAATGTGCACTCGGTCCAGGCCGAGTGTTTTTTTGTGTGATTGTTCGATGAATTAATGACAAAGGGGGATATTTCAATCATGTTTCCCATTCATAATTCGTACAATAGGGGTGAGATTATCTCTATAAAAAGGCTGGTGTCAAAATGAATCAAGAATACAATGCCCCCTTTAGGGATCATTACCGCACCGATGAACATATATTGAAAGTTTCCGGCTCAGAGACGCTATCTGCCGCTCCGGATCAAGCCACGATCACCCTTGGAGTCATAACAGAGGATGAGGACCCGCAAAAGGCCCAGCAAGCCAATTCCCAAGCAATCGCAAATGTCATCGCATCACTTAAATCCGCAGGCATTCCCGAAGAGCAATTGAAAACGAGTGATTACAGAATCGATCCACAATATGATTATATTGACGGAAAGGAATTGTTCAAGAACTACAAAGTCCAGCACATCATACAAGCACAGACGACCGACATCGAGAAAATAGGCAGCATAATCGACACGGCCGTCAGAAGCGGCGCCAATTCAATCACCAGCATCCGCTTCTCTTTATCCAATCCAGATGCATACTATAACCAGGCACTTTCCCTCGCTTTAAAAAATGCATACGAAAAAGCTCTTTCCATGGCTCGAACGCTAGGGATCTCATTGAACCCAGTCCCTAATAGGGTTGAAGAACTATCTGAAACGGCAACTCCAATGCTTTTTCAAACAAGTACTCTATCAAAAATGACGACTACCCCGATTCAGCCTGGTGAATTGAACATAACTGCCTCAGTAAGGGTGGAATACTCGTACTAGCACTCACTTAATTCCATCCTAAAAACCCCCCTTAACCTAAAGGGGGGTTCAGACTGTAGACAAATTAGAGAAGAACTAATTTACTTTCAATTCGTTTAAAAAGGTTCCAGGTGATTTCAGAAATCCGCTCCCTTGCCGCCGACTGTCTGCCAAGCCTCCTCGCCGGCAAGCGTCTCCGGGGTCTCGGCTAGCCAGTTATTCGGCAGGAGTGTCGCAAATTTCTTCAATCTAGTAAGGTTTTAATTTCTATAATCAAGTTAAAAAACATGCAAGATAATTCATTATTCCACTAAAATCATGGTTCTAGGATGTCAGCAATCCGAACCTCCTTTTGTCGCAAACGGAACCCCCCTTGGCAATCCAAAGGGGGTTTTCCATTTTAAAAGACTACCGTTTTATTTTCATGAACAATGACGCGGTCCTCCAAATGCCATTTAACGGCACGTGCCAGCACCCTGCGTTCAGCTGAACGACCGATTTTCTTCATATCCCCGGCAGAATCACGATGGTCCACACGTTCGATATCCTGCTCGATGATTGGGCCTTCATCCAAATCATTCGTCACATAATGGGAAGTCGCCCCAATCAGCTTAACACCTCTGTCATACGCTCGTTCATAAGGCCGTGCTCCAATGAAGGCAGGTAAAAATGAATGATGGATATTGATGATCCTGTTCGGATGGGCCGCTACGAAATCCGGCGTCAATATCTGCATATACCTGGCTAAAACAATAAGGTCCACTTTGAATTCTTCCAGAAGTCCAAGCTGTTTAGTTTCCACTTCCTTACGTATATCCTTATTGGCAGGAATGTAATAAAACGGGATGCCCATCGATTCGACAATTTCCCTCGTATCTTCATGATTGCTGATGACCAGTGCAATGTCAGCCAATAAATCCCCGCTTTGCCACTCCCATAACAATTCCAGAAGGCAATGGGGTTCCTTCGAAACGAAGATTGCCGTCCTCTTCAGATCACTCACATGATTAAATGTCCATTGCATCGAGAATGCTGTCGAAACTTCCTGGAATGCCAGTTGCATATCCGCTGCCTTGTCATTCAATCCTGGACAATCGAACTCGATCCTAGTGAAAAAGGTACCGCCCTCAGGATTCATCGAATACTGACTCAATTCAACAATATTTGCATCATATTCTTTAAGAAAAGCCGTAACTGTCGAAACAATTCCCGGCTGGTCCGGACATTTTATAATTAAACGGCCTCTATCTTGATTTCTTTCACGATATTCCTGTAACTGCTCTTGCACAAAGTTGCTAACCATTTTCCCAACTGCCCTTCTTCTATTTTGCTATATTATACTTCAATTCATGTCCGAAATTAAAGCCAGTCAATCAAATCGGGACTTTGTTGGTAGACAAAATCAACATTGCCTATAATACTCCACAGTTTTATCCCATCCCATTCATTAGATTTTCGATAGATAAATCATCAGCCTGAATTGTTTCAATCCTAAATTTCTTCTCCTATTAAGGAATTTTTGTCATTTTTTCAGGAAATTACATGTAATTTGGAGGAAATGAAGGCAAAGGCCGAGAACCTTTATGAAATGCATAGTGAAGGGGGATTCTTGGATGAAATGTCGGTATGTGCTGGACAACCTTTTTGGTTTCAGTTTTATTTTCCATAGTTAATAAGGTTATTCATTGCCTCATAAGGGTATAGACCATTCTATTAGTTTTTTCAAAGGGGGAAATGAAATTATCATGAAATCATCCGTTACATTCATTGTATCCATTCTGGCTGTTCTTGGTCTTCTGTCCGGCTGTGCTGAAAAGGACCAGCTGGAGGACGGGAGTAAGCTGATCAATGAGGACCAGTTTGTTTTCGCTGCCTCAGGTGAATTCAAGCCATTCAGTTATGTCAATGATGACATGACCGTAACCGGGTTCGATATTGAAGTTGGCGATGCAATTGCAAAGGAACTCGACCTAGAACCCGTGCCTAAACGGATAAAGTTCAAAGGTATTGTGGAAGGTGTTAAAACCGGTCGGGCAGATGCCGCGGTTGCCAGCCATACAATCAATGAAGAACGAAGTAAACATGTTGCCTTCTCGACCCCTTATTACTACTCAGGTCCTCAAATTTTCGTTCGCCCGGATAGTGATATTAAAACGGTTGAAGATTTAAAGGGTAAGGAAGTTGCTGCTTCTAAAGGCTCCACGTACGCAACCACAGCAGAAAAATATACTACCAATGTAAAAACCTATGACAGTGATATCACCGCCCTGAAGGCATTGAGCGGAGGACGTCATGATGCCGTCATCACCGACTTCGTAACCGGCAAGGAAGCGACCAAGGAAGGTTTCGACATCGAAGGAAGGCAATTGATCGAACGGAGCGAGCAGGCCATCGTACTGCCTGACGACAACCCTCAGCTGCTTGCACGCATCAACGAAGCACTTGAAAACCTCCGTGAAGATGGAACGCTTGCTGAAATCAGCAAAAAGTATTTTGGTGAAGACATCACAACTAAGCCTGAATAAAGATTGATAGAAAGGGAGTCATTACATTGCCAAGTTTTTCACATTTTTTTGATACATTATTTAGCTACTCGGACGTATTCATCCGGGCCATGCTCCTCACATTGGAACTGACGGTAGTCTCCATATTGGTAGGTATCTTCATCGGTTTGCTATTTGCCCTATTAAAAATATCCAATATAAAAATTCTTGCATGGATTTCAGATACATATGTATTCCTGGTACGTGGAACACCTTTAATCGTACAGATATTCATACTCTATTTCGGTATCAGCAATCTCTTCTTACTGCCGGACTTCTGGGCGGCGTCACTTGCCCTGGCCTTCCATAACGGAGCTTATATCTCAGAGATTTTACGTGGTACGATTCAATCCATCGACAAAGGCCAAATGGAGGCCGGACGCTCCCTTGGCATGAGCAATTCGCTCACCTTAAGGAGAATCATCCTGCCTCAAGCCTTCCGCCGCGCATTGCCGCCGCTTGGCAACCAATTCATCATCGGACTGAAGGATTCATCACTGGCAGCCTTCATATCCATGAATGAGCTGTTTAATGTAGCCACTACGTTGGGTTCGAATAATTTCGATGAAATGACTTATTTATTGATTGTAGCGGTCTACTACTTGATTCTAGTGGCTTTCCTGACCATAATCGTCAATTTATTCGAAAAGAAACTGTCCATCAGTGATCGATAGGGGGAATTGAAATGGAACAAAAAGAAATGATTAGGATAAGGAATTTAAATAAGTCGTATGGAAATCTGCATGTACTTAAAGATATTGATATGAAGGTACTCGATAGCGATGTTGTCTGTCTGATCGGACCAAGCGGTTCCGGAAAAAGCACCCTGCTCCGCTGTTTGAATTATTTAGAGAAGAAAGACAGCGGCCAAATCCTCATTGAAGGAACGGAAATCAATCCGGGTACCCATGATATTAATAAAATCCGCGAGAAAGTCGGAATGGTTTTTCAGCATTTCTACCTCTTCCCTCATATGACCGTACTGGAAAATATCATCGAAGCACCGATACACGTCAAAAAAGTCCCAAAGGCCCAAGCGATCGAAGAAGCAAAGGCATTGCTTGCCAAAGTCGGTTTATCAGATAAAGCGGATGTCTATCCAAGCAAACTCTCAGGTGGGCAGAAACAGCGTGTTGCCATCGCCCGCGCCCTTGCCATGAAACCTGATATCCTGCTCTTTGATGAGCCTACCTCGGCTCTGGACCCCGAACTTGTCGGTGAAGTTCTTGCCACGATGAAGGAACTTGCCTTGGAAGGGATGACAATGGTAGTCGTAACACATGAAATGAGCTTTGCACGTGAGGTCGGGGATTGGATTGTCTTCATGCATAATGGGAGGGTTGTCGAAAGCGGACCGCCAAAAGAATTCTTCACCAATCCAAAAGAAGAACGTACAAAAGAATTTTTGCAAACGACGGTCTTTTGATTTTAATTCTAAAACCTGTCTGCCAGCGAGATCATGAGCAATACAGGCGTGAATTCCTGTATTGCTTTTTTTAGATGAAAAAGGTTTAGTTTGTTTCTTTACTATCCAGTTAGGTCGTTCCCTAAATTACATGATCGAAGTTTCAGGGATATTTCCGCTTGGATTGTACAAACTAAATACTTGATGAATTGTTTCAGATAAACCGTGATTCCGGCTCGAACATGGAAAAATATCTGTATTTATGGTATATATACAGGTAAAATTAAAAGAAGTATATAAATGAAAGAGGTCGAATTCAGTTGGAAAATAACTCTTCGAATTTTATTAAAAATATTATAAAAGATGACCTAGAGTCCGGAAAACATGATCATGTCATCACCCGCTTCCCTCCTGAGCCGAACGGATATTTACATATCGGGCATGCCAAATCCATCATTTTGAATTTTGGGGTGGCTGATGATTTCAATGGGAAAACCAACCTTCGTTTCGATGATACGAATCCATTGAAAGAGGATATTGAGTTCGTCAACTCCATTAAGGAAGATGTAAAATGGCTCGGTTACGACTGGGATAACCTTTTCTTCGCTTCCGACTATTTTGATGAAATGTATAAAAGAGCTGTGCTGCTCATCAATAAAGGACTGGCATATGTGGACGACCTTAATGCCGACCAAATCCGTGAATATCGCGGAACGCTGACAGAGCCGGGGAAAGACAGCCCCTACCGCAATAGGACCGTTGAGGAAAATCTTGAACTATTTGAAAAGATGCGTAGCGGCGAATACGAAAACGGCGCAAAAGTATTGCGTGCAAAAATCGATATGAGCTCACCTAACATTAATTTGCGTGATCCCGTCATATACCGTATCTCCCATACTGAACACCATAATACCGGCAACAAATGGTGCATCTACCCAATGTATGCCTTTGCCCACCCGATTGAAGATGCCATCGAGGGAGTCACACACTCCATTTGTACGCTTGAGTTCGAAGATCAACGCCCTCTTTATGACTGGATCGTTGAGAATTGTGAAATGGAAAGCAAACCAAAGCAATATGAATTTGGCCGTCTTAACCTGACCAATACAGTAATGAGCAAGCGAAAACTGAAGCAGCTTGTCGATGAGGGCTTCGTGGACGGCTGGGACGACCCGCGGATGCCTACCGTTTCAGGCTTGCGGAGACGCGGGTATACACCCGAAGCGATTCGTGCATTCTGCCAAGAGATAGGTGTCGCCAAAACAAGCGGTATCGTGGACTCTCAAATGCTTGATCATTTCGTTCGGGAAGACTTAAAGCTGAAGGCTCCACGGACTATGGCCATCCTGAACCCGCTTAAAGTGGTCATCACCAACTATCCGGAAGGCGAGATAGAGTGGCTGGATGCCGAGGTCAATCCGGAAGTACCGGAAATGGGTACACGCCAAATCCCGTTTTCACGTGAAATATATATCGAACAGGACGATTTCATGGAAAACCCGCCGAAAAAGTATTTCCGACTTTTCCCGGGCAATGAAGTCCGTTTGAAACATGCTTATTTCATTAAATGTGAAGAAGTGATAAAGGACGACGCCGGTAACGTCATTGAACTCCGCTGCACATACGATATTGAAACGAAAAGCGGATCGGGCTTCACTGGACGTAAAGTAAAAGGTACATTACACTGGATCGAAGCCTCACAAGCCGTTTCAGCAGAATTCCGCAACTTTCAACCGTTAATCTTGGATAAGGAAAATGGTGAAGAGGAAGAAAAATCATTCCTGGACCGGGTAAACCCTGATTCTATCGAAATTCTACAAGGATTTGTCGAGCCTAACATGAAAGATGCTAAGCCTCAGGATAAATTCCAATTCTTCAGGCATGGCTATTATAATGTTGATTCTAAACTCACTGCGGCCGATCACTTGGTCTTCAACCAAATCGTTGGGTTGAAAAGTTCATTCAAGTTATAGAATCACGAAAAAGAACCAGATTCCTAGCGGATCTGGTTCTTTTCATTTACTGCACCCTTATAGCATTTTTTCTCGTATAGCTTGATCCCTTCTGTTTAAGAGTACTATGTGTCGAAACCTGACTAAAATCAAGACCTATCGATGTCTGGGCCACCTCAGTACGAATCCCGGAAATGGTTGATTGAATGCCTAACAGGTTCAGGGTACTTATCAATTGATAGATCTGTTTGGCAACCATCGTATCCTTATTAAGCGCTTCCAACACTTCGTAAATGGGGTGTCCGATTCAACCCTGCTCTTCGCGACAAGTGTGGCCCACTGCTCCATCGTTTCAATAAAAGCAGTTTTATCTTCAAGTTAAGCACTTGTGACTGTCTTGATGGTCCATGTATTCTGTTCCCTAAGCAGCTTTTCGATTTCCTCATTAGAATCCATTGAATAGATGGACCAAGACTGCTTTTCCCTTAAAGCCAGCCAGTTTTCCGTAATCTTCGACGAGTTATCAAGGATATATCGATATAAATTTTCTCCTATCTTCCTAGTTATTTCATTTTGAATAGTATTAACAAATCTCCATATCCCGCTTTCTCCATTTCATTTCTGGGGATGAATCGAAGGGCCGCGGAATTTATGCAATATCTCGTGCCTTTAGGACTTGGACCATCGGGAAAAACATGTCCAAGGTGTGAATCGGCATCTCTGCTGCGCACCTCGGTCCTGGTCATTCGGTGGCTGAGATCCATTTTTTCATTGACACTTGCCGACATGATGGGCTTCGTGAAGCTTGGCCACCCACAACCGCTATCATATTTATCCCGCGAACTGAATAGGGGCTCCCCGGAAACGACATCCACATAAATGCCTTCTCCAAAGTGATCCCAATAGGCATTATCGAAAGGCGGCTCCGTGCCATTTTCCTGGGTGACATGAAACTGACTCTCCGTTAAGGTCTTTCTAAGGTGTGCATTATCCTTAGGCCAATTTTCTTTAATGAAAGCATCCCGGCCTGAGCCTTTACGATACAATGCATAGCGAAATTGGTTTTTCCGATAGAATTCTTGATGATACTCTTCAGCGGCGTAAAATTGCCCCGAGGGTAGAATACCCGTAACAATAGGTTTCTTAAACCGCCCGCTCATCATTAAATCTTCCTTCGATTGTTCTGCTTCCTGTTTCTGACGTTCATTAAGATAGAAAATGGCTGCCTTGTATTGCATTCCCCTATCCGAGAACTGTCCCTCGTCATCCGTAGGATCGATTTGGCGCCAGAATATCTCTAATAACGTTTTATAGGAAATGATTGATGGATTGAATACCACTTGAACCGCTTCAACATGATCAGTCGCACCGGTAATCACTTGTTTATAACTAGGAGTAGCAAATTTACCGCCTGTATAACCTGATGTCACTGAAATGATACCGTCCATTTCATCAAAGGGAGCAACCATGCACCAAAAGCAGCCTCCTGCAAAGATGGCTGTTTCTTTTCCATCCATCGTCATCCTAAAACTCCCCTTTCACTCCTGTCATTTTATGTATTATATACCAGCAAGCAAAACACCTTCAAATGCAAAAATTCTTCCCTTTCGAAAAAAATAAAGAGGCACTTAGGAGTGAACCCAAGTGCCCTTTTGTGTTAGATCCATTATTTAAAGTATCACACTTACAATGATCGCTGATAGGATGCTGACAAGAGTCGCACCATATAGCAGCTTCAAGCCGAAACGGGCTACAACATTACCCTGTTTTTCATGAAGTCCTTTGACTGCACCGGCAATGATTCCAATTGATGAGAAATTGGCGAAGGAAACCAGGAAAACCGAAACGATCCCTATCGTCCTTTCGCTCAAAGCAGCTGATGCTTCCCCTAAGCTTAGCATGGCAACGAATTCATTGGTTACCAGTTTCGTCGCCATGATTCCGCCAGCAGTCACGGTTTCTGAAATCGGTATCCCCATGATAAAGGCAAAAGGTGCAAAGATATACCCCATGATGTCTTGGAAGCTGATGCCGAAGATCATGTCGAATACACTGTTGATCCCAGCGATTAAAGCAACGAAACCAATTAACATCGCTGCTACAGTGATGGCAACCTTGAACCCATCCATGATATATTCCCCGAGCATTTCGAAGAAAGACTGCTTCTCTGCCCCTACTTCAACAGGGAGAATATCCTCTTCATCCGTTACGGTATAAGGATTGATAATGGATGCGATGATAAATCCACCAAACATGTTAATAACAATGGCCGTCACAACGTACTTTGGTTCAATCATCGTCATATAAGCACCGACGATCGACATTGATACAGTTGACATGGCTGATGCACAAAGCGTATACATGCGAGATGGCGGAATGGCACCGAGTTGTTTTTTCAAGGTTATGAAAACTTCGGATTGGCCTACTATTGCTGATGCAACCGCATTGTAAGATTCCAATTTACCCATCCCATTCACTTTACTTAGAACGAATCCAATCCACTTCATGATGAACGGAAGGATCTTGAAGTGCTGTAAAATCCCGATTAATGCTGATATGAATACGATAGGAAGAAGGACATTTAAAAAGAAGGGCGATGCCCCTTCGTTTACAATCCCGCCAAATACAAAGGTGATCCCTTCATTTGCCCATTCCAAAAGTTTTCCGAAGCCATCGGCAATTGAATTGATGATCACTAAGCCAAACTTCGTGTTTAATAATAAATAAGTTAAAACAAGCTGAATGACCACCATGAGGATGATCGGTTTTATTTTAACTTTCTTCCGGTCACTGCTGACTAAGATAGCTAGTCCAAAAACAATAAGCAGTCCTAAAATTGCAATCAGAAATTTCATATATTCTGCCTCCACTAAGGGTGAATTTAATGTTCGTGCATTAATAGTAGGATACCCTCAAATAATTTATGCAAACGTTTTCTCTTTCATCCAAAATACATGTACGTACCTCTCCAGAAGTCTATATTAAACTAATATTTTTTTAAGTGCAATTATTATTTCACTTTTTAAAATAACAATTAGTGACAATAATGGGTTTCGCGAATTAAAAAAGAAGGCTCCCCTTCGAAAGGAGCCTTCTCTTGCCTCAAGTAATATCGACTATTCAGGCAGCTGTTCTGGATATCACCGTTGTCGCTAATCCAGCGACTCCAATTACAAAGATGATGATGGATGCGGCCAAGCCACCCGCCCCTTTATAAAAGTCGATGAATTTACCTGCAAAAGAGTCTCTGCCTGGGAAGCTGCCGCCGCTTGGCATTTCTCCTGGAGTCCCGGAACCATTAGGCCCCCCTTGTGGAGTTCCCTGCGTTTCATTAGTTGCCGTATCCGTCGATGAATCATCGGTCGCCGTACTGCCATTAGCCGATTCTGTTGTGTTGCGGTCGGCAGGCTGGCCCATCACCGCCTGTCGATTCATGGTTTCATTGCCGTTGCCATCCACATACATCATGATCCCGATGACTGCTTGGGCCATTAAGAGGACCGAAGCCAATATTCCAATTAAAAAATTTAACTTACCAAGTCTATTCATCAATGATTCTCCTCCGAAAATAAATATATTTATAAGAGGATTATCTAAAAAGACCCTTAATTTTCCCTTAAGCAGCAAGGAAGAAAGTAAGAGTCTTTTTCGTATTGGATGGCAGCTAATTTTTCCTTTGATTTCTCGGAAAAGTGATTTCAAAACGGGTCCGTTCATTCTGCTCACTTGTAACCTTGATGGTCCCTTGATGTGTGTTTACAATCCATTGGGCTATGGATAGACCTAATCCAGTGCCTTCATTTGCCGAACGGGATTGCTCCACTTGGTAAAAACGGTTAAAAATCAACGGGAGTTCTTCCTGCGGAATGCCTATTCCATTATCTTCTACAGTAAGAATGATGGATGAAGCATTCTTGATGCAGGATAAGGAAATTTCCCCGCCTTCCTCGGTGAATTTCATGGCATTATCCACCAATATCACCAACAGCTGGTGAATTCTCTCTTTATCCCCATGAAACACTACCTGTTCGGGAGCATGACTAATGATTGATTTCTCTTGAAAAGAAGCTATATCCGTATACTGTTCCACGATATCCATAAGTAAGTCATCAAGGAAAAAGTTCGATTTCTTAACCTCCATTTGATTCGAATCCGTTCTGGTCAAAGTTAAAAGTCCGTTAACAAGCTTATTCAACCGGCGGACTTCTTTCGAAATGATGGATATATCAACGGCTTTTTCCTCGATTGTCGCGTTAGGCGATTGAAATAGCAAATCAGCCCGCGATTGAATGACTGCAAGCGGCGTTCGAATTTCATGCGAAGCATCCGAGACAAACTGCTGTTGCTGCTCCCAGGATTTCTTGACCGGGATCAAGGCCCGTCCTGCCAGAAGATAGCCAGCGCCCACCGCCACTAGACTTCCAATTCCTCCACCAACAAACAATATGAGCAGCAAGCGATCGAGCATTTCCTTTTCTGTATCCACATTCCTGATGAATTGTACGGCCATCTGTCCATACCCCGTATCGACCTGGGTGGAAAGGGCCCGATATGTGTATCCATTCACTGAAATTTCTTCAATGTCATCAAAAGTTTTAGGGAAAAATTTTTGTTCATTGACCTTAAAAAAATTATCTACACTCAGTCTTGGCTCAATGATCGTATCATCCGGCCCCCAAACAATGACGCTTGGCCCCGGTCCTAAGAGAAACTCACCTTGCGGACGACCGCCTGGCATGCCGCCATTATTGAAATCCCGGTAATCCTTTATAAGTGAATCATTGACATCCCTATAGATCTGGTCTTCCGTATAGAAATAAATCGTTCTGCTTAATATGGCTATTAAGACAATAAAGACGATAGAATTCAATATTGTTAGTTGAAGCCTTGTTTTTTGGAACATAATGATCCCCTTATGGTTGTTTTAGCATATAACCAATACCCCGAACGGTTTGAATATCTTTATGATAATTGAAAGGTTCCAATTTTTTTCTAAGGTGATGGATGAACACTTCCACAATGGCAATGGTCGTATCTGAATCAAACCCCCAAATGCGGTCGAAAATCTGCTCACGGGTCAATATTTTCCCATTATTTTGAATCAGGTATTCCAGTAATTCATACTGTTTCAAGGTCATTTTAATGACCTTTCCATCGACCAAAATATCCTTTTCTTTTTCCAACAATTCAATATTACGGTATTTCACATGCTGTTCTAGCGAAATAATGCCACTCCTTCGAAGCAGGGCACGAATCCTGGCCTTAAGTTCCGGTGCCTGAAACGGCTTGACTAAATAATCATCGCCACCCATTTCCAACCCTCTGACACGATCCTCAAGTGCATCTTTTGCCGTCAAAAACAAGACACTTGTATCTATTTTTGCTTCCCTGATTTTCCGTACGATTTCAAATCCATCGATTCCCGGAAGCATTACATCCAAAATGATGATATCGTAAATGCTTTGTTGGGCCATGAATAGCCCATCTTCCCCATTATCCGCTGTATCGACTTCATATTCTTCCGTCAGAATCTGTCGGATCGACTCTAATAATGAAACATTATCTTCTACCACCAAAACCTTCATTCAGGATACCTCCCAACCGCCTCAATTGTGATATATGTTGATTTTATCCTTTTTCATATGCAAAAGAAAGCGGGCTTTTAATGCCTGCTTTCTTTCAAAATGGTATGTTCATTCGTGACGCAGTGCCTGGATTGGATTTAATTTGGATGCCTTATTGGCAGGAAATACACCAAACATTATCCCGATTAAAATGGAGAATAAGAAGGCAAACAATGTCACCGACCATGAATAACTAATCGTTAAACTTGTAAAAACCGAAATCAATTTTGCGATTCCCAAGCCAATTCCAACTCCCAACAGTCCCCCGAAGCAGCTCAGGACCATCGCTTCAATTAAAAACTGAAGAAGAATCGATTTCCGATTTGCCCCAATTGCTTTTCTAATCCCGATTTCCTTTGTCCTCTCCGAGACGGAAACCAACATGATATTCATGATCCCGATTCCGCCTACCAGTAACGAAATACTGGCAATACCGCCAAGCATGAGTGTGAACGTATCTGATACAGAGCTCATTGTATCCATCAGATCTTCTTGATTGGAAACCGAATAGTTATCACTCTGTTCCGGGAATGATGTGGTCATCGCACCTTGTACCTGGTACATTGCCCTATCCATGATATTCTCGTTCTCCGCTTTTAAATAGACGGTTCCGATTGTCGTGCTGCCTGTAGCCCTTTCGGCAGTGGTGATCGGTGCAATGATGACATCATCCCCGCTCGATCCCATTGAGGTGCCTACCGATTTCAGGACACCGATCACGCGATAGGAAACACCGCCGATCAGCACGTTCTGGTCCACGGCTTTTTGATTTTCAAAAAGCGTGGTGGCTGTATTCGATCCCAGGACAACGACCTTGGAGCGTAATTCCGTTTCCATATCCGTCAAAAACCGGCCTTGACTGAGCTCTAGATCCCTGACTGATAAGTAGGATGAAGTTGCACCGGTCATCAAAACCTGTGACGCAGCTTCTCCGTTCTTGGCATACACGCGTCCAGTGACAACAGGCGCCACTTCCGATATCCCGCTCAGCTCTTTAAACTGTTCAATTGTATCATCCGTCAGCTCCACGGAGTCGGTATCCGTGACACTTACCGTTATCAGGTTCGTTCCCAAGCTATTGATCTCATCCTGAACGGACTGTGAGGAACCCTGCCCAATCGAAACCAGGACGATTACGGAGGCAACTCCAATTATGATCCCAAGCATGGTTAAAAATGCTCTGACTTTATTGGTTTTGATACTGCGTATAGCCATCTTCATTGATTCGTTCAGGTTCAATCCAATCACCTCCGTTTTCAAATAGCTGCCCATCCTGTATCCGGACGACACGAGTCGCTTCTTTTGCCACTTCCAAGTCATGAGTTATAAGAATGATTGTTTGTCCCTTTCCGTTCAATTCTTTCAGCATCTGCAGCACTTCTTTACTCATTTTACTATCAAGCGCCCCCGTCGGCTCATCCGCCAATAAAACGGGGGGATTACCGGCAAGTGCCCTTGCAATCGCAACTCTTTGCTGCTGTCCACCCGACAGTTGGGTCGGCAGATGATTCTTCCGGTCACCAAGGCCCACCATATCAAGGCACGCATTGGCCACTTCTCTTCTTTCCTTCACGCCTGCCCCTCTATAAACCAGGGGAAGTTCGACATTCTCCAACGCTGTCAGTTTTGCCAACAGGTTGAAATTTTGAAAGATAAATCCTATTTTAATATTACGAATGGCAGCTAACTCATTATCCTTCATCTTTTCCACTTCTTTACCATCAAGAAGATATTCACCTATGTCAGGCTTGTCAAGGCAGCCAATCATATTCATGAACGTCGATTTCCCTGACCCAGAAGGACCGATGATCGAAATGAAATCGCCTTTATCGATTGTAAGACAGACATCCTGAAGTGCCTTGACCGTTTCACCGCCTAATTCATAAGATTTAGACATGTTCTTAATTTTGATGATGGGTTTCGCCATTTTACTGACCTCCCTTTCCACTCGGCATTCCGCCACCGTTTGGCATTCCGCTGCCGCTCTGCATTCTTATCTCGCCTCCTTGGTCTCCCCTCATTCCTTCGCCGCCGCTGCCAGTGGAGCTTTCATTGATAGTGATAGGCAAGGAAACAAACTGTCCCTCTTCAAGCCCTGAAGTTATTTCAATATACCTATCGTTGCTGATTCCAGTCTCAACCACTTTCTTTGTACTGGCAGCTCCTTCAGTTGTACCGGATTGTTGTATATTCACATATTTCTCTTCCCCGTCGATTTGGACTGCTTCAATCGGAACATATAGTGCATCTTTTACACGATTCGTCAAAATGCTCACCTCAGTCGACATCCCAATTTTTATATCGCCGGGTTTGTCAATTTTGATAGTGACATCGAATGAAGAAACCCCATTCTCATATGTACCTTCCTTTGCTACACTGGTTACCTCCCCCGTAAACGTTTCATCTTCAAAAGCACTGGCTTTAATTTCAACCGTTTGTCCTTTTTTAACACTTGGAACATCCAATTCATCAACACTGATCGTGGTTTTCAATTTTTTATAATCCGTAACATGTGCCAACACTTCACTGTTTGATACACGGTCCCCTTCTTCAACATCCATTGTTGTAACGGTACCATCGAATGGAGCTGTTATCGGATCACTACCATCCGCGAAGGTAATTAGTTCATCACCTTTCTCAACCAATTCATTCTTCTCTACAAGGACTTCGTCCACTTCACCCGTTACCGAAGATGTAATGTCTTCACTATTGATTGCGGCGACCGATCCGGAACCGCTTATTTGCACTTCAAGATCTCCCTTTTCAACTGTAGCCGTCACCGATTTCGCAATGACAGGCTTAGCATGGTCCTTCATGAAAAACCAAACGCTTCCCCCAATCGCCAGCACTAAAACCGTACCTATCGTTATCAACTTTTTCATCACTTTTCTCCTTTCAGATTTCCTTCGTTGAAACCAGTATCGTGAAAGAAACTTAACTTTTCCTTAATGGTTTTGCTTGTGCGTAAAAAGAAAAAACGATGTCGAACGAAAAAAACTTTAATTTCAGCATTTAAATTTACAATATATTCTGAAAAATATATACTGATACTGTTATCAGAAATTGGTAATGAAAACCAAATCAATAATGATGAAGGGGGAACCAACTTGGCATCAAACGATTCAATCGCTAAAGAAACCGAGGTAAGCGCTTCCACGGACTACACCAAGATCGTCCAATCACAATCTTTTCAAGAACTCTTAAGGAAAAAACGCAATTTCATCGTCCCGCTATCCATCTTTTTCATGGTCTTTTATTTCACCCTACCCATACTAACTTCCTATTCTAAAGTTCTTAACTCAATTGCCTTCGGGGCAATCAGCTGGGCCTGGATTTTTGCCTTCGCCCAATTTATCATGACCTGGACATTATGCATCATCTATTCCAGAAAAGCTGCGACATTTGACCAATTAGTAGAAAAAATCGTTAAAGAAGCGAAAGGATAAAAGGTGAATTCACAATGAATATTCTTGCTTTTATATTATTTCTTATCATTGTCGGACTAACATTGGTCATTACCTATTTTGCTTCACGGCGCACCAAAACGACCGCGGACTTTTATACGGCGGACAGCAGCCTCACTGGCTGGCAGAATGGCTGGGCCATTGCGGGAGATTATATGTCCGCCGCCTCATTTTTGGGAATAGCCGGCATGGTCGCACTCTCTGGATTTGATGGTTTTTTCTATAGCATAGGTTTTCTGGTTGCGTATCTGGTCGTTCTTTATATCGTGGCCGAACCGCTTCGTAACCTTGGCAAGTATACATTGGCGGACATGATTGCTGCCCGTTTCAATGAAAAGAAAGTACGCGGGGTTGCTGCCCTTAACACCATTTCGATTTCAACCTTTTATATGATCGCCCAATTAGTCGGTGCAGGTGCACTTATAAAACTCTTACTTGGAATTGATTATCTTTACTCCGTCATCATTGTAGGTATTTTAATGACCGTATACGTCGTATTCGGCGGTATGACGGCCACCAGTTGGGTCCAAATCGTTAAAGCCGTTTTATTGATGGCTGGTACATTCATCATATCCATCATCGTTTTGGCGAAATTCGACTTTAGCGTGATCGAGATGTTCAGGCAGATGAAAACAGCCACCCCTTTGGGCGGGGATTTCCTTAACCCCGGTAACAAATTCAAGGATCCTTTGGATACTTTATCCCTTAACTTAGCGCTTGTACTCGGTACGGCTGGACTGCCTCACATTCTCATCCGTTTCTTTACCGTGAAAGACGCCATCACAGCCCGAAAGTCCGTGGTATATGCCACATGGATCATTGGCATCTTTTATATAATGACCATTTTCCTCGGCTTCGGAGCGGCAGCCTTTGTCGGTTACGACAAGATCATAGCCGCGAATGCTGCCGGCAATATGGCTGCTCCGCTGCTTGCCGAAGCCATTGGGGGCGACTTCCTATTCGCGTTTGTCTCTGCAGTTGCTTTCGCTACCATTTTAGCGGTTGTGGCAGGTCTCGTTCTATCGGCAGCATCTGCTTTTGCCCATGACTTCTATGGCCACATCATCCGGAAAGGTCAAGCCACCGACAAAGAACAAGTCGTTGCTGCTCGTTGGGCATCCATCGGAGTATCCATCCTTTCCATCATCCTGGCCTTATTTGCCCAAAACATGAATGTCGCCTTCCTTGTTTCACTCGCCTTTGCCGTCGCTGCCAGTGCCAATCTGCCCATCATTGTCTTCACAGTATTCTGGAAACGTTTTAACACGACTGGGGCTGTCACTGGCATGTTAGTTGGACTGGTCAGTTCTTTATTGCTTGTATTCCTAAGTCCCAATGTCTGGTCTCCGGTGGAGGGAGCGGCAATATTCGTTGGGGAACCATTATTCCCACTTGCCAACCCAGGCATCATCTCCATCCCGATTGGTTTTATCGCAGCCATCGCCGGAACACTTCTGTCAAGCAAGAAAGCTGATGCCAAAAAATTCGACGAAATTTTGGTTACTGCCAATACTGGGATGAAAGATCCTATATAGACTAGATTCATTATTATTTTAAAATATTAAAAAGAGAAAGGAGAGCAGGCTTCGCCCTGCTCTCCTTTCTCTTTATTCAGAACCTATTCATCAGGAAAATTCCCGCTAACTTCTCAATCTTACCTTCCTTCTATTGTACTTAGTTACTAACTGGTTCATGACTTCTGCAAAGATAAGTCCCATCGCAATGGCACC
Organism: Bacillus sp. ISL-78; assembly: GCF_018613455.1. NCBI lineage: Bacteria > Bacillati > Bacillota > Bacilli > Caryophanales > Bacillaceae > Bacillus > Bacillus sp. ISL-78. The sequence goes on from NZ_JAGGQC010000019.1 coordinate 31,948, forward strand.
AGCAAGCATGAAAACCTTGGCTGCAAGCTGAACGGCGACATAAAAATCATTTCCGACAAAGTGCTTCATCGCATCATACGACAAACCTCCAGGCACGAGGGGGATGATTCCCGATACATTGAAAATCGTGATCGGCGTTTTATACCTTTTAGCAAAATACTGGCTGATGACCGCAACGATAAATGCAGACGCTAATGTTGCAATGATGCTGTTTATCTCATTTTCAACCAGAGCAAAGTATAAGATCCACCCCAACATCCCTACGAAACCACATTGAAACAATGAATTTTTTGGTACATTGAAGATGACTCCAAAGGCGGCTGAGGCAATGAAACTTGTAATAAGCTGTGCAATCATCATTCTTCCCCCCCTAAAATCATAAGAAAACAAACGCGGCCGATATCCCTGCCCCAATGGCTAAAGCAGTCAATCCTGCATCCGCACCCTTGGATAGACCCGAAACCAAATGCCCTGCAATTAAATCCCTGGCTGCATTTGTTATTAACAGCCCTGGCACAAGCGGCATCACCGCTCCGATGATTATCGTGTCCAAATGACTCCCTACTCCAATCTGGACAAAAAACATAGCTACTAATCCTACGACTAAAGAGGCGATGAATTCAGCAAAAAAACGGACTTCCAGTAACCAGTGCAAATAAAGCAGGCATGAGAATCCCATTGCTCCAGCTACACAGGACCAGATGAAATCACTCCACTGTCCTTGGAACATGATTAAAAAGCAGCCGCTCGCTATAAATGCAGCAAAGACCTGCACCCACATTGGATACCCCATCCCGGCCTTTTCGATTTGTTTTAACCGTAAATATGCTTCCTCCGGTGTCATTTCCTTGCTGGAAATGCTTCGGGATATACTATTAACCTGCGTCACCTTATGTAAATCTGTAGATCGTTGGGAAACTCGGATCAATTTTGACGCTGGGTGCATGCCATCCAGCGAAAAAATAATTCCAGTAGGCGTCGAAAAACTGTGTGATTCACCGCACCCAAACGCTGCAGCGATTCTAACCATCGTATCTTCCACCCTTGATGTTTCCGCTCCGTTCTGAAGCATGATTTTTCCCGCAAGTAAACATACATCTATAATTTCATTGTATGGTAAACGATCATCCATTTTATCCTCTCCATCACTTTCTGCATGAGTTTCTCTCAATAACAGATAACGATCACACCAATTTAAATCCACCTCATAATAGCCCAATTCCTGTGAAAAGGATATAAAAATATTACCCATTTAATTTATCAATTCCATTACCTCTGCACCAATGACGTCCTATCAGTATTCCCTTTATTTCTTACCGAAACCGTTCAGTTAAAAAAATCCAGTTAGAAACTATTAATAATGACACCTGCTACAATAAAAAAAATGCGGGGCACTACTTGCCCGCATCCATTCATTATCACCTTATATCCATTTAACCATATTTTATAAAAACGACATGGCGTTTTCTAACTAAAGGGTAACACCTGTTTTAAAAATGGCAAGTTCCCTAAAGTCATTTTTCTCATTGTTTACAAATTCACCATTAGCTATTTGAATGGTATAATTAATGAATTTCCGTAAAATGGCTTCAGAGGACATGTCATCATCCAGTAAGATACCTGCATTAAAATCAATCCAATGCGGTTTGGAATGATAGATTGATGTATTAGTAGATACCTTCATCGTCGGAACGAATGTCCCGAATGGTGTTCCTCGTCCCGTGGTGAATAATACCATATGACAGCCAGTGGCAGCGAGTGCTGAAGAAGCAATCAAGTCATTCCCTGGAGCATTCAATAGGTTTAAGCCCTTCGTTTTCAGTACTTCCCCATACTTTAATACATCGACAACTGGAGATGATCCGGACTTTTGCGTGCACCCCAACGATTTATCTTCAAGCGTTGTAATGCCCCCTTTTTTATTTCCAGGGGAAGGATTTTCATAGACTGGCTGGTCGAACTTTAGAAAGTACTCTTTAAAATCATTGATTACGGCAACAATTTTATGGAAGACCTCCTCGTTGTTTGCTCGTTCCATTAAGATGGTTTCCGCACCGAACATTTCAGGTACTTCAGTTAAGACGGTCGTTCCACCTTGTGCTATCAGAAAATCTGAAAACCTGCCTAAAAGGGGGTTAGCCGTTATTCCTGAGAATCCATCAGACCCCCCGCATTTTAAGCCTATTTTCAATTCCGATAATGGAACGTCTTCCCTTTTATCACCCTGAACATAAGCATGGATTTCTTTAATTAACTTTACTCCAGCCTCAATTTCGTCCGTAACGTCTTGTGATACAAGAAATTTAATTCGGTTTTCATCCACATTTCCCAGATCTTTTTTGAATTGGACCATTTCATTATTTTCACATCCCAGCCCAAGTACGAGAACGCCTGACGCATTTGGATGGTTCACTGCATTCAATAGAATTTGCTTTGTATTTTCATGGTCATCCCCTAATTGTGAGCAGCCATAATTGTGTTTAAAGACAAGCATATTATCAAAAGGAGTAATATTACCTACCTCTTTTTCGAACCTTTTGATGATTTTCTCGGCAATGCCATTAACACATCCTACTGTGGGAACAATCCAGAGCTCATTTCTGATTCCAACGGATCCATTTTCCCTTTTATATCCTTTAAATGTTAAATTTTCATCATGGTAAGGATTTTCCGTAAGCTTCCGTTCATAGCTATATTCCTGAGTACCTGATAAATTGGTTACTGTATTATGCGTATGGACCCACTCTCCAATTTCCACCTCTTGCAATACATGACCAATTGGAAAACCGTACTTCATTACTTGATCATCTTTTAGAAGATTCTTTAATGCCACTTTATGTCCTCGTTCAACATCTTCCTGTATCACTAATTCTGTTCCATTGACAATGAGGCGTTCATCTTTTGATAATTTTCTTAAGGCTAGTGCTATATTGTCATTTTCATGTATTTGAAAAATATCTTTCATGATAAAGGCCCTCCCTATTTTACGGATTGCTCCCTCATCATTGCTTCCAACGAGGGTTTAATACCTAAGTCTTCCATTTGATGTACATATTCTGCCACCAATTTCGTAAGTCCGCTTACTCCATTCAAATCCATCCCCCAAATATCTTGGTTACCGAGAATCGTCTCGACAAGCTCCTCGATTTTCGTGGTACCCTCAGCCACCGATTTCCACGACGCCTTAAATAATTCAAGGACACTTGGATCATCCTCAAGTGGAATCATTTCTTCTCCCCTTTTCCCTTTATAAAAAATGAGTAAAGCACTCAAGGAAAAAACCATTCTTCGGGGCAACTCTTGTTTCTTTTCCATATAATCAAGTAATGCCGGGATATTCCTTGTTTTAAATTTTGATAGGGAATTCAGGCTAATGCTCAATAAATAATGTTTAATATAAGGGTTTTTAAAACGGTTAAGAACATCATTTGCAAAGGCTCTCAATTCTTCAGTCGGCATGTCAAGGGTCGGGATGATTTCTTCAAAAGTCAATTCCTTTATAAATTGTCCAGTGGTCTCATCTTCCATCGCCTCTGCCACTGTTCCCACCCCTGCTAAATAGGCAACAGGGGTCATCGCTGTATGGACACCATTCAGAATACGCACTTTCTGTACGCGATATGGAGTTAAGTCATCGACAAAAAAAGTATTTAGGCCCACTTGATCGATTGGGAATTCCTTTTTGATCCACTGAGGACCCTCGATAACCCACTGATGGTATAGTTCGCCTACCACTAATAAATCATCTTGATACCCTAACTCTTCTGTGATTTCATCTACCCTATCTTTTGGAAAACCTGGTACGATTCGATCAACTAAACTGTTGCAGAATGTATTGGCGTGGAGAATCCACTCGATAAACGCTTTCCCGAGATTCCAACTACTAGCAAGCTGGAGAACAATGTCTCTAAGCTTAGCTCCATTTTCTTCTATTAATTCACACGGGATTATAATGCAGCCTTTTTGATAATCCCCCTTAAATGCTTTGAAGCGGTGAAATAAAAAGGCTGTTAATTTACCCGGAAAACTTTTTTGAGGACGGTCTTCCAATCTGTCAGTCGCCTCTAAGTAAATTCCTGCCTCCGTGGCATTTGAAATAATAAATCTTAGCTCTTCACTACCTGCTAAATCCACATATTTATCATAGTCCTTAACTAGATCGATGCCTCTGCTTATCGAATTGACAATCATATGCTCATTAACAGCTTTTCCCTCTTTCATTCCTTGCAAATATAAAGTGAATAATCCATCTTGTTCGTTCAAACGCTCAATTTTTTCAGAACCTCTTGGCTGGACAACCACTACACTGCCATTGAAGTCCGTTTTTTTATTCAGTACATCAATTTGCCAATCAACAAATGCCCTTAAGAAATTACCCTCTCCAAATTGAAGGATTTTTTCCTGGTATACGGGATGCTCACCACATATTTTCTTACTTATTTTTTCCATCCTCTATTCCTCCTCGACAATTGCACACGTGAACATTCTGTTTTAAAAAAAAGGAGAATCATTTTACTGCCCATTTATTATGTATATTCAAATAAATGGGCATGTTTTTTTCACTTCAATTTTTTCACAGAATCCCGCATCATTAATTCTGTATTCACAAAAATCCGCTTCCCGTTTTTCCCGGGGTTTTCAATTAGGGATAATAAATTCTCTGCCCCCTTTATACTTATCTGCTCAATCGGTCTTTTTACCGTTGTTAACCGCGGCGTTGTATATTGGGCAAATCCTATATCATCAAACCCTATAATGGATATATCATCTGGAACCTTGAAACCATTGGCAAAAACAGCATTCATCGCCCCTATGGCCATATCGTCATTGGAACAGAAGACTGCAGTCGGCATCGTCTTAACGGCAAGCAGTTTTTCCATAGCCTGGTACCCACTATGCATATCATAATTCCCTTTGACAGCATATTCACTTTTGATTTCGATTTTGTAATCAATCAACGCCTTTATAAAGCCATCTTTCCGCTTTTTAGTTGATTTAAATCCTTCTTTACCTTCGATAATCGCAATATTCTGATGACCATTTTGAATCAAATGTTCAATCGCTTGATAGGATCCCTCTGAATCATTTGATAAAATATTAATCAGTTTCTTTTCATCAACTTGCCTATTTAACACGACAAGAGGTATCTTTTTTTCCAATACATAATAAATAAAAACATTATCTACATCACTTTGGCTCATCAAAATAATGCCATCGAACCTGCCACTATTAATAGCTGAAAAATCCTCATAATCATCTATACCGCGTACAAATAAATTGAAATCCTCATTAATGACACTATTGACTCCCTTTATTGTATCTGTAAAGAAGCTGGGTGATGTACCATTTGAGATGCTTGTAAAAAACAATCCGATCGTGTGTGATTTCTTCATTACCAAGCTTTTAGCATTATAATTAGGGGTATAATTTAGCTGAGAGGCTAGATCCAGTATTTTCTTCCTTGTATCCTCTTTAATCAAAGGACTATTATTCAAGGCCCTTGATACTGTTGTATGAGATACATTCGCTATCTTAGCAATATCTTTTATCGTCACCATTCCACTCATCCTTTAAAATCACAAAGTATACTTTCTACTAGCATACCATGTTTATCAGGCAATTCCAGATTACAATCCCCCTAATAGAAAATCCATGAGTCAATAAGGGATGAAATCTGCAAAGTGTTTTGCCAAAACTATACCTTTCATTATATATCCCCATTACCTGGTTTCAAGTTTTCTAATGATTTCTGCATGTTTATCATCTGTTAATTTATACATCATTCCAATTATCAGCATGGCTATTGTCAGCGCAACTGCAGGGTAAAGGGTCAGTAAACCCTTGATCCCAAGCAGGGTCCCTGCTGTTTGAGCCACATTGGGTACATAACCTATTAAACTCAGTCCTAGTCCTGAAAGAAAGCCGGCTAAAGACTGAGCCAATTTCCTTGAAAAATTGAATAGTGAATATGTAGTTGCTTCTTTGCGCTCCCCTGAGACCCACTCTCCATAATCAATGATATCGGAAACAAGTGCCCAAGTTATGCCATTTGGAATACTTATCCCGATGAAAGCAATCGCAGATAAAATTGTGAATGAATAGATATTGGTAGGAATAAGGAAATTAATTAAATCGGCGGCAATGCAAATAGCGAACCCCAGCATCGCCGTATGCTTTTTTCCGAATTTCTTGACAAGTTTAGGCATGAGGATAACCCCTATGAAAGAGGAACCAATAATGACAAAACTCATATTGGCCACCAGGGTTACGTTACCTAAATTATATTGTGCAAAATAGATTAATAATGCTGACTTGATATTATAGGCTGAGATTGAAAAAATCGTCATCAATACCAGTGTTAATAAGGGCTTATTCATTACAAATGTTTTGACAATAGATTTAAAAGATAATTTTTCCCTTGGAGACTTTTTAACCATAACTCTTTCTTTAGTATTTCGATAACAAATATAGAAACCAATGATTCCGACAATGCACATGATTCCCATTACAACCGGGTAACCCACTTTAGGATTCTCAAACTTCACGATCAATGGCATAACAATGACGCTAGTGATCAGCAAAGCTCCCAATGAACCTATTTGCCTGAAAGTGGCAAGGGAAGTCCGGTCTTCGGCATTTTGTGTCATTGCAGCCCCAAGTGAACCGTAAGGAATATTGGTAAAGGAATAAGCAATGCCCCAAACCATATATAAAGCATAAGCATATATAAGCTTACCTGTATTTGATATCTCAGGTGAAATAAACAGTAGCACAGTGAATATAGCTAATATTAAACTTCCAATAATTAAGTATGGTTTGAACTTACCTCGCTTTCCAATGTTCTTGCGATAATCTATTGAAGAGCCAACGATCGGATCCATAATGGCAGCAAAAAGCTTACTGACTAAAAAAATTGTACCTGCCGCCGCTGCAGGTATACCAGCAATATCGGTAAGAAATTTAAGCAGGTAGAGTTGACCGAGATCGAACATGAAACCGTTTCCAAAATCGCCGAAGCCATAAGATATCTTCTCTTTCAAACTCAATTTCTCGTTTTTCACTTCTATCGGATCTTTTTCTGGAGCAAGGGCTGTATTCATATTATCCTCCTGATAATCTACATTTTGTTCCGACGTTAAACTACCTATAAATGGAACTCTCTATTCTACCTATGGGGAAGGGGGAATAGAGAGCTATATTTATTCTTTAATATCAAATCCAAAGTAATTTTTTGCATTATAATATGAAATCCCTTGCACAATATTTCCTATTAAATCCATATCATTTGGAACCTCTCCATTTTCCACCCATTCTCCTACTAGTTGGCACACTAGCCTTCTGAAGTACTCATGCCTTGTATAGGAGAGAAAGCTTCTTGAATCCGTCAGCATACCAAGAAATCTGCTAAAGAGTCCTACATTCGCTAGTGCTTTCATTTGTTCTAGCATGCCATCCTTATTGTCATTGAACCACCATGCGGTTCCAAACTGAATTTTCCCTGGTTGCTTTCCATCTTGAAAACTATTAATAATGCTGGCTATGACATGATTATCATTTGGATTTAAAGAATATAGAATCGTCTTCGGTAGAGCATCTTCTTTGTCCATTGCATCCAATATTTTCACAAGTGGCTTTGCTATTCCATCATCATTCATTGAATCATAACCGGTGTCCGGTCCTAGCCGATTATACATTTTTGAATTATTATTGCGCAGGGCATTTATATGAAATTGCATCGTCCAACCTAATTTGGCATACATGCCGCCAAGGAAATTCAGTGTATATGTTTTGTATTTTTTCTCATCTGATTGAGAGACTGCGACACCTTGCATTCTTTTTGTAAATATATCAGCAATCTCTTCTTTAGTTGCTTCTTCATAGACCATTACATCCAAAGCATGATCAGATACCCTGCCTCCAATTGAATGAAAGTAGTGGATTCTTGACTCCAAGGCCTTAAGGAAACCATCGTAATCTGCGATTTTTTGATCTGCTGCCTGCTCCAGATTACTCACCCACTCGAGATAACCATTACGATTAATTTCTAAAGCCTTATCTGGACGGAAGCTCGGTAAAACGCTTACATTAAAATCATGATCTTCCCTCAACAGCTTGTGGTATTTAAGAGAGTCGACTGGATCATCCGTCGTACAGATCACTTTTACATTCGATTTCGAGATTAAATCCCTTGCGCCAAAACCTCCGCCATTTAATAAATTATTGACTTTTTCCCAGATGCTAGAAGCCGTATCTTCATTTAAAATATCATATACATCGAAAAAGCGTTGCAATTCCAAGTGTGTCCAATTATATAGCGGATTTCCAATTGTCATCGGAACCGTTTTCGCCCATGCTACAAATTTATCATAATCATCAGCCTGCCCCGTAATGTAATACTCCGGGATACCATTTGCCCGCATTACCCGCCATTTATAATGGTCCCCATATAACCATGCTTCAGTAATATTTTTGAATGTCTTATTTTCATAAATTTCTTTGGGGCTTAGATGGCAATGATAATCAATAATCGGCATATCCTTTGCATAATTTTGATAAATATGAACGGCCGTTTCATTTGTTAGTAAAAAGTCTGATCCCATAAAAATTTTCATCATTTTCACCGCTTTCTTAATAGGTATAATGTTATCGTTAACATTTTTGAACCTATAAACTTCGTAAAAGTAGTACTTCGCTTTATGTTAACGTTAACATTTTTAGGTTAGATTCATTTTACAGACTATTCTCTAAAATTACAATATTTTTATTTCAGATAGTAGAAAAACAAGAAAAGAACAAATTATACAATGAGTGTGATCAATGGGGAATAAAGTAAAATGGCCCCGGTACAATACCGGGACCATATATAAGCCGAATAGGCACTTTTTTTCATTTAATTTTTGAAATAAAACCATTCACGGTTTCATTAAACAAGTCGCTTTCTTCCATGAACGGACAATGGCAACTATCTTCAAAGATTACTAGTTCGGAATTCGGAATGTTTTTATGCAAATGTTCCCCAGCTGCTACAGGAATGACTTTTTCATGCCTTCCAAAACAGAGAAGTGTGGGTACATGGATTGCTGGCAAGAAGTCACGATAGTCCACAATCGATTGGTCAAATAGAATGCTGCTAGCAATGGATTCCGGCATTCTGGTCACTTCCCCAAGCATCCAGCCTGCATCCTCTGCAGATAATTCATTGTTGAACATGGAAGCAAGGAATTTTTGCAGAAACGGGGTACGATTCGTTTGAATTTCTGTCATGAAGGCAATCAACGTTTCCATATCAAACGCACCGATATGAAAATCGGGCCACTTAAAATCAGAGGCCAATTCATCCACGATCACAGTTGAATGAATATTTCCCTCACCGAATTGCTTAAGATAATCCCAAACGACAAATGCCCCCATCGACCAGCCTGCAAGTATGACATCCTTTAATCCCAGTTCACCAATGAACGCATGAAGGTCTTTTGCATAAACGGAGACCGTATTTCCGTAATGTACATGATTTGACTGGCCATGACTTCTTAAATCAAGCAATATCGTTCTATATTTTTCTGAAAAGTACGGCAGCTGACTTTTAAAGAACCGGCTGCTCATCCACACACCATGTATAAAAATAATCGGTCTCCCCTCGCCCTTTTCTTCATAAAACAACCGAACGCCTTCTTCCACCTCAACAAATGCCATTCTAGCCCTCCTTCTCGATATTTTCACCATCCATTCCCCATTATTAATACATTTATTCTATTAACATTCCTTTCTATAAAAAAATATTGTCAAACCCGATTTTAGAGTTGATAATGAAGTATATTTTTATCGATATCTTCATCCTGAAAGGACGGAATTTAAATGAAGAGCTTCATCAAAAACTATCGAACCTCTTTAATACTGCTCACTGCCATCATTATCGGTGGGATAGCGGGCGTGGTTTTCGGGGAGAAAACCTCGGTCATACAGCCGCTAGGGGACTTATTCTTAAATCTGATGTTCACGATCATCGTGCCATTGGTATTTTTCAGCATTGCTTCAGCGATTGCCAATATGAGCGGAATGAAGCGCCTCGGAAAAATCATGGGAAGTATCGTTCTCGTTTTCCTGACAACAGCCGCTTTAGCTGCCGTCATTGGATTTATTGGGACAACCATCGTCAATCCGTTGGAGGGCACAGATACGACAGCCATTAAAGAACTGATGGAAAACAGTTCCCCTGAAGAGACCATCGAAGAAGTTTCTTTCTTCAGTCAACTGGTCAGCACTGTAACCGTTTCCGACTTTCCAGAACTGTTCTCCAGAAGCAATATGCTTCAGCTTATCGTTTTCTCAGTATTAATCGGACTTTCCACTGCACTGGTCGGTGAGAAAGCAAGACCGATTACTGAATTTTTGACAGCAGGTACAGCTGTCATGATGAAGGTCGTCAAAATTGTCATGTACTATGCGCCAATTGGACTTGGTGCTTATTTTGCGGCGATTATCGGGCAGCTTGGGCCGCAGATTTTAGAAGGCTATGCTCGCACTTTCATTCTTTATCTAGCCTTGGCCTTGATTTATTATTTCGGCTTCTTCACTTTGTATGCCTTTATCGCCGGCGGGAAAGATGGAGTTAAACTATTTTGGAAAAATGCCCTGACACCATCCATTACAGCCATCGCAACTTGTTCAAGTGCCGCGTCCATTCCAGTCAATCTGGAAGCAGTCAAGAAAATGGGCGTGCCTAAGGATATAGCGGAGACTGTCATCCCACTCGGAGCCAATACTCATAAAGATGGTTCGGTTTTCGGCGGTGTATTGAAAATCGTTTTCCTATTCAGCTTATTTGGAAAGGATATGACAAGCATTTCAAGCATTTTAAGTATACTTGCTGTTGCCTTTTTGGTTGGAGCTGTTATGGGTGCCATTCCTGGGGGCGGCATGATTGGGGAAATGTTGATTCTTAGTGTATTCGGCTTCCCTGTGGAAGTCCTGCCCATCATTGCCGTTATATCAACGATCATCGATGCTCCCGCTACATTGCTTAACTCCACAGGAAACACGGTTTGTGCCATGCTCGTCACAAGGCTTGTTGAGGGAAAAAACTGGTTAAAACTGGCTTTCGTTAAAGAAGACTCAGCCGTATAACCTGACTGGCTCCTAGTTAAAACAGGAGCCAGTTTTTTTCATTTTCACTACTTTCTTTCAAACAGTTCTTTCATTGACAAGGGGTTCCTTCCCCTTACATAGAATTAAAGAGTGAAGGAGGGAATGGAATGTTAATAAAGTGCCTACCTGCCGCGATCCTTATCACGGGACTATCCTATATTTTTCTTATACCGGAAGAGCCTTTAATCATCAAAATACTGTTCAAGGTAATCCCCATGTTATTGATTTTTCTCTACGCCCGCACAAATGTGGGAATACGCGATCGTTACCAATCCTTGATCCTTCTTGGTTTATTCTTTTGCATGCTTGGAGATGGTTTGTTGATTTGGTTCGTCATCGGGCTTTCCGCCTTCTTGATCGGCCACCTTTTCTATATTTCAGCATTCTTTGGACGATGGAACTTTTCATGGCTCCGATTTGCGACGATTCTTCCGATCAGCATTTACTCCACTTGGATTAGCCGTGAAATTGTACATTCGTTAATCGAAAAAGGTGAACATAACCTCATCATCCCTGTGATTTGTTATGTAACGGTCATCTCCCTTATGGGCTGGGCAGCATTTATGACCGGCAATGCGGCCACAATCATCGGCGGGCTCCTCTTCATGATTTCCGACTCCATTTTATCTTGGAACAAGTTTATCGATGATGTTGCCTTTTCAGGTCCACTGATCATGCTTACCTACTATGCAGCGCAGTTTTGCATCGCTAACAGCATTCGCAGGAAACCTTCCTTTCATGTATCGAGAGGTTTGAAAAGTGAACGGCCTATCCAATGAATCTAATGTCCAATCGTTCCACATGAAACATTTACATTATAAAAAAGGCATTCACAGTTCTGCTTGAACTGTGGACGCCTTTTCTTATCCTTTAATTTTCTTAATGAAGACTACTTTTAAATAATTCCCTTCCTTATACTCAGGAATTGTTTTAAAATCAGCCGGCAATGAGAATTGTTCCATGATTTCATACTTTCCATTCATTTCCCTGAAAGCAACATCAATGAAGTTCTTGAATTTTTTCATGTCGAACGTACTGCAATTAGTAGAGGCGATAATGACCCCGTTGTCTTCCGTAATGGAAATGGTATCCTTCAGTAGATTCGTATAGTCTTTTCCGGCACTGAAAGTAAACTTCTTCGATTTGGCAAAGCTAGGCGGATCAAGGATGACCATTTCAAATTTCAAGGCTTTCTTCACCGCATATTTAAAATACTTGAAAACATCCATAACCACGATATTGTGAGCTTCAGGATCTATGCCGTTCACACTGAACTGCTCGATCGTCTTTGGTAAACTTCGATTCGCCAGGTCGACACTCGTTGTTTTAACAGCACCGCCTAAAGTGGCAAACACGGAGAATGCCCCCGTATAGGAGAACATATTCAACACCGTTTTCCCTTTTGCGTATTCATCGCGGATTTTCCTTCTGACATCGCGTTGATCAAGAAAGACACCGACCATTGCGCCATCATTCAGATAAACAGCAAAACGGACTCCATTTTCCTTTACAAGAAGCGGAAATTCCGGTTGTTCGCCCATGACAAAATCGTCTTCCTCCACGTACTGCCCCTTTGTATCAAAGCGTTTCTTCTGATAAATCGATTTGACCTCGACCGCTTCCTGCAATGCCTTAATGATGTAGTCCTTAAAGGAATATATTCCTTTGCTATACCAGCTAATGACATAATGGCCATCATAATGATCAATGATTAACCCGCCAATTCCATCACCTTCCCCATTGAACATGCGGAAAGCTGTAGTCTCCCCATCTTCAAAAAAAGACTTTCGGAATTCATACGCTGCCTGGATTTTTCCGTTAAAGAAGGATTGATCGATCTTTTCATTCTCTCTTCGGGTCAATATCCAGCCGTAGCCCTTATTCTGTATACCATAATATCCTTTTGCCAGAAAGCGGTTGTTCTCATCCACCAAGCGCACCAAGGACCCCTCTTCCTTAAGGTCATTAAGATTGGCTATCGACTCTTTAACAATCAAGGGAAAACCCTTGCTGATTTTACTCACGAACTTAGCTTTCACTTTTATATCAATTTCTTTTCCCATCTATATCATCCTATCTATGCAAATGCTTTCCTCCCCATTTTACCCTAATCCCCTTATAAATAAAAACCAGCCCGGTCCTTAACCTGGCTGGTTTCCAAGAAAACTTTGATTATGAAACTTCCAAATGAAGATCGCCCGGCTTAACTTTACCCATCATTTTCAATACGCGATGTAAGGCAAGCGTGATCACAGCTGGCAATACCATCCCCACTGCCACATAAACCAAGAATGTGTATAACCCATGACCTGTTATGATGGCAATCGGGGCAATCATTGAACTTAACCCCATGCCGCCAAGCTCATACGGCACTTGAAAATCGAATGCCAAGGTAGCGATAGGTGCACAGATGATTGCTGCCACAAAAGGCGGAACTACATATAATGGTTTTTTGATCAAATTAGGAAATTGAACTTTTGGCGTTACGACCATCTGTGCCAGGAACCCGCCCATATCATTATCTTTATAAGACATGACAGTGAACCCGACAAACTGAACCGTACATCCGATTAGGGCTGCAGCACTGGAAACTGGATCTAATTGCAGGGCGATCGCAAGGGCCGCGGAAGACGCCGGTGTCATCAATAAAATGCTCCATACCAAGGCTATGACCATGGAACCGATTAAGGGAGAACCCTCGACCGCAGCGGTAGTTTGACTGCTTATCCATGTTAGGAGCGGAGTGGTGACAAGAGCCAGGCCATATCCCGAAACTCCACCGACAAGAACGGCACCCATAGGTATGGCCATGATGTCCAACTTCGTTTTGCCCATTATGCGCTTACCTATATATGTTGCAATCACCGCTGCCAATACAGCACTTAGCGGCTGGCCCGTAACAATCGTGAAGGCACCCTCAGCCGTTTTGTGAATGGCAGCACCTCCAACAGCACTTGAAGCCATGGCGCTAAAGATAATTAATGAATTTCCTCCTAGCTGATAGGCGATTCCTGCTCCTAAAGCTGGTGCCAGCAAGACCTTTGCGGCCCCGCCTATTGCCAGAAAGACCTCCCAGCCTAAATAGCCCCCTATGGACTCAAACAATAACCCGATCCCTAATGTAACCAAGACAGCGTTGGCTATCCCTGTTGATGCCTTGTACATTCGATCGCTGATGTATTCTTTCCTGCTCACTTTATCTCCACTCCTTGTTAATTATCAGAATATTCGATTTAACAGAATCAAAAAAAAAATAAAGGTCTTCATTTAAAAGCCTATTAAGTATAGCGTACCACTACCTGAATGTCTGTTAATGTCTGTTCGTATAATAACATGAATTTTCTGATAATGTAAGGGATGATTTTATTCTAATAAAATAAAAGCGCTTTCAAAAATAAAGGTTTAATACATTACTATCAAATAAAAGCTAATAATTTATTATTCTAAAATAAATTACCCCTTTTAAGGATGTACTACATGGAGATACTTCCGTACTTTTGCGACAAAAAAAAGAACCCGATTAAGGATTCTCTCATTAGCTGGATATATGACTTTTCTAATAGATATCATCCTATTTTTGAAATCCTTCCAATTTGGCAAAAGTGTCCTTCAAATATTGGTAGAACAATTTCTCCGTCGGCATCAGTTCCCTATCAGTCGGAACGATGACCCCTACAGCCCTGGTTACAGATGGATTCTCCAGCGGCAATTTAACAGTAAAACGCGGCAAACTGTCAATCAAGGAAATCTCAGGAATCAAGGTTATACCCAGACCTGCTGCCACCAGCCCTTTTATGGCATCAGTATCTTTCCCTTCAAATGCAACTTCCGGTTCAAAGCCATGCAATTTGCAGGCGTTCATGACGAGATCCCTTAAAACATAACCCTTTGGAGATAAAATGAACGGATTCCCTTGAAGCTCATTCAAGGATAGTGATATCTTCAGGGCCAAAGGATGGCTTTCTGGCAAAAGGGCAACTAAGTTCTCAATAAACAGCGTTTCCCCTTTGATTTTCTTTTCATTCACCGGCAGCGGGCCGATCAAGGCCATGTTAATGTTACCTTTAATCACGGAATCTATCAGGTAGCGATAGGAACCTTGTTTCAATGTGAATTTCGCCTGCGGGTAACTTTCCCTGAAGTCGGAAATGACCCTTGGCAATACATAAGAAGCCAAACTGCTGGGAAAGCCGATGCGGATTGTCCCTTTTTCCGGTTCCAGACTTTCAGCCATCTCACGCCTGGCACGATTGATTATATCCATAGCTTGTTCCATATGAGCTAAAAATGTATGTCCTATAGGCGTCAATCTAATCTTTCGGCCTTCCCTGATAAATAAGGGCACACCCAGCTCTTCTTCTAAATTGTAAATTTGGCGACTGACTGCAGACTGGGCAACATGCAAATCCACTGCTGCTTCCGTCATATGTTCACGTTTTGCCACTTCAATGAAATATTCGATTTGCCTTAATTCCAATCTAAGCTCCCTCTTTCATATCAAAACAGCATGTTATTTATCTAATATTCAGATTGTTCGTTTCATTTTTAAATTATATCATGAAAGTATCATATAAAAATCGATAGACTTACCCTATTTAATATTTTATGACTTTAACTAAAGGAGAGAGAACAATGACCACTTCACAGGAAGTCGAGCATGAGGAATCGCAGGTTGCCAGAGAGTTCGTAAGTCAAGTATACGCGCAGGTAAAGGAACGTAATCCTCACGAAAGTGAATTCCATCAAGCCGTAAAGGAGATATTCCTTTCATTGGTCCCGGTGTTTGCAAAACATCCAGAATATATGAAAAGCGGGATATTGGAAAGGCTGGTAGAACCCGAGAGAATGATCACCTTCCGTGTCTCTTGGGTTGATGACCTGGGCAATGTTCAAGTAAACCGTGGTTTCCGGGTGCAATTCAACAGTGCAATCGGACCATTCAAAGGCGGTCTCCGTTTCCACCCCACTGTCAATTCCAGCATCATAAAGTTTCTTGGTTTCGAGCAAATCTTTAAAAATTCGCTTACTGGCCAGCCGATCGGTGGGGGTAAAGGCGGTTCGGACTTCGATCCAAAAGGAAAATCGGACGCGGAAATCATGCGTTTCTGCCAAAGCTTCATGTCGGAACTAGCTCGCTATATCGGCCCTGATACAGACGTACCGGCTGGTGATATCGGAGTCGGTGCAAGGGAGATCGGTTACTTGTTCGGTCAGTATAAAAAGATGCAAGGCGGCTACCATGCCGGTGTTTTAACCGGTAAAGGCATAAGTTATGGCGGAAGCCTGGCCCGTACAGAGGCGACTGGATATGGGACGGTTTACTTTGTCGAAGAAATGCTAAAAGACAAAGGGCTTCAATTCCATGGCAGCACTGTCGTTATCTCAGGGTCTGGCAATGTATCCATTTATGCCATTGAAAAAGCTACACAGCTAGGCGCTAAAGTTGTTGCATGCAGCGACTCCAATGGCTACATATATGATGAAAATGGCCTGAATCTTGATACAGTTAGACGTCTTAAAGAAGTGGAACGAAAACGTTTAAGCGAGTATGTCGATGCGCACCCGGAGGCTGTATACCATGAAGGAAGCTATGGCATCTGGTCTGTACCATGCGACATCGCCCTGCCTTGTGCCACTCAAAATGAAATCGATGAAGAAGCAGCAAAATTACTGGTCAAAAATAATGTGAAGGCAGTGGGTGAGGGCGCTAATATGCCTTCAACACTTGAAGCCATTGATGTATTCCTTAATAACGGCATCCTTTTTGGACCAGCAAAAGCAGCCAATGCAGGCGGCGTAGCCGTGTCTGCACTCGAAATGGCCCAAAACAGTGCCAGGATGCCTTGGACTTTCGAAGAAGTCGATGCCAAGCTGCATGAAATCATGAAAAATATCTATAAAAACAGCATAGAGGCCGCCGAAGCATATGGTGCGCCTGGCAATTTAGTTGTCGGTGCCAATATTGCCGGATTCCTTAAAGTGGCGGATGCGATGCTGACTCAAGGTGTACTCTAGCAGTCAATAGATGTAGGGCGGTTCCGACACGTGGCCGCCTTAAAAGAATGAATTCACTTTTCTATCTCCTCTTTTTCATATCAATTCAAGCTGAATATCAACTCTTAGATAACATCAATGAGATCGAAACATTTCTGTCTCCCAAACAAAAAAGAGTGTCGGAAGATTTCCGTCACTCTTTTTGTTTGGGAGACAATCACTCTTTGGTGACCAATTTCAATGGAACGGATATTGTGTCATCCACTTTGTCGCCTTTTAAGATCTTTTCAGCCGCATTAACCGCTTCTTCACCGATAAGTGCCGGTTGTTGGGCGATTGTGGCTTTTAGTTCACCGTTTTCAACTGCTTTCAATGCATCATCGTTTCCGTCAAAACCAACGACGATGATGTCTTTTCCAGCTGCCTTGATTGCTTCAATGGCTCCTAGTGCCATTTCATCATTATGGGCGAAAACCGCTTGGATGTCTTTATCGCCTTGCAGGATATTTTCCATGACGTTAAGCCCCTTTGTCCGGTCGAATTCCGCCGTTTGGCTTGTCAGGACCTCTAACTGCTTGTCCGCAATATTGTGGAAACCTTTCCCGCGTTCACGAGTTGCAGATGCTCCGGATACCCCTTCAAGTTCCACTACTTTCGCTTTTTCGCCAAGCTCTTTAACTAAAAATTCTGCAGCCATTTCCCCGCCAGCCACATTGTCGGAAGCGATGAACGTTTCAATGTCTCCTTCGTCTGAAGAGCGGTCAATCGTGATAACGGGAATGCCCGCTTCATTAGCTGATTGAACGGCTGAAGATATTGCCGAAGAGTCAGTAGGATTCACAAGAAGGACATCAACCTTTTGAAGGATTAGATCTTCAATTCCGCTGATTTGTTTTGCCGTATCATCTTGGGCGTCAACAACTGTGACTTTCATGCCCTTTTCTTTTGCCTCTTTTTCAATACCATCTTTTAAGGAAACGAAGAATGGGTTGTTTAAAGTAGAGATGCTGACCCCGACTTTCACGTCTTTCATCGAGTCTTTCTTTTCTTTTTTATCATCTGTTAGACCAGAATCCATTGAACAGGCAGCCAAGACCATTAAAGAAAGAACCATGATGATCGATACTATTTTTTTCATTGATTACACCTCTTCTTATGATTTTTTACGGTCAAGTAAGACCGCGATTAATATAACTGCACCTTTTACCACTTGCTGGTAGAAAGAAGATACACCAAGTAAATTCATGCCGTTATTCAAGGTACCGATGATCAGGACACCGACCAGCGTACCGAACAAGCGCCCTTTACCGCCTGAAAGGCTCGTTCCGCCCAGCACCACGGCTGCGATGGCATCCATTTCATAGGATTGCCCTGCCGTCGGCTGTGCCGAATTCAGACGGGATGTCAAAATGGCACCGGCAATGGCCGCCATCGTACCGGCCAGACCATAGATGGCCACCTTGACCCGGTCAACTTTAATCCCAGAAATACGGGAAGCCCTTTCATTTCCGCCGATTGCATAAGTTTTACGGCCAAAGGATGTTTTATGAAGCAGGAACCATAGAATTAAGAAAGCGATGATCATCACAACCGCCGGTACTGGCACTCCAAGGAAGTAACCTCTCCCAAGCATCTGGAACGTAACGGAATCGCCAATTCCGGTAATCGGCTTTCCATCCGTATACACAAGCGTTAATCCCCGGAAAATCGTCATGGTGGCCAGTGTCACGATGAAAGGGGCCATCTTACCCTTTGAAACGAGTATCCCATTGATTACACCCATTATTGCACCTAGTAGAATGCCTACCAATATTGCTAAAATCGGATCCAATCCCGAGACCATCATACCAGCCATGAGTGCGCTGGATAGAGCTAAAATGGAACCGACGGATAAGTCGATGCCGCCTGTCAATATGATAAAGGTCATTCCAAATGCGATAAGTGCATTGATGGAGGTTTGACGCAATAAATTCAAAATATTATTCGGTTCCATGAATGATGGATTTAAAACGGTTATTACGATAAATAAAAGTACCAGGGCGAGTAACGGACCGAATTTCTGCCAAATCCCGCTTTTCCCTGCAGCCTCAAGTTTCATCCTAGTTCCCTCCTGTCGCCAATGCCATAATTTTTTCTTGCGTTGCTTCCTGCTTTAACAATTCCCCAGCAATCTCACCTTCGTGAACGACAAGGATTCTATCACTCATTCCAATAATTTCCGGAAGCTCTGACGAAACCATGATGATGGCGATGCCTCGCTCCGTCAATTCATTCATCAATTCGTAAATTTCACGTTTTGCACCAACATCTATCCCCCGGGTCGGTTCATCCATAATTAGAACTTTAGGGGAAGTGCCGATCCATTTGGCGATTACCACTTTCTGTTGATTTCCTCCGGAAAGGTTGCCGATGACCGTCTCAGCAGAAGATGTCTTTACATGAAGTCGCTTAATCATCATTTCGGCAAAGTTCATCTCATCTTCCGTTTTCACGATTCCGTTAGGAGCAAAACTCTTGAGATTCGGCAAGCCGATATTTTCCCTTACAGAAAAGTCCAGGATCAATCCCTCTTCTTTACGATTTTCCGTAATGAAAGCCAGGCCGTGCCGAACTGCATCCGTTGGTTTTCGTATGGAAACTTTCTTGCCTTCAATGGTGATTTCACCCCTGTCTATTTGGTCGACACCAAAAAGGGCGCGCATTATTTCCGTTCTGCCTGCTCCCATCAATCCGGCGACACCGACAATCTCACCTTGGCGAACCGCGAAATGGATATCTTCAAAAAGCCCCTTTCTGGTTAAACCTTTCACATCAAGGACTATGTCGCCAGCATTCGCTTCACGATGAGGAAAACGATCCTCCAGCTCCCGCCCTACCATCTTTTGAACGACTTCATCGAAATTTGTATCTGCAATTCTTTTCGTATCGACTGTCTTTCCGTCACGCATTACGGTGATCCGGTCACAAATGGCGAATATTTCTTCCATCCGGTGAGAAATATAAACTAGGGATACACCCTTTTTGGTGAGTCCCTTCATCACTTCAAAGAGCTTCTCTATTTCCCTCTCAGTTAAAGCGGCCGTTGGCTCATCCATGATGATGACTTCGGCATCCGTCATGAGCGTCTTGGCAATTTCAATCATTTGCTGTTCCCCGACAGAACACAATCCAGCTTCCTTATCATAAGGAAGGGAAATATTAAGTGTTTTAAAAATCTCGTTTGCACGCGCTTTCATTTGTTTCGTCTTCAGGACACCGAAGCCATTGACCATTTCCCTGCCGATAAATAGATTCTCCAGCACGGTCATTTCGGGCCAAATATTCAATTCCTGACGAATAAAGGCCATTCCCGCCTCTTCGGCCTCCTTTGAATCCTTGAATGATGTTTCTTTACCGTTAATCTCGATCGTTCCTTGATCTTGTTTATGCAGCCCGGTCAAAATGTTCATCAAGGTTGATTTCCCCGCACCATTTTCCCCCATTAGTGCATGTACTTCCCCAGCCTCTAAAGAAAAATGAACACCTTCCAATACCTTGTTTTGACCAAATGCTTTATAAATATCGCGCATTTCGATTTGCATGCTCATCATCTCATTTCTTTAAAAGAATACTCCAGACTGCAATATGCAATTTGAATATGGCGTGGTCTCCCCGGTCCGGATAATGGCTTTCGCGTTACTTGTCAGCCTTTTAAAATCCTCATGGGAGACATATTCAATCGCTGCTCCGAATTGCTGCTCCATGTATTGATGCTGTTCCGGGTTTTTAACCTTCACTTCTGTGGCAGCGATAACCTTTTCAACAACCATATCTTCGTGAACCGCCCGGACGACATCTTGAAATGATGGCGTCCCAGGCGTCAATGCTAAATCAATCTTGCAAACTCCGGGCGGCACCGGCAGCCCGGCATCACCTACGACAATATAATCGGTATGACCAAGGTCAACCAGGACCTTGGCTATTGAACTATTGATGATTCCTTGACGTTTCATGCTTCAAAGCCCCTCTCGACCTCTAACCTTTGCGGCATGCCGCCTTGAGCACCTAATTTCGTCACGGAAATGGAAGCTGCCCGGTTCGCGAACAACAAACTTTCGTCCAAACTCTTTCCTTCTGCAACAGCCACCGCAAAGGCAGCATTGAATGTATCCCCTGCACCTGTTGTATCCACAGCTTCCACTTCAAAGCTTGGAACAACCTTTTCTTCATGTCCATCAAAGTAACGGACTCCATTTCTTCCTTCGGTAATGAATAATTTATTTGGATACTCAGTCAAGACTTCCGTTCTATCTCTCCCATCGAATAGTATCTCGAATTCATGTTCATTCGGAGTAAGGAATGATGCCTGTTGAATGACAGCCTCGCTTAGTCTGCGGGCGGGAGCTGGGTTCAATAGTAATTTCTTTTGAAGCATGTTGCACAAGGCAGCCAGATACTCCACAGTTTCCTCAGGTATTTCCTGCTGGACCAACACGATATCCGATTCCTCTATCACCTTTTTCGCCTTTTGTACATATTCAGGAGTAATGAAATCATTCGCACCTTTTACGACAATAATGCTGTTATCACCTTCCGAAAGGGTAATGTGCGCTGTCCCGGAAGCAGAATCTGTAACCGGTTCCACATACTTCGTATTTACATGATTTTTTTTCATGTTATCTAAGATGATCTCTCCATAGACATCATCTCCTACACATCCAACCATCGACACTTCTGCACCAAGACGTGCCGCTGCCACAGCCTGATTGGCTCCCTTTCCTCCAGGAACCGTGATAAAGGACTCTCCTAAAACCGTTTCCCCCGCCATTGGGCGTTTGGCTGATGTCACCACTAAGTCCATTGACGAACTTCCCACTACTGCAATTCTAATCATGTCTTCTCCGCCTTCCTTCTCGTTGTTTGTCTCTCCACAAAAGAAACAGGGAGCTTTTTATGTGTTACTACCATTTTTTCTTGATTGATCCTTTTAATTAACATTTCCGCCGCTTGTGCCCCCATTTCATAGGCTGGCTGCCGAATTGTCGATAACGGTGGGTGCAATAACGATGTGAAGGAGATATCATCATAGCCGATTAATTGTATGTCTTCCGGTATCCGTATTCCCCGTTTTAAAATCTCTTGAAGTGCTGCGGCTGCAACAATATCATTACATGCAATGATTCCATCCGTTTCCGGATATTGCTCGAAAAGCTGCTTCACGCATGTTTGGCCGCCCTGAAGAGTCAGGGATGAATCCATGACATGCACGCTCACTTTTGCTTGTTTCAATTCTTCCAATGCTGCCATGTACCGTTCATATACAGGCTTTATTTCGACTGGCCCCCTAATGAGGACGATATTCGTACTGCCTCTATCCAGCAATACGCGTGCCGCCAGCTTACCGCCTGTTTTTTGATCGGAATAAACAGCTGGTAATTTCTCCGCTGTACGGTCGAGAAGGACAACTGGAATATC
This sequence comes from Bacillus sp. ISL-78, assembly GCF_018613455.1. Lineage (NCBI taxonomy): Bacteria > Bacillati > Bacillota > Bacilli > Caryophanales > Bacillaceae > Bacillus > Bacillus sp. ISL-78. Next base: position 54,541 of record NZ_JAGGQC010000019.1, read on the forward strand.
CAGATTATCGAAATTCTCATTGGCTTCTTCACTAGTCGAAGCAATCATGCCCACTACATTGTTTTGCAGGAAAGTGTCAATATATTCTATTTCTTTATCTCGCTTTTCATCACTATTTCCAAAAATCAACCGATAACCAAACTGCTGAAGATAATCCTCGACACCCCTTGCCATTTCTGGGAAGAAGGGATTCGTAATGTCCGGCAAAATCAAACCAACCAATTTGGATTTACGTTTGTAGAGGGATCTTGCCACTTCATTCGGTTTATAATTCAATTTTTCAACAGCTGCCATGACCACCTTTTTTGTGTCCTCATGTGCATAACCACTGCCATTCATAACTCTGGAAACCGTTGCCACAGAAACTCCAGCTTCCTTTGCCACATCCCGAATAGTTGCCAAAATATCACCCTCTATGCTTTTGTGTAACCGTTTACACATAGCTTATCACCAATTTAAATGAACGGCAAGCCCTCCCCAAATATAATTTTTTGGGAATTGACCTAAAACTGAAGACAGCAGGAGTTCTACCTAACCGTTATAATTAAGTTGAGTTGAGTGGAGCGGAAGGGGCAAGACTCCTGCGGAAAAGGCGAGTCAAGGGACCCGCAGGAGCAAAGCGCCGAGGAGTCTCACGGACCGCCCGCGGAAAGTGAGTGCCTCGAGCGGAAATCAACGGTCAAATTGTTAAAACCATAAGAAAAATGGCTCAAAAGTCTGAGCCAGTTTAACTTTATAGCGATTTTGCAGGTAACTTTTCATAAAGGGCATTATTCACATGCCCAAACTCAGAGGCATGCGGACGGTCTTCACCATCGCTATATCCATATTGAAGCATCCGATTTCTATTCAGGCAGAGCTTTGTTAATTTTGGCGCAAAGAAATTGAACGTATCGAAACGATCCTGCAGCATAGGGAATTTTTTCTGATGTGTCAGGATTGTTCGGGCGACGCCTTCCCAAAAAGCATTCTCATCCAAAAGGGACCGCTTCATCATAAGTGTTGACAAGTATCGGAAATGACAGATGAACAGTCCCGTGAAAATGAATTGAACCAGCCCCTCGGGAGTCTCACTTCTTAGTACTTCCCTTAAATCATCAGGAAGGCTGCTTAATTCAGGAAGCGGCTGATCACTGACGTTTACATCATCTACAAAATCCTTGATGGCCAAGCGGTGAGGCTTGTAATCCTTCAAAACTAAAATGGTATTTTGACCATGCGGCGAGAAGACCAATCCATACTGATAGATAAAATGAAGTAATGGTGATAGGATGACGTCGAATAATTGAGCTGTCCAGGCTTCTGCAGTCAATCCCGATTTTTCAATAAGGCTTTCCACATATGGTTTCCCTTTGCTGTCGACATGTAAAAGGGACGCAAGCGTAATGGGCTTTTCGCCTTCTTCCATATAACTGTAAATGCTTTCTCTCCAAATCCCCCCCAGCATCTCCAAATATTGATACGGTACATTCTCTAGCTTGGAATAATACGGGTGATCAACATTTAAACTGGCCACTTCACCAGGAAGCACTACTTTGCATTGTTCTTTCAAGAATGAATCATTTTCATAAATGTTCTTTATATACGTTGTGATTTTTGGGGCAATGACCGTGCGTTCAGCTGGCAATCCACGGTAGACTAGCGTATTTAAAATGCTCATCGGCAGCTTGACGTGGTGTTTATCCTTATTCGATACATTAACAAATGTCCGGATGGATTGCTGCGGCAGATACTTATCAGGACCATTTCCCAAAGCTACGATCAGCCCTTTAGCCAGGTCATCGGTAAAGTTCTGGATGATTACATTCTTCCACTGCCATTCATGAACCGGAAGGTAGTAATAGTTTTCTGCGTTCAGCCCTTTTTCCGTCAATATCTTTGCAAATGATTTTTGGGTTTCCCCATCCAGTTCATTCTCCATCAATTGCTTATAAGATAACGTTTCGACTGAATTGAACTCCCCCCTCGTTTTATGGACGGCAATCCAGGATAACTGAACTTCCTTCTGGTTTTCTGGAGCGAACTGCAAATAATCATCATAACCGAAACCGATTCTTCCCTTGTTATAAGCAATCCAAGGGTGACCGCTCATTTCTCCTTCAAGTAATGCATAATCCAATTCGACTAAATCAGCCGCATCTTGTTCAGGTTTGGATAGCAATTGGAGATCCGCAAGCAGCGTATGATGGAATTCTTTGATTAAATGTCCTGTTGTTTCTGCAGTCATCCCAATTAACGGCTGGATGTCCAAAATGAATTGAATAGCATCCTTGGCCTGTGTAAAACCTTCCGTTTCACATACCTGGATCGACTCGGCCTGTACTTCATAGCTGTCAAAAAGACGGGGCGACGCTAAAAATCGATAAGATTTCCCCTCATTTATCTTTAACTCATATAAGTTTCCTGCTGTATTTTCATTCAGGACAGCTGGATGGATCATATCTTCATACATATACTCAGAAATCATCTTGGCCAGCAGGTTTTGGTTTACTTTCGACCAATTCGTTTCTGAAACTGCCTGTTCCACTTCATTTATGAACTGCATATAATTCTCCCCTTCCCTTCTCTTAGTAAGCCATGACGGGTGATTTTACACGGAATGACTGAAATGCACCCTTTGGCTTCGATGGATAAACTTCTTTACCTGCCAATTGATTGATGATAATCGAATTTCGGAATGCTCCTAAGCCTAGATCCGGAGCACCCACCCCATGTGTATGTATTTCGCCATTTTGAATAAAAAGGTGATTCGGTGTAGAGATGGCCGTTCCTACCCGATAGTCTTTCGTTATTGCAAGACGGCCCAAGTCATCGCGGACTAAATGGTCCTCCATGGTTTCAAGGAATGCCGGAAGGGTTGATTTATAGCCCGTCCCAAAAACGATCGCCTCTGTGTCCACATCAAATTCGCTATCTTCAACCCACTGTCGACATTTCAATTGCCAGCCATTTTCAGCGGGGGTAACTGCCGCAACTTCCGTCATGGCCCGAAGTTCAATGGCAAGTTCGGCATTTCCAATCGATTTTTCATACATCTTATCAAAAATTGCTGCAATGGTCGTAGCGCTGATCCCTTTATACAATAAATCCTGTTTCGGCAGGATTTCATCCTTCTTTTCCTGAGGCAGCCGATAAAAGAAATCAAGGTAATCCGGCGTGAAGTATTCCAATCCGAGTTTTGAATATTCCATAGGGAAAAACCCCTTGGATCTTGTATACCAGTTTAGCTGGTAGCCATATTCCTCCTGCTCATTAAGCAAATCCAGAAAGACCTCGGCTGCACTCTGTCCAGATCCGACAACCGTTACAGATTTTTTCTTTAAGACGTTTTCTTTATTCCGTAAATAATCGGCCGAATGCAGGATGCTCTCTCCCATATATGGTTGAAAGGCCGATGGAACAGTCGGGGAACTGCCGATTCCCATGACTACATGGCGGCTATAATAGACTTCGATCTTTTGTGTTTGTGTATCCCTTACACTGATTTGATAGCAGGGTTCACCTTGATTTCCTATATATTCAACCGCCTCCACCGCTTTACCAAAACGGCAGCTATCAAGTTGATGGGCAGCCCAGCGGCAATAGTCGTTATATTCTTTTCGTGGAATCAAGAATTTTTCAAGGAAGTAGAAATGATAAAGCCGATCATGCTGCTGTAAATAATTCAGATAGCTATATGGGCTTGTCACATCTGCCATGCTAACCAGATCGGCAAAGAACGGCACTTGCAGCGTCGTCCCTTCCAGCAGCATCCCTTCATGCCAATTAAATTCCCGCTTTTTCTCAAAAAAGACGGCATTCAACTCCGGGGTTTTCTCCAAAAGGGCCGCAAGTCCAAGGTTAAATGGACCAATTCCTATCCCTACCAAGTCATAGATAGATTGTTGCTTCTCCATAGTTCCACTTCCTCTCGAAATTCCCCCGTGTGCATGACATGAGCAATGCTGTTTTGTCAGGGAGTTCTATCTCTTTAATTGGGGTAAACCCGCATTTTTCAAATAAATGAATCATCTTTGCATTCCTGATATCCGGTTCAGCCATCACTTTGTTTGTGGTTGAAGTCAGTAGTTGGAATTTCACCATTGCACGTAAAAACGGCAAAGCCAGGCCTTTCCCTAAATAATCCGGATCACCAATGAGTAAATGAATGCCTTGATCTCCCTCTTCGGATTCATAATAATCTTCGATGATATCGCCTTTTACCCAATACGATTCCCAATAGCTCATGGGAATGGAATCCAGACAGCCTAAATAAAGTGTTTGGTGCGTATCAGCCAATGCCTTTTTTAAATGAACAGCGAATTTTTCTTTTGTGAAATTCAAATTCCAATAGGGTATCACATGATCTTCATGCATCCATTCATGCAGTGTATCCAAATCCCTCTCAAATTCAACTTTGACAAATGAAAGCTGTTTATTGCAGTCCTTGAGCATTTCTTCATAACTATTTTTCATGGACGGCCATAACCCCCTGCGCGAACGGATTATCAATCGTTGTATAAACGGATTGTGTCTCAAGTGAACCAACAAGCTCATCCATATCATGGAATCGTGTCAGTAAATTAGCCTTACAAGTTAATTCCCGGGCATGAAGCAACTTTGAAACAACTCGATTCACCCCTTCATCTTCGCTATCCCTGCTGCATGTTTCCAGTTGTTCCTGAACGAGCTGTAACAGTTTGTTTTCTGATACTAATCCTTCCGTTCCAAAATTATTGATTAAGCCTAATAAGTGATTAAAAAAGAAATAGTATTGCAGTCTTTCTTCAGCGACTTCATCAGAACAAATCGTAAAGCTTTTTTCACTTAGTTCCGGCATGATCTTTTGCAGCCTGTCCACTTTGGACTCACAATAGTAATACCCTTGATTATCACGATAATAAAAAGCGGCTGGATACCCATCTTGAAGTTGAATGATGGAATTTTGTTGATGGGCTTCCAAAACGATTCCATACTCTTCAAATAGCCAAAGCATCGGTTTCAATGTCCTTGACAGATAGGTTTTGAACCAATCCTTACTTACTTCTTCGGTACTGCGGTCTTCATCAGCTGATAATTTGCGGATGATCGCTCCAAGCCTTGATGGTGCACCATAGGCATTATCCTGACATAAGCCGGCAATCAGGCTTGCTTGTTTATCGTTTTCATAAAAAGGATTTTCCCGGATATCAACATCGAATCCCGATTCTTGCTCGGTCGTTTTGATCGTTAAGTAAGCAGGGTCCTTGATGATACGGAAGGTGGGGTGCCGTTCTTTTAGATCGTCGCCCACTTTAGAATCTATTAATTTTGCAATTTCGACACCGCGATCTAATTCCTTTTGCAGATTTGCACGTAAGGAATTAGTGATTTTAACCGGAACTGAAAATTTGTACATATATCTTGATGTGGGACTATATACCGTTCTAAATGAAGAAGTCGCCGTGAACTTTTTCCCAAGCGGCCCTGCATAAACTAGTGTCCCTTGCTCGATTAGCTTCTTGACCTCTTCTTTTTCGATAAGGGCTTTTGCCTGGAGCGGGTGTGCCGGGATGATGGTATATCGGCTTTCCTCTTGGCAATACGTTCGACGGAATTCACTGGATATCTCCAAGTCACCGGCTAATTCCTGTTTGATGATCTCACTTGCCGATCGGTCTTCACTGGAATCCTGGATGACAATCGAAGGTTCTGCCAGGAAGTAGTGCAGCTGAAACTGCCCTTTTAATTCGGGTGAATAGATCCATTCATCTTTTTCCGAAATGCCTTGCTTGCTTTTAGGTGTCGGATGGAACAGGTGCCCGAATAAAAGTGACTGCTCAGCTTCGATATAGGTGAAATCGGGACTTTGAAGGGCATCAGCGTCTTCGGTCCTGGCTTCTACATAACGTTGAATATTTTGGCTGCTTAGGATGACACGCAGCATCAATTCATCTTCACTATCCGTCCGGCCCTGCTCATTCAATAATTCTTTAGAAACAATCGAGACCATTGTCACGTAATCTAATTCATGTACTTGTTTGGATCCCGTTTGATAATAAACCGGGAAGTGGAAAATATGACGCCCCGTTTTCGACCAATATTTAAGCGGAACAAGCAATGCAATGTCTTGGGATGTGAGCTTACTGACCATTAATGAATCCGGAATGGACCCCTCCAAATCCGGCCAGTTTTTCGTTTCTTCTAACCTGCAATTTCCGGTTTCCCGGAAATAGCAATTCAGAAAGCTTTGCATCGTCGCCCTTTCAGCTATTTGCTTACCATTCATCTTCATTCCTCCATCATCTTGAACATTTCACCTAATACTCGAATTTCGTCTAAAATGTCCTCTATGTGTTCAAGCCTCGTCATCGGGTTCAATAGTGTCATTTTTAAATATACCTGTCCTTCAAAACGTGTTTTTGCTAAAAATGCCCGTCCGCTTTTCAGTAACTCTTGCTGAATCTGTTTATTTAATAGATTGACTAACTGATCACTTTCTCCTTCGGGATTATAACGGAATACAACCGCATTCAATTCAGGGGCTTTATTCAACACTGTGAATCCTTCCTCCTTATCGATCTTCACAGCTACCTCACGTGCAAGGTGACAAGTATAATCGATCATTTCGGCAAAGGTTTCCAGTCCAACGACCTTCAATGACATCCAGAGCTTCAGTGCGTCGAACCTTCTCGTCGTTTGAACCGATTTATTGACTAAGTGAACCATGCCCTCCGCTTCATCTTCCTGTGGATTCAAGTAATCTGCGTGATGCTGGATATATTGGAATGAGTTGCTGTCAGAGACAAGAAAAGCACCACAGCTGATGGGTTGATAGAATAATTTGTGAAAATCAACCGTAATCGAGTCGGCTCGTTCAATACCGCTGATTAAGTTTTTGTAATCCTTACTTAAAATCATCGCGCCTCCATATGCAGCGTCCACATGCAGCCATATCCCATTCTTCCTTGCAGCTTCGGACAACTCATGTAATGGATCGATTGAACCAAAATCCGTTGTTCCGCAAGTTGCAACGATGGCAAATGGCAGTAAACCCTGTTTTTCCAAAAGCAGCATTTGATGATTTAATTCTTCTATGGACAAACGGTGATTTGCATCCGTTTTGATCGTTATTACAGCCTGTTCTCCAAGTCCCAGCTGTGCCGCCGACTTCCGAACCGTAAAGTGGGCAGCCTCTGAGCATAAGATCCGCAATTTATTCGCCTCGACCGGCAAGCCATGCTGTTGAACGTCAACACCCCAGAATTTCTTACAATATGCGTCCCTAGCCAATAGCAGGCCCATATAATTAGATTGGGTTCCACCGCTTGTGAAAATCCCATCCGATTGTTCCGGTAACCCTACCTGGCTGCAAAGCCAATCTATTAAACGCTCTTCAACGAAGGTTGCCGACGAGCTTTGGTCCCATGAATCCATGGATTGATTCAACGTACCGATAACCATTTCAGCAGCAACGGCAGGTATTAATGTCGGGCAATGCAAATGTCCGATACAAGCGGGGCTATGTACATTGATGCTGTCATTAATAACAAACTCTGCCAGCTCATCCGCCACCGCTTCCAGTGTCTCCCCTTTTAGGGAAGCAGGGGGCAGCCCGCTTAATCTTGCTTCGATTTCATACGGTTTTTTCCCAGAGTATGGTGAATTATTCCCTTTTAAAAAGTTGGTCAGCTTTTTTTCAATGATTTTCAATGACTGGCTGTAGTTATTGAAGCCTTCTTCGTTATTCAAGAACATCCGAGAATAAGCAAAGTCCGTTTTATTTATCGTTTCGATCATTGATCATTCACCCTCTTGCAACAGCTGCACGAACAGCTTGTTCAAAAATTGCAGTGGCCTCGCGAAGCTGGGATTCCGTTACGATCAATGGAGGCAAGAACCTCACTACACTTCCATGTCTGCCGCCAACTTCCAGAATCAACCCTCTTTGAAAACATTCCTGTTGAATGGCACTGGCAAGTTGTGAATCAGCAGGATGGCTTCCATTCGCATTTTGCGGTTCTTCATGATTGATCATTTCCACACCGACCATTAATCCCCGGCCCCTGACATCGCCGATCTGCTTAATATCTTTTTGCAAATCTTTAAGAATATCCTTTAAGATTTCTCCCATTTTAGCGGCATGCTCCACAAGATTCGTCTCTTTCATGAATTTTAAAGTCGCTGTTCCTGCTGCCATCGCCATTTGATTTCCGCGGAATGTACCGATATGTGCACCTGGTGACCATAGGTCAAGCTCTTTGTTATAAATCACCACCGATAATGGAAGACTTCCGCCTATTGCTTTGGATAGGACAAGAACGTCCGGGACGATTCCTGCATGTTCAAAGGCAAACATCTTCCCTGTACGGCCGATACCTGATTGAACTTCGTCGATAATAAGCGGAATACCCTTCTCCTTCGTTATTCTCCTGATTTCCTTAAGCCATGGAATTGGAGCTGGAATGGATCCTCCCTCGCCTTGCACTGCCTCCAAAATCATCCCTGCAGGTGCCAATAATCCTGATTCGGGATCATTCAATAGATTTTCGATATACTGGCTGCTGATTTTATGGCTTTCTTCTCCGCCTACTCCGAAGGGACAGCGATATTGATACGGATACGGCAGGAATTGCACATCTGGCATTAACCCTTGGATTTTTTCCTTTGGTTTTGTATTGCCGCTGATTGACATCGTTGCATGCGTTGCCCCGTGGTAAGCTCCCTGGAAAGATAAAATGCTTCTGTTGCCTGTCGCTGTCTTAACCAGTTTAAGTGCTGCCTCGATGGCATCTCCGCCAGTAGGACCACAGAATTGAATTTTTGCATTTTTCCTGAATTCCTCAGGCAGGCATTCAAAAATTTCATCGACGAACTGCTCTTTAATTGGCGTCGTAAAGTCCAATGTATGCAAAGGACGCTTATCCTTAAGAATTTTTTCCATTGCTTCAAGCACTGCCGGATGATTGTGTCCAAGCGCTAATGTTCCAGCCCCGGCAAGAAAATCAATATATCGTTTTCCATCCATGTCTGTTAAGTAAATTCCCTCCGCATGATCGATCGCCATGGGTAATCTTCTAGGATATGATCGGGCATTTGATTCCCTTGTATTTTGTTGTTCCAGTAGTTGATCATTTTTCGTAAGCGTGTTCGTTATCATAGTGAACCTCCATGTATTGAATTAATTGAGAACAATTATCATTATCATGAATCTTATTTTACTGATAATGATAATTGTTCTCAATGAGTAAATCCACTCATTTTTCTTCTAGTAAATTCCAATAAAATTAAGAAAAGGTTAAAACTGGGGCCTATTCTCTATTTATCTATTGAATATAAAAGTTTGTGGAAGCCGAGACAGAAAACAGGATGGGCTGCATCTCCAGGTATAAACGGGAACATGGGCCAAAAGGGGGCAGGTAACAGCAGCTCCTCCAAAGATATGATCATTCTATCTTCCATGTTCCGAATCTTATTATTAGGTGCAATGGCTTTCGCCCCCTTCTTTAGACGAAGAGGTAAAAAAAGATGAGGACGATCCCTTCCAATATGAACAAGGCATCCCAAAATATTCGGGATGCCTTATTTTATAGGCAAAAGAGATTCTATTAAATTTCATAACAACGTGGATTGAAACGGAGGGTCGAGACTTCCATGTACGCGGAAAGCGAGTGGCCGCAGTGGAAAGAAACGATTGATATCCACCCACTCCCCCAAAATTATTGAATGGGCGCCTACACCTTTTCCCGGTTATTCCTACACATTTGAATTATTTTTAGCTGCCAATCAATATAAAATATCCTTATTTGGTATAAAATAGTAAAATAGAGGAGTAAATGAACCTCACTCAAGAGGGTTATTCACTTGTTTATCATTTGAATTTATGGGGTAAAGATTTTCATTATTACTTTATCCGATCGTACAGTTTCACTTTTGTTAAAATCGGGTCGGTGTCAGGGGGGAAACGGATGAAAAGAAATCATACGATGATGCAATTTTTTGAGTGGCATCTTGAGGCAGATGGTTCTCATTGGGAAAGATTGAAATATGCAGCCTCCAAGTTGAAGGATATAGGAATTGATTGCGTTTGGCTTCCGCCAGTTACCAAAGGGCAATCCGTTGGGGATAATGGATATGGAATATATGACGGTTACGACTTGGGGGAATTTGACCAAAAAGGAACAGTTCGTACCAAATACGGGACCAAAGATGAATTGCTGCAAGCAATAGCCACTTGCCATAACTACGGACTTTGCGTTTATATCGATTTAGTCATGAACCATAAAGCAGGAGCTGACGGAACCGAAAAATTTGAAGTGATTGAAGTCAATCCAGACAACCGGATGGAAGATATCTCAGAACCATTTGAAATGGAAGGCTGGACAAAATTCGATTTCCCGGGCCGTAAAAATAAATACTCTGACTTTAAGTGGAACCATACCCATTTTAACGGTACAGACTATGATGCCGAAAACGACAAAATGGGTGTATTTCGAATCACAGGCGAAAATAAGCACTGGAATCCGCATGTCATCGATGAATTCGGAAACTATGATTATTTGATGTTTGCCAACATTGATTACAGCCTGCCGGAAGTTCGTCAGGAAATGATTAGCTGGGGAAAATGGATGGTTGATACGTTAAAGTGTGATGGTTTTCGTTTGGACGCCGTTAAGCATATCGATTATGAATTCATCAATGAGTTTCTCCAAGAACTCATTCCTTATACAAAGGAACATTTCTTCATGGTCGGCGAATTTTGGAAGGCCGATGTTAAAGCTTGTCAAACATACTTAGAGCAAACCAATCATGACCTCAACTTGTTCGATGTTTCCCTGCATTATAAATTTCATGAGGCCTCAAAAGCAGGAGCAGACTTCGACCTCTCAACCATCTTTGATGATACCCTCGTCCAAACCAATCCGGCACAGGCCGTCACTTTTGTCGACAACCATGACTCCCAGCCTCATGAATCACTGGAATCTTGGGTAAAGGACTGGTTCAAACCATCGGCATATGCACTTACCCTCCTTAGACTTTGCGGTTATCCGTGTGTCTTTTACGGGGACTATTATGGAATCGGCGGACCTTCTCCCGTGCCTGGGAAAAAGGATATCCTGGATCGTCTACTATATGCCAGGTATGAAAAAGCTTACGGAGAACAGACCGACTACTTTGATGATCCAAATACGATAGGATGGGTCCGGCACGGAGTTGAAGAGCTAGAAGGCTCGGGGTGTGCCGTCATTATCTCCAATGGAGATCACAACAGTGAAAAAAGGATGTTCGTCGGCGAACATCGTGCTGGTGAAATCTGGATTGATTTAACTTGTCATAAAGATGACCACATTACCATTGAAGAAGATGGTTTCGCGACATTCCCCGTTCATGGGAAAAGCGTATCCGTATGGGCCTTGAATAATCCTCTCTAAAAAGGAATATCAAAGAACGGCATGTCGCCTTCAGATATGCCGTTCTTTGATGATGACACCGCTCTTGAAGATTTGAAAAAAAGATAATTTTTCCATTTTAATTAATCATGGTAAGATAAGTGAGAAAGGAGTTGAAGGAAAAGTGAAAAATGAAATCATTGAAAGATTCACTTCTTATGTGAAAGTGGATACCCAATCGAATGAGGAAAATCCCTCATGCCCCTCTACACCCGGACAGCTGACATTGGCAAATGCATTGGTCAAGGAACTTCAATCCATTGGGATGGAGGAAGTGACAATGGATCAGAACGGCTATGTCATGGCAACCTTGCCAGCCAATTCAAATAAGGATGTCCCGACAATCGGTTTCTTGGCCCATGTCGATACAGCAACGGATTTCACTGGAAAAGATGTAAAACCGCAAATCGTTGACAACTATGATGGCAAAGATCTTACTCTACATGAAAAATTGGATGTCATTCTTTCACCTGATGATTTTCCTTCGCTTAAGAACTATATAGGGCATACCTTGATTACAACGGATGGGACAACCCTGTTGGGAGCAGATAATAAGGCTGGAATTGCCGAAATCATGACTGCCATGGATTATTTGATCCAGCATCCGGAAATCAGGCATGGAAAAATCCGTGTTGCTTTTACTCCCGATGAGGAAATCGGAAGGGGTCCCCATAAGTTTGATGTAGATGCCTTTGATGCACAATTTGCCTACACCGTGGACGGTGGCCCGCTTGGAGAACTTGAATATGAGAGCTTCAATGCAGCATCGGCCAAAATCCTGATCAAAGGGACGAATATTCACCCTGGAACGGCTAAAGGAAAAATGGTGAATTCGGCGAAAATCGCCATGGAATTCCATAATAAGCTCCCAGCGGCAGAAGCACCGGAATATACGGAGGGTTACGAAGGATTTTATCACCTGCTTTCCTTTCATGGTGATGTGGAAGAGACCAAGCTTTCTTACATCATCAGGGATTTCGACCGCCAAAAATTCAATGAACGCAAGGAATATATAACAAAAGTAATCGAAGATTTAAAAGAAAAATATGGGCAAAACCGTATCCAGCTCGAATTACACGACCAATACTTCAACATGAAGGAAAAAATTGAGCCCGTGAAGGAAATCGTGGATATCGCCCATGAAGCAATGGAGAAACTCGAGATAAAACCGAAAATCTCGCCAATACGCGGTGGTACGGACGGATCTCAATTATCGTATATGGGCCTGCCAACACCCAACATCTTTACGGGCGGGGAGAACTTTCATGGAAAATATGAATTTATTTCCGTTGATAATATGATATTGGCCACTAAGGTGATCGTTGGCATTGCATCACTTTTTGAAGAAAAAGCAAAGTAGCTTGATACGGAATATCTATTGAAAACCCCCAGACTTCAAGTCTGGGGGTTTTCAATAGATATTAAGCGCGTTTCCAGTGACGGTGCTTGGCAATTGCCTCGATAAAGGCAGAACCGCTATTTTTATCCGTAACAGCTACAATGCCTGAAGCTGGATCATTGGAAACGATGCCTGCCTTCGATAAGATCTCGGCCCCTTCTTTTCCCGCACCAATCGCTTTGAAATGATTGTAGGCTTCATCAACAAAGTAAATGGGTTCCTTGGATCCCATTAAAGCATCGACACTCTCCTGCCCCCCTGCCACATATACAGCATCGAAAAGTACCGAATCGGCTGTCAGGAATGTCTGGTTCACCTCGACCTGCTGTCCTTCAGAACTTGTAACCACTCCACGATTATGACTGATGAATTCAGCCGTTATACCTGCCGATTTAAATGATTCCAAGACTTGATTAACCTCTGAACCGTTGAAACCATCTGCAGCCAAGATTGCCACTTTTCTTGTTGCGGCCGTGTTCACTTTCATTTGCTCCTGGCTTAGAGCCGGAGAAGCCAAGTCCATTTTAACCTCACTTTTGTTGACTGGAGGATTCACGCCCACTCCCATGGCGATCGTTTTAGCCAGTTCAACATCCACATTGCTGAACATCTCGACAATTTGCTGCTGAACATCCTTACTTTTCACTTTTCCCACTTCAAAGTGGAAAGCCTGAATAATATGCTCCTTCTCCACTTCAGTCATGCTATTCCAAAATAGTTTAGCCTGGCTGTAATGATCCTTGAAGCTTTCACTGCGCTGCCGGACCTTCCTGCCATCGACCTTCTCCTGGTAATGTGCATAGCCGCCTTCCCCTTCCGAAGCAGGTTCAGGAGAGTTGCCTGCAAGGGAATTTTTGTGGTAGCTGACCGGCCCTGGATTTATTGACATCCGATGCATGCCATCGCGCTGATTATTATGTACGGGGGCAACCGTCCTATTAATCGGTAGCTCATGGAAGTTCGGTCCTCCCAATCTGGATAGCTGGGTATCGGTGTATGAGAATAAACGTCCCTGAAGCAGCGGATCATTTGAAAAATCAATACCTGGTACAACATGCCCCGGATGGAAAGCTATCTGTTCAGTCTCTGCAAAAAAGTTATCAGTATTTTGATTCAAAACCATTTTTCCGATTATTTTAACCGGGATTTGTTCTTCCGGCCATAGTTTAGTAGGATCAAGGATATCAAAGTCGAATTTGAATTCATCTTCCTCCTTAATCATTTGGACGCCAAATTCAAATTCAGGATAATTCCCGGTATCTATCGCTTCCCACAAATCTTGGCGGTGAAAATCAGGATTCTTCCCTGCAATTTTCTGTGCCTCATCCCAGACAAGAGATTTAACTCCCAGGACAGGCTTCCAATGGAATTTAACGAAATGGGCCACGCCTTGTTCATTTACAAAACGGAATGTATGGACACCAAACCCTTCCATCATCCGGAAACTTCTCGGTATGGCCCTATCTGATAGATGCCACATGACCATATGTGCCGTTTCTTCATTGTTGGCGACGAAATCCCAAAACGTATCATGGGCAGATGCGGCCTGAGGTATTTCGTTATGAGGCTCCGGTTTAACCGCATGAATTAGATCCGGGAACTTAATGGCGTCCTGGATAAAAAATACCGGAATATTATTTCCGACCAAATCATAGTTTCCTTCCTCCGTATAAAACTTCGTGGAGAATCCCCTTACATCACGGACCGAGTCTGCCGATCCGCGGGAACCTGCCACCGTGGAGTAACGAACGAATACTGGTGTCTTGACTGAAGGGTCTTGAAGAAACTTGGCTTTTGTATATTCGGTCATCGGTTCATATACCTGAAAATATCCATGTGCTCCAGATCCTCGCGCATGGACAATCCTCTCAGGAATACGCTCATGGTCAAAATGAGTCATTTTTTCACGAAAATGAAAATCCTCCATCAAAGTTGGACCACGGGTTCCCGCTTTCAAAGAATGCTCATCCTCAGAAACACGCAAACCTTGGTTAGTCGTCATCTTTTCCCCATTATCATCCACTCGATATTGATCCAACTGCCGCTGCTTACTTTGCTCATTGATTCTTCCGCTTTCATTTGCTTTCGTCATCCCACTCAACCCCTCCATGTCTAAGAATTCAGATTAAACCGTTGTTTATTGTCTACAGGATCGTTGACTTCCACTCCAGGCACTCGCTTTCCGCGGGCGGTCCGTGAGCCTCCTCTGCGCCTTTGCGCCTGCGGGGTCTCCCCTGGACCACTTTTCCCGCAGGAGTCTCGCACCTTAAGTTCCAATCAACTTTGTTTTAAAATTAGATAAACCCCTTTTTTCTACAAACAGATGATGTATTTATTGTTTCGAAATAATCGCGTTATCCTTCTTCATATACCACTCTGTCTTAATGGATAAACAGAATTTGGAGAAAGAATCTTAACCTCCTCATAAACAAAAAAACTACTATTTCAATGAGGATGGATTATTTCGGGGGATGTCGAATTATCTGTATATAGGTCGAATTTTTCCCCAGTGGGTCGAAAAGTTCTGTCCCAAGTCATATAAAAAAGAAGCGGGAAGACCGATTTTCGGTCTTCCCGCTTCTTTCATTCGACACCTTTATTTCTTAAAGGCCTCTGAAACCTTCAAAAGTTTGCCTTTCACTTTCGTATTTTTCATCACTTTCAAGACAAGCGGTCCCTTTTCATTCAATATTTCCACATAAGAAACATTATCCTGGATCGTAATGATCCCGATATCCTCTGCATTCACTCCATCAATCTTTGCGATGGTTCCGACAAAATCGACAGCCCTGAGTTTCTTTTTCTTGCCGCCATTAAAATACAGCTTCATGATTTGTTTATTCAATTGTTCACTTTTATCTTTTTTGATTTTTGGACGGGCTTCCAGTTTGGCTTCGAATTCCATTTTTTTATTGGAAACTTCCTCTTTAGATGGAGCAGTCATCTTAGGGATTTCAAAACCGATATATCCTTGAATCTCGGTAAGGAATTTGTCTTCGTACGGCGTCACAAAAGTAATGGCCTTTCCTTTTTTACCGGCACGGCCCGTTCTTCCCGTTCGATGTACGTAACTTTCCTTTTCCAATGGCAGGTCATAGTTAATTACATGGGTTATATTGTCGATGTCAATTCCACGGGCAGCAACATCTGTTGCAACCAAATAGCGGAATTCACCTCTTCTGAATTCATTCATCACTGCAAGGCGATCTTCCTGAAGCATGCCGCCGTGTATCATATCACACGGATAGTCCAATTCCAGCAGCTGTTCACATACTTGGTCCACCCTATCTTTCGTCCGGCAGAAAATGATGCAGCTATCGGGGTTTTCCGCGATGGTTACGTCTCTAAGCAGGGAAAACTTATCATCTTCTTTCACTTCAATAAGGGCATGTTCAATTTTCTCCGTCGTTAAACCCTTTGCTTTGATTTCAATATCCAAAGGATCTCTCATATATTGCTTGCATAGTTTTTTTATACTCTCAGGTAACGTAGCGGAGAACAGCATGGTTACTCTATCTTTCGGAAGCTCCTTAATAATGGCTTCCACTTGTTCGATGAAGCCCATATTCAGCATTTCATCCGCTTCATCAATAACTAAATGAGTTAAGCGTTCCAAGGCGAATGTCCCTTTCTCGATATGATCCAGAACACGACCCGGGGTTCCGACGACTACATGGCTTTTTTGTTTCAATTCGGCTTTTTGCATTGCGAATGGATGTTTTCCATAAACTGCAGTAGCCTTTATCCTCTTAAATCTGCCAATATTCGTAATATCCTCTTTTACCTGCACGGCGAGCTCACGAGTCGGTGTTAAAATAAGCGCCTGAGGCTTATTCTCTTCCCAATCGACCATTTCGCAGATCGGTATGCCGAATGAAGCGGTCTTGCCGCTTCCTGTTTGCGATTTAACGACAAGATCCCGCTTTTTCAGCGCCACTGGAATCACTTCACGCTGCACTTCGGTTGGACGTTGATATCCCAAGCTTTCTAATGCCCTAACAATTTCATCGCTTAATGTATAATCAGTAAAACTCAATTCATTCATATAAAACAGCCTCTTTTGTTGTTTAGTATGTTGCTTTATTGTTCCCATAATAATAATTTCCTTATACAGAGTTCTATTATACGCGATATGCATCGATAAACCTTGTAATATCCAAATTCAATTGTTCTATTTCAATATAATGATACGTCCGTCTTCATTTAAACAATGTCTTCAGGGCCTGATGTTTGTAGTTAATCAAAATGGACCCTGCTTCTTTCAATATGCTAAAATATGTATGAAATTGCCGAAATAAAGGGTGTATATTCCAAACCGATGGCCAAAAGGAGGACTCATTTATGATAATCGTAACGAATAGAATCAGAGTCAAAAAAGGGATGGGTGCAGTCATGGCCCCAGGATTTACTGCACCAGGTCCACTTGATACGATGGAAGGCTTCGTAAAAGTTGAAGTATTATTAACGCAGAATTTGACGGATCACGATGAACTGAGCGTTAATATGTACTGGGAAAACCTTGATAACTTTACGGCTTGGAGAAATAGCGATGCATTCAAAGCTGCACATAAACGGCCTGAACCAGGTTCCGGCGAAGCAAAAAAAGAATCTCCAATTCTAGGCAGCGAGCTTACAACGTATGAAGTCGCCTCGGTAAAGGAAATAGCTAAATAATGAAATCACACAAAAAAGAGGCCGCAAAATATGCGTCCTCTTTTTGTTTATTCTTAATGAACTTACTTAGCTTCGGCTTTTTTGATTTGTTTACTTCTAAGCTGACCGCAAGCCGCATCAATATCCGTTCCATGTTCTTGGCGGATTTTACAATTGATGCCTCTCTTTTTCAGCGTATCATAAAACGAGAGAACGGACTCTTTGTCACTTCTTTGGTATTGGCTATGCTCATCTACAGGATTATATGGGATCAGGTTGACATAAAGACGATGTTTTTTGTCATCAAGAAGATCGGCAAGTTGCTCGGCTTCTTCTTTATGGTCATTGACATCTTTCAATAGGATATATTCGATCGTAATTCTCCTATTCGTTTTCTCTAAATAATAATCAAGAGATTTCATCAATTTTTCTATCGGGATGCCTCGGTTTATCTTCATGATTTGTGTCCTAAGTTCATTATTCGGCGCATGCAATGAGATGGCCAGATTCACCTGTAATTGAGTATCGGTGAATTCATAGATCTTATGGGCAAGACCACTTGTCGAAACAGTAATGCGCCTGCCCGCGATAGCAAGACCCTTATGGTCCATGAGCACTTTCAAAAAGTCTAACATATTTTCAAAGTTATCGAACGGTTCGCCAATGCCCATTACAACAACATGGCTTACAACATCACCTTGTTCCAATTTATCCAGATGCAGTTGAACGTTCATGATTTGTTCCACTATCTCCCCGCTGGATAAATCCCGGCTTTTGGCCAATAATCCACTGGCACAGAAACTGCAGCCAATATTACAGCCCACTTGGGTGGTGACACAAACCGAAATTCCGTATTTATGTCTCATCATTACCGTTTCGATAAGGTTGCCATCCTGTAATTTAAACAGGAACTTGATCGTACCATCCGCTGCTTCTTGCTTGACGTGCTCAGTCAAAGTCTGGATGACAAAGTGCTCTTCAAGTAATTTTATGCACTCTTTATTAACATCCGTCATTTCAGAGAAACTCGTCACACGTGTTCTATAAAGCCACTCCCAGACTTGGGAAGCTCTGAATTTTTTATGGCCACGGTTCGAAAGCCACGCTGTCAATTGTTCGAATGTTAAACCATAAATGGACTCTTTATTCATTCGTTACCCTCTTTTCATTACAGTAAGATTTAATACTTTAACCATTACCTTAGGGGAATTCCCCCGGAATCAGTCTCTATCATTTATGATATGGTTCATTTCTATTTATCCGAAAAGCCCGATATATTTGCTCCACAAGAACCAATTTCATTAATTGATGCGGAAAGGTCATTTTCGAGAAGGAAAGGGCATAATCGCTTCTTGATAACACCTCTGTGCCAAGTCCAAGCGACCCGCCAATAATAAAGGCAATTTTGCTCTTTCCATAGGTGGCGAGCTGATCCATATGAGTGGCCAGCTGTTCAGAAGTAAGCTGTTTTCCATTGATCTCAAGCGTTATTACGTAGGTGTCCGGGCTGACTTTTGCCAGGATTCGTTCACCCTCCTTTTGCTTTACAATGTCCATGTCCGCTGTGCTCAGGTTTTCCGGAGCCTTTTCATCCGGTACTTCGACAAGTTCTATATTAGCATAGGCGCTTAACCTTTTTGTATATTCAGCAATTCCTTGCTTTAAGTATTTTTCCTTTAGCTTGCCAACAGTAATAATCGTTATTTTCATATATATCCTCTAGCTTTCATTATGTTTTTACTATCAATTGTTGGATTTGCCTACCTATTATCATACCTTACAGTGACCTATAAGCAAAACAAGCATATCCTTTCCAATTTTTAATGCTTTTAAAATAAGGCTGTTTTCACATACTTTGTTGCTATTTACCAGGTAGTGAGTTGTGGTTGATTTCCCCTCCAGATGCTCGCTTTCCGCGGGGCGGGCGGTGAGCATCCTCGGCGTAAACGCCTGTGGGGTCTCACCTGTCCCGCTGCTCCCGCAGGAGTCTCGCACTTCCGCTCCAATCAACCTTAAATAGTTTCGTTTAAAAACAACATTCTTTACGAAAAGAGCCTAAAATAAAAACCGCTGCCCCTGAAAGCGGCAACGGTAACTTTCATTATTGAAGAAATTTCAGCTGGACTTCGTTCCAATCCGAACAATTATCTTGATTATTCGTATATCAAATGCTTGATTCTAAACCATTCCACCCTCCGGATTAATCTTCGGAAAATGTTAAGAACAGGTTACAAACATGTTATCCACAAAAGTTATCCACATATCCACAAAATCTATCCACATCTTGTATGGGAATATTAGTTCCCTACTAGATATATTGCCACGTTTCGACAATATTCACAGGTTGTTGATAACTGATTCTCTTCGGGAACAAGCGTTAAAACAGGGTAGGTTTCACATTCGTATACGACTTCATCCAGCGCCATGTCCACGTGTTCCTGACAGCAATATAATTTCATCTTTCATATCTCCTTTCCCAATCATTATTCCCAGTACTTCCATTCCCAATTATCCACAAGTCACTTGAGATTTTTAATTTCAGTATATATCCACAGGTAATCGTAACAAAAAATAAGAAAAGCGCAAGGAAATAGAAAGGACAGGAGGCATTTTCTGCCCCCTGTCCTTTTGTAATTTAAATTTCGCTGCTTGAAAGCGTGACTTCCGTTGTTTCTTTCTTTCCGTCACGGTAATAAGTGATTTTAACTTTATCACCGACTTGTTTATCATTGTAAAGGTATTTTCTTAATTCCACCACATCATGGATTTTTTCATTATCCATTCCCACTACGACGTCAAATTCCTTCAATCCTGCTTTGGATGCCGGAGAGTTGCTTTGAACGCCTGTTATTGCAACGCCAGAAGTAACTTTCCTTGGCAGCTTTAATGTATTTTGTTGATGATATTGGGAAATTTCTTCTACAGATGCCAGGTTAACACCCAAGAAGGGACGTTTCACTTCACCAAATTCCTCTATATCATTAATAATCGGGATAACAGAATCGATCGGAATGGAAAGACCGATTCCTTCCACTGCATTTTCTGCAATCTTCATCGAATTTATTCCGATGACCTGCCCTGACATATTAACGAGTGCCCCTCCGCTGTTACCTGGATTAATCGCCGCATCGGTCTGGATGACCTCCGCATTCCAATCCACTTGTCCGTCCTCATTGATATCCACCTCTATCGTGCGCTCCAACCCGGAGATGATCCCTTGTGTGATCGACCCGGAGAATTGAAGGCCTAATGGATTACCGATGGCAATGACGGGCTCACCAGGTTTCAATTTGCTGGAGTTTCCGAATTCAGCAATGGTTTTGATTTTTTCACCCTTAACGACAATGACGGCTAAATCTGTCCATGGGTCACTGCCTTGTAGTTCAGCTGGCAATTTAGTGCCATCACTTAATGTCACTTCAAGTTCATTAGCTCCTTCAATGACGTGATTATTCGTGACGATATAGGCCTTGCCGCCATCTTTCTTATAGACGACTCCAGATCCTGTGCCGGCTTCTGCCGAACTTTCCTCGGCGTTGCTCCCTTGACCCCAGAAGTTCGTTTCCTGAATGTTAGTGATGCCGACCACTGCGTCGCTGGCTTTATCAACAGCATTGGTGACGGCACTTGTTACATCAAGAGTAAGGTTTTGCTGGGACTGCTCCGTGGCCTTTCTCTCCGTTGATTTTTCCGTTGTCATTTCGTTTTCATCGTTATTTAACAGTCCGCTTCCCGAAAAGGCTAATAAAATAAGTAACGCCCCGATGATGGCGCCCCCCAAGCCTGTTAGAAAATAGCTCGTATTGCTTTTTTTCCGTTTATTTTGGTTCTCATCATTCTGATCATAATAACCCAAGACCGCCCCATCCTCTCATTTTAGGAATGTATTATAGCAATTCTATTGTTTGGTATCCTCCCTCAATTATACTCAATTACCGAAATTTTTCTAAAAAAATGCATGCTTAATTTAAGGCGCTACATTAAATTGACTAGTATCAGCCATTTTCTTTTACCTATACAGTTCTAACCAAACGATACCCCTTTTAATCCGATTCGTAACTTACGAATCGAAATTTTTAAAAATAAAAAAGGAATGGACAAGGTATCCCTCCATCCATTCCTTTCATTTATAATGTAACAAGTTCCGTTGGTCTTTTCGGGTCAGTATCATATAAGGAAAATTGTTCACCCACGATGATCCCCTTTGTCTTTAACGTCTGTTCCACCGACATTCTTGCTAGATCCTTCATATTGTTATCAAGGCTTAAGTGGGCCAAGTAAATCCGCTTGGTCTTATCACCGGCCACTTCGCCCATTGCAAGGGCAGCGTCTTCATTACAAACATGTCCGACATCACTTAAAATCCGGCGCTTGATGCTCCATGGATATTTTCCCATCCTCAGCATGGACACATCATGGTTACTTTCGAATACATAGGCATCGGCGTTTGAGATGATTCCTTTCATCCGATCGCTTACGTACCCTGTATCGGTAATGACCACAAGTTTCTTATCTTCATGATGAAAGACGTAAAACATCGGTTCTGCCGCATCATGTGAAACGCCGAAAGATTCTATATCAAGGCTGCCGAACGTTTTGACCTGTTCCATTTCAAATGTGAATTTTTGTTCGGTTGCAATTTCACCGATCGATCGCTCCATGGCATTCCATGTTTTTGCATTCGCATATATCGGGAGTTTATGTTTTCTGGCAACCACGCCAAGACCTTTAATATGGTCGCTGTGTTCATGGGTAACAAGGATACCGGATAGCTTCGACATATCACGGCCTATATCCTGAAACAATGCTTCCAGGGCTTTACCGCTTAAGCCGGCATCGACGAGGAATGATTGATCCTCCGTTTCCACGAAAAAGGCATTTCCTGTACTCCCGCTTGCGAGAACACTAAAATGCATTGTCATCTATACTCACTCCAGTATTTTTTCTTCTGTATTCAATTCAATGACCTCTCCATCAAAAGCATTCACGAAGAGATCGGTTTCGTCATCAATGACCACCCACCATGTTGGCACAAGTAAATGTGACACAGATGTCGTCTGCAGCGAATTGTAAAAACCCAATTTTACATTCGTGACTTTACTTTTGGGATCAATATCACCATTGTCATACAATGCTCCAATAGCAGATAAAGCCGATACCAATTCTTTAGGTTTGTTGAATTTTTCGATCACCTTTAAATACATTTGTTCATAGGAAACGATTTCACCCTTCTTGTTCAGATATAAAGTGACCTTTCCCTTACTATTATTATAAAACATCTTTTTATCTGCCACTTGATAGCAGGTGATGGTCTGGCTGATTTCATCAAAGCTCCAAAAATGATACTCACTTCCATTTAATATATACTCCTTCAGGAATATATCAAGGTCTGCAGCATTAATTTCCGCTTTCATGCCAACCGGTATCTTAAATGTGCCCACAAGCTTCTTATCATCGATGATTTTTGCTTTTTGATTTTTCAGGTACTGTATATCTTTCTTCTCGAAAGTCTTGCTTTGGGCAATCAGGAATTGATCCTTCAACTTTTGTTTCGGAAGAGGGGTTTCTATGGAAATCTCATCTTCTTTTAAAAGTTCATCAGTAAGAGGCTCCGTAAAACTTTCTAATTGGGAGTCATTAATCTTTTCCAGGAATTGATAAAGAAGAAAAATATTCAAAACGAAGAAAACCATGATGAATATCGACTTTGTATTATTCCAATCCACTTTGACCGCCTCCTTCAAAAGGCACAATAAACCATTTATCGCCTACACGATAATACCAAGTGGGATCGAGTGTAACTAGAGTTACAAGTTTGGAATCGAGGGATTTATTCAATCTATAGCCAATCGAGATGTCCTCCACGCTTTTGAAATCGATATTGTCTTTCGATTTCAGCTGTTTCAATACTTCTTTTCCGCTTGCTAAGGTCACTTCCGCTCCTTCTGACGGAAGGACTGAGTCAAGTGAAAAGTATGGGCGGTCATAGCTATAAATTTCTTCTTTCCCCCAAATTTGCTCGATTTCCGTCATTCCGTAATCATTGAAGGCCGGATAACCATTCACGAATAAGCGGAATACCACCCGTTGTTCATTCTCGGACATATAGGCAAAGCGGTAATTGTTATCTTCCCAACCAGCATGATCATTGATGAAATCGATGCTTTTTTGCAGAAGGTCACTGGAACTGTTAAATAACTTGTCCTTTTGTGCCGGATTGATATAAGAAATTAAGTAATTCTCTTTATTGACCGTCATAAGTCTTGTTCCATCCGTATATTCCTCACCGGCCGAAACCGATTCCTGGCGTACGAACTTCGGATAATTAAATAACGCATTTTTCAAGTTTCCAATATCCAAATAGTCAATATAATATTCAAGTTTGTTGATTTTCACTGGGTTTTCCGGGACGAACAGCGTCCTTTTGCTGTTTATCGTCTCGGCCATGTATTCAGGGTGCTTATCATAG
The DNA here is from genome assembly GCF_018613455.1 of Bacillus sp. ISL-78. NCBI lineage: Bacteria > Bacillati > Bacillota > Bacilli > Caryophanales > Bacillaceae > Bacillus > Bacillus sp. ISL-78. The sequence goes on from NZ_JAGGQC010000019.1 coordinate 78,470, forward strand.
GAACCCCTATAAAATGAATCCATGAAATTCCTTAGCTTTTTAGAGTCGACCATACCTTGATAAATCTTCTCTTTATCGTAGGAAACAAAATAAACGGCAGATTCATTACCGCCGATATCCTTTTGTTTAATGATGATTCGATCAAACGAAAATTCAGGCACTTCCTTATCCGTTATATTCAATACCGTTTTATAAAGAGAGATGGGGATATCATCGGAGAATTCGATTTCAATCGACCCATCTTCATGGACAAAATCGTCAAATTTCCTTTGCAGCCTTTTTACGGATACCTCTTTTAGGCCCCTGAAACGCCATTGTGAAAGTTCTTTTTCCATTTCATTGATTTCTGCCGGATTGGAAGTCTGGAAATGCTGCCCATTGCCATGGAAAAGGATACTGACTGGTTTAATGACATCACTGACAATCTGGACATCGCTTTTAATCTTTATAAGTTCCGACGATTGTTCAAATGGATCATATTCAGGCTCGTACGTCCAAATGCTCCATGTCAAAAAAATGCTTGTCCCAACCAAAATAATCAGTATTATACTTTTTGCACGTTCAAAATTCATGACCAATCATCCTCTTCTTCCTGTTCGTAAGGAAGTGTAAAGAACACGGTAGTTCCTTTTCCATCCACACTTTCCGCCCATATTTTCCCGCCATGCGCCACGACCATCTCTTTTGCAATCGCTAAACCAAGCCCTGTCCCGCCTAAGTTACGGGCCCTTGCTTTATCCACACGGTAGAAGCGGTCGAAAATTTTATCAATGACGTTTTTCGGGATACCCACTCCTTGATCTGTAATGCTCACAATGATAAAGCCATCGGATGCCCTGACGCGGAAAGTCACTTGTCCCCCTTCAGGTGAGTACTTTAATGAGTTGGAGATTACATTATAGAGAACCTGGGTGATTTTATCTTCATCAATATCCACAAAATAAGCTTCCTTCGGCAAATCACGCTTAAACGTGATGTCATCATTTTTCGACATTTCAAATCGATCGATGATGTGGTCATAGAATTTATTGAAATTCACCCAGCCGGTTTTAAGCCTGTAATCTTTACTGTCCATTTTCGAAAGCTGTAACAGATCATTAACAAGCCTGATCATTCGCTCCGTTTCATTTTGGGTCACACTTAAAAACGATGGAGCGATTTCCTCGTCCTTCCATGCACCCTCAGCCAATGCCTCCAGGTAACTTCTCATCGTCGTTAGCGGAGTTCGCAGTTCATGTGATACATTGGCAACGAATTCCCTGCGTTCACTTTCGATTTTTTCCTGCTCTGTTATATCATGCAAAACAGTGATCAAACCATTAACGAATCCCGTTTCCTTTTGAATGACCGAAAAATTCCCCCTCAAAATGAAAGGCCTATTTTTTTTGCTGTAATCAAGGATAATGGACTCTCGCTCTTCCAGTAAATCCTCAAATTTATATTCTTCTTCAAGACCCAGAACCTCAATGATCGGTTGGTTCATGACGGTTTCACTCGAGACATTCAATAATTGTGCCGCCGGTTCATTAATCAAGTTCACCCGACCGCGCCTGTCCGTTGAAATTACGCCATCCGTCATATTGGCAAGCACAGATGATAGCTTTCGCCGCTCTCCTTCTGTGCTTGATTGCGACTCTTGGAGTTTTTTGGTCAAATTATTGAAAGTGACGGCAAGCTGGCCAATTTCATCATCGCCATATACCCTGACTTTTCTGGAGAAATTCCCTTTTGCCATCACCAGGGCCTGTTTTCTCATATCAGACATGGGTCTAGTGATCGTTCGTGCGAGCAGGATCCCCAATATGGCCGTAATGACCAAGGCGATGGCCGTACCCGTCATGAAAATGCTATTGATTTCATCCATCTGCTCAAAGACATTCTCCATCTCGGCTATTACAAAGACGGCGCCAATGACCTCCTCATTTGCTTCAATGGGTGTCGAAAGGACCCAGAGCCGCCTGCCTGTTTTATCGCGAAATATATCATGATCTTCTTTTCCATAAATGAGGGTATTCTTGATAAGGACCTCTGTCGTCTTCTTCCCTACAATATCCTGGTTACCTTGGGCTGAAGTTCCGATCACACGTCTGCTGCGGGTGTCGATGACACGTACTTCCGAAATATCATTCGATGAATTATCCCGGTCTTTCAATATCGCATCTATCGCTTCTTCGAGGGTCGGATCTTCCTCTCCCCGCTCTTTTTCCATTTCTTCACCAATACTGTAGGTCAGCAGGTTAACGTGACCTTTTATTGATTTCGTAAAGTTCCCGACAAGATTTTCTTCCAATTCCCCAACAAAATATACCCCGATTATTTGCATCGCCACAAAAATGAGCAATACATAAATCAGAACAAATTTAAAATGAATTGAGCGAAAAAAACCAACCTTTTTCATAGAAACTACTCCTGTTCAGGGTTACGCAGGTAATAACCGACCCCTCTTCTAGTTACAATCCAGCCAGGATGGCTTGGATTGTCTTCAATCTTCTCACGAAGACGTCTGACCGTTACATCGACCGTCCGCACATCACCAAAATAATCATAGCCCCACACGGTTTGTAATAAGTGCTCCCTTGTCATGACCTGACCGATGTGCTTCGCTAAGTAATGAAGCAACTCAAATTCGCGATGCGTCAATTCAATCGTATCCCCCCGCTTGGATACCACATAGGCATCCGGATGGATCGTGAGCGTGCCTATCGTAATTTCCTTCGGTTCATTTTCTTGATCGGGAACCGGAACAGCCTGCTGACGTCTAAGGTTGGCCTTAACGCGGGCAATTATTTCCCGGGTACTAAATGGCTTTGTCACATAGTCGTCTGCACCAAGCTCCAATCCTAACACCTTATCTATCTCCGAATCTTTTGCCGTTAACATGATGATCGGAGTTTCATACTTCTTCCTTACTTCCCTGCATACTTCCATCCCATCGCGCTGCGGCAGCATGATATCAAGTAAAATCAAATCAGGTTGCCGTTCTTCCACCATTTTGAGGGCTTCATTGCCATCATAAGCACAAAAAACTTCGTAGCCCTCCTTTTTTAGATTGAATTGTAATATATCAGCAATTGGCTTTTCGTCATCCACTACCAGAATCTTTTTATCCATGAACTTATCTCCTTTTTAATAACTGAACTGAATCTATTAAAAACCGTGTCCTTATCCGGGACCTTATTCACTTTTCCTTCTGCTTGCACAAAACTTCGCAACCTAGTTTCAGCAAAGTTACATATATATACCCAATAAAAGGCGCTGAACACCGGAATGAAAGCAAATTGTCTCTATTCTACTTTATCATTTTATAGGCATTAAATCACCTTTTTCCTATTATTCTCATCTATTAATGAAGCAGAAGAAGTCTTCGAATAATTTTCGAAGACTTCCATCGATTACTGACTTATATAGTTTAGCGGATTGACGAGAGACCCGTTTTTATATATCTCAAAATGGAGGTGGACACCGGTCGAGTGACCTGTTGAACCCATCATGCCAATTTTCATGCCTTTTTCAATCTTTTGTCCCGCTTTAACATCTATTGAATCCAAATGGGCATACACTGTCTTATACCCATTATTATGATTGATCGTTATCTTATTTCCATATCCTCCGGAGTTCCCGGCAATTTCGATTATCCCATGATCTGCTGCCGTTATGGTCCTGGTGGCTGGCCGTGCAATATCGATACCTTTATGAAGTTTCCCCCAGCGCTGGCCCTGTTTACTGGAAATATAGCCCCCATCTGCAGGCCATGAATATGTACCGCTGCCCTGTGAAGGTATGACCTTGGTGCCTTTTCTGGTGATTTCCGTTTTAGCTTTTTCCGTGACTTCTTTTTTTACGATTGTTTCACTGATTTTCTTTCCATTTGTTTCAGATACATTATAGGTGAACGCAAGAATCCCCTCATTCCCCATTTGTTCAGTAATGAGTTCGCCCTTTGGAAGTTCGTCATCCTCCTCCACTTTCTTTTCAAAAGGAATCCTCTCTTCCTTTAATACTTCTCTTTCTACCATTACGTTCACATAGGGGGTACGCTGGGTCACATAGAGACGCTCGCCCTCTTTAACACCTTTGTCCTCATCCTGTCCCGGATTCAGCTCCAGCAGTTGATCCAGGTCCATATCATGGTTAGTGGCAATGGCTTCAAGATCTTCATCTTCCTTAGCCTCATAGATTGTCGTCTCTTCCTTTCCTTCTTCTATCATGGAAAGGGTTTTATCGACACTCTTGATTTCGTCTGGATATACCATTTTCTCTTTAAACGTAACGGGAAGTGAAAATTCGATGTCCAGAATTCTGCTTCCTGGCTCTTTTAACGAATCGGCATCTTTTTTACCTGATTCGTATTCAGCGTATTCCTCTTCATTTACATATAATAAAGTGATTTTCTCCAGAACGTCCTCTGCATCTTCCTTTGAAGCAACATAAGCGACTGCCTGATTATCTATGTCGATTTCATACGCCTCGGCCTTCACATTCAACTGATCTTGAATTACCTTAACAGCCTGATCCTCTTTAACATCTTCATCGAATACCTCTTCAGGTACGAACTTCAGCTGTGTATCCTTATCGAATGTATAGTCAGGATATTCTTCCTGTGCTTCTTCTACCTTATCGGCTACGATTTTTTCGATTTCCGTTCCATCCGTCACACTGCCGACGAACTCATCGTTAAGATAAACATGCTGTATGGTTGTAGTTTCCGATATACCAGCAGCAGTTACCCGATTGCCCGCAAGCACCAAAATGACGGAAACCATCAACAGGATGACCCCCTTGCCTTTTGAGCTAAACATATATTGTCCTCCTTAACGGCTCAGTCACCAATTAAGAAACTAATCAAATTTATTTGAGATTTATTAGTCCAATTTAAATAACCAGATGCTTATGACTGATTTCTAATGATTTTTATCACTCATAACTCTACCATATTAAGAAAAAAAACAAGAAATAGACTTCATAATGTAATAGAACTGTATAAATGGTGACAACTTGTACCAATAGATATGGTAATGGGGACAGTTCAATAAACTGCGGAAAAAGGAGTGGGCCTAAGCCCAGCAAGGGTAAAAGCGAGTTATATTCCGAATTGGCCGAAAATGGTATGTTACAAATCGATAACAATCTATTAACAGGATTTCATTCATAATCCTCTGGACGCATAACAAAAAAACGCCCTAAAGGAAAGGCGTTTATACAAGGATGGCTCAGGACGGAATCGAACCGCCGACACAAGGATTTTCAGTCCTTTGCTCTACCGACTGAGCTACTGAGCCAAATATTCTATTTTAGAATAAAAAATAAAATGGCGGTCCCGACGGGAATCGAACCCGCGATCTCCTGCGTGACAGGCAGGCATGTTAACCGCTACACCACGGGACCAGTAAAGCATCTATATAAAGAAGTGACCCATACGGGATTCGAACCCGTGTTACCGCCGTGAAAGGGCGGTGTCTTAACCGCTTGACCAATGGGCCGGAAAAAATGGTGAGCCATGAAGGATTCGAACCTTCGACCCTCTGATTAAAAGTCAGATGCTCTACCAACTGAGCTAATGGCTCGTTCTAATGAAATGTTTCTTTGCTGGATGTTAACTTACCATCTGCAGCTTGTTAATGGCTTGTTCTATTGTGACGACGCTTTTGATAATATCATGGTTCTTATAGTTTAGGCAATAGTTTTTTGAAATAAAATTATTTTTTTCTATCTTTTTTATTTTCCCTACAGTTTTATCCACATTCATTCGGTATCCCGGACCTCCCGAACGTGACATATAATGCATCGGTCATAAAAATGAAAGAAGAGCCGGCAAAAAAAGCCAGCTCCTTTTTCATGAATTACGCTAGACGCCAAGGGCTTCTCACGACATTTGTTTGGTTACGGTCAGGACCGACAGAGAAAGTGGTCAAAGGAATGCCTACCAATTGAGATACGCGCTCTACATAGTGGCGAGCGTTCTCTGGAAGCTCATCCAATGATTTGCAGCCTGTGATATCTTCTGACCAGCCTGGCAGCTCTTCATAGACTGGTTTACATTCGCCAATCGCTTTCAAAGTCGCTGGTACCTCATGAATGATTTCGCCTTTGTACTCATAGGCCACACAAATTTTGACCGTATCAAGACCTGATAATACGTCAATCGAGTTCAATGATAAATCGGTAATCCCGCTGACACGGCGAGCATGGCGAACGACAACAGCGTCAAACCAGCCTACACGGCGCGGTCTGCCTGTAGTTGTACCATATTCACGGCCAATTTCCCGGATTTGGTTACCGACTTCATCATGTAATTCTGTAGGGAAAGGACCATCGCCCACACGGCTTGTGTATGCTTTACATACTCCAACCACATGATTGATCTTCGTAGGACCTACACCCGAACCGATTGTCACTCCACCTGCAACCGGGTTGGAAGAAGTGACGAATGGGTATGTTCCTTGATCGATATCAAGCATGACACCTTGTGCCCCTTCGAATAATACCCGTTTTCCTTCATCAAGTGCGTCATTCAATACAACGGATGTATCACAAACATATTTCTGCACTTGTTGTCCGTACTCATAGTATTCTTCCAAGATATCTTCGATTTTGAAACCTTCCGTTTCATAGAAGCGTTCGAACATACGGTTTTTTTCGACAAGATTTTGAGACAATTTTTCCTCGAAAATTTCACGGTCCAAAAGGTCTGCCATGCGGATTCCATTACGAGCAGCTTTGTCCATATATGCAGGGCCGATTCCCTTTTTAGTCGTTCCAATTTTGTTGGCGCCTTTACGGTCTTCTTCGACTTCATCCAATTTGATATGGTAAGGAAGAATGACATGTGCACGGTTCGAGATACGAAGATTATCCGTACTCACCCCATGGCTATGTAAATAAGCAAGCTCCTCTACAAGAGCTTTTGGATCAACTACCATACCGTTTCCAATGACACAAATCTTATCACTATAAAAAATCCCTGACGGAATTAAATGCAGTTTATAGGTAACGCCGTTAAATTTAATTGTATGCCCTGCATTATTCCCACCTTGATAACGAGCGATGGCTTCCGCATTCTGGGATAGAAAATCTGTTATTTTACCTTTACCTTCGTCTCCCCATTGTGTACCGACTACTACAACTGATGACATCTGAATAAAGCACCTCCAAAGGTTCACGTAATACCGATCATTAACCGGTTCTTATCAAACAAACCTATTTTATCAATAATCCAAACTGGAAGTCAATACAAAATCCGAACAATACACTTTTTAAAAAATTCTTTGTTCGTAAATATGAGAAATTTCTTTCCGGTTTTTTTAGGATTGTCAAAGATTATTGTACCCTCTGATTTCTTTTTCTATTATCATTAGTACCTTTCTTTTTCCCGAAACAGAGAAAGCCCGCCATTGCATGAATGGCAGGCAGTCCCCTATGCGCCGGGAGACATCGAATCATCATCGAAGCGGCGTTCGAGATTAACGAATTTATTATATTCTTTTACGAATGCAAGCGAAACCGTGCCCACGGGACCATTACGCTGTTTCGCTATAATGATTTCAATGATATTTTTATTCTCGGATTCTTTATCATAATAATCATCACGGTATAAGAATGCGACGATATCAGCATCTTGCTCGATACTCCCGGATTCCCGGATATCAGACATCATCGGGCGCTTATCCTGACGCTGCTCCACTCCACGCGATAGCTGGGAAAGGGCGATGACGGGCACTTTAAGTTCACGAGCCAGCGCTTTAAGTGAACGTGAAATCTCGGATACCTCTTGCTGACGGTTGTCGCCTGAACGGCCATCGCCTTGAATTAACTGCAGGTAATCGATCAATATCATGCCAAGGCCATGTTCTTGCTTCAAACGACGGCATTTTGAACGGATTTCACCAATCCTGACACCTGGCGTATCATCGATATAAATGCCGGCATTCGACAAGCTTCCCATCGCCATCGTCAGTTTACGCCAATCCTCATCAGTTAAGGAACCTGTCCGTAAATTCTGGGCGTTGATATTCCCTTCAGCACAGAGCATACGCATAACGAGCTGCTCTGCACCCATTTCAAGACTGAAAATCGCTACATTCTCCTCCGTTTTGGTGGCAACGTTTTGAGCGATGTTCAATGCAAAAGCGGTTTTACCAACCGAAGGGCGGGCACCAACTATGATGAGGTCATTACGTTGGAACCCCGCTGTCATTCGATCCAGTTCAGCAAACCCTGTCGGTATTCCCGTGACATCCCCTTTACGGGTAGTCAAAATTTCTATGTTATCGTAAGTCGCAACCAATACATCCTTAATATTTTGAAAAGACCCGGAATTCTTACGCTGGGCCACTTCCATGATCGTTTTTTCTGCTTCACCGAGCAGCTCCTCGACCTCGTCCTCGCGACTGTAGCCTTCCTGAGCGATGTTCGTCGCAGTCCTTATCAAACGGCGCAGCAATGACTTCTCCTCGACGATGCGGGCATAATATTCAATATTGGCCGCGGTAGGCACCGATCCGGCCAATTCACTTAAATAAGAAACCCCGCCAACTTCTTCAAGGTTTTTTGTCGCAGCCAATTCCTCTGTCACCGTAATCAAATCGACAGCTTTTCCTTCGTCATTCAATTTAAGCATCACATTAAAGATCTTTTGGTGAGAGCTTCTATAAAAATCCTCCGGAATCAAAACTTCCGATGTTACGGTCAATGAAGAGGGCTCTAGAAAAATGGCTCCTAGCACAGCCTGTTCGGCTTCTATATTTTGAGGTGGAATCCTATCCTGAAATTGTTCTATCATATCTTAAAACCTCCCATTCTAAGAGGATACCTTTTATATGTTTCTAGTAAAAAAGAAAAAAGTGAAAGGACAACGTGCCCAATCACATTTTTCGTCTATCTCTATTTTATCAATTTTTCACAGATATGAAACAGCTAAAATTAGTTAATTTCTTTCACATGCACAGTCAGTGTCGCAGTGACTTCAGGATGAAGCTTCACTGGAAGCTTTGTATGCCCTAAAGTGCGGATGCCTTCAGCAAGCTCCATTTTACGTTTATCAACCTTGATACCGTGTTTTTTCTGAAGCTCAGATGCAATTTGTTTAGTCGTGATGGAACCGAATAAACGCCCGCCCTCACCGGCTTTGGCAGATAGTTCAACCGTTAATTTCTCCAGTTGAACTTTCAATTCTTCAGCCTGCTGCAGCTCTTCTGCTGCAAGTGATTCTTCTTTATTTTTCTGTGCTTCCAAGGTTTTCACGTTTGAATTATTTGCTTCAACGGCCAATCCTTGTTTAAGCAGGAAATTATGTGCATAACCATCCGCAACATTTTTAACTTCCCCTTTTTTTCCTTTACCTTTAACGTCTTTAAGAAATATCACTTTCATTCTTTATGTCCCCCTTCTAAATATTCATCAATAGCTGCTTTCAATCGACTTTCGGCTTCATCAATGGAGCATACCTGTTGAGTGGCGGCATTCGTTAGATGTCCGCCTCCATTCAACATTTCCATGATCACCTGTACATTGATATCACCAAGAGAACGCGCACTAATACCCACCGTATCATCAGACCGCTTAGCCATTACAAAGGAAGCTACAACGCCATCCATGGTCAATAGGGTGTCCGCAGCCTGAGCAATGAGCACCTGATTATGAACCTGATCGGTTTTTGCCGCGGCAATGGCAATTCCCTTTTTGTAAAAGATGACTTCTTCAATGAGCTTCGATCGTTTGATATAGGTGTCCACGTCTTCTTTTAAGAATTTCTGGACCAGTACCGTATCAGCTCCATGTGCCCTTAGATATGAGGCTGCATCGAAAGTGCGTGATCCTGTTCTTAAGGTGAAGCTTTTCGTATCGACGATGATACCTGCAAGAAGCGCCGTCGACTCCAGCATATCAATTTTTGAGCGTTTCGGCTGATATTCAAGCAGTTCGGTCACAAGCTCTGCCGTTGAAGATGCATATGGCTCCATATAGACGAGCAATGAGTTCTTGATGAACTCCTCACCCCGCCGATGATGGTCGATGACCACAACCTTATCGATTCTATTCAATAACCGCTCTTCAATCACCATGGAAGGTTTATGGGTATCGACCACAACCAGCAAGGTCTCATCCGTAATCATTTCTAATGCATCATCAGGTGTTATGAAACGGGCATACAGCTCTTCTTTATTTTTGATCTCTTCCATTAAACGAATGACACTGCTGTCGAGCTGCTGGGTGTTTATGACAATATAACCTTCACGTTCATTCATTTGGGCAACTTTCAAGATGCCGATCGCTGAACCGATTGCGTCCATATCCGGGTTTTTATGCCCCATGACAATGACTTTATCGCTATCAAGGACTATATCCTTCAATGCATGGGATATCACACGGGCACGGACCCTCGTGCGTTTTTCCATCGGATTGGTTTTGCCGCCATAGAATTTCACTTTTCCATTCGCTTGCTTTATGGCTACCTGGTCACCGCCCCGCCCTAAAGCGAGATCCAAGCTGGACTGGGCAAGCGTACCTAGTTCCGGCAAGGATGACACGGCCGAGCCGACCCCGATGCTCAAGGTCAGTGGTACATTTTGCTTGGCCGTCGTTTCCCTGATTTCATCCAAAATCGAGAATTTCCCCTTTTCAAGCTGCTGAAGGATATGCTCATTAAAGACAGCGATGAATCGTTCCGAGGAAACCCGTTTAAAGAAAACGCCATTATCCCTTGCCCACTTATCGAGAAGTGAGGTAACCAAGCTATTAATGCTGCTTTTACGCTGATCATCCATACCCTGTGTCAAATCATCATAATTATCAAGAAGAATGATCGCAATTGCCGTTCTCTCATCTTCATATAATTTCTCAATTTCCACTTGCTCCGTCACATCAAAAAAGTAAAGAAGCCTTTCTTCGCGCTTATGGACCACCTTGAATTTCCGATCGTGGAGCGTAAGTGTCTCTGTCTCGATCTCTTGCTTGATTAACGGTACTATCGAGTCCGCAACATCGTATAGCGATCTTCCTGCCAAGGAGTCTTCACTAAAACAAGAAGCCAGGAATGGATTGGTCCATTCAATGTAATAATCCTCATTAAAGAGCATGATCCCAATCGGCATTTCCAATAACGCTTCCTCGCCCACCTTCTTTAAACGGTAGGATAAAGTCGTTATATACTCTTCTGTCTTCCGTTGCTTTTTTTCTACCATTCTTAATGTTAAATAAAATAAACCAGCAAGAATCAATAGTCCAACAAGTGCAATAACCCAATTATAATAAGCCAGTACGCCCAAAAGTAAAACGACTGCGGCCAGCACCCCATACAATGGGGACTTAATCGAGTATTCTTTCAAATAAGATGGCATAGTTTCAGCTCCTAAAAGCATCTGTTTTACAAAAAAGTCTTCTATTCCTTTTTCTTGATTGTCTCCCTAAAAGGAAAGCCTAAATCTATTATACCTAAAAATCGGACGGCCGTCGTTATAATCGGAATCGGCAGAAGCAAAGAAAAAACCACAATTAAAACAGGTATCGCCTTAACCCATGACTTAACATGGGCGATATAGAATATCAGGGAATATCCTTGTAATAATATGAAGAACTGCAGTATGAAAAATAGGTTCGTTATGGCCATATATACAAAACTGTTCTTGTCCGTATTCACAAAAAGAGCAAGAAGCATCGTAATTAAATAATACCATAAAAGACTTTTCGGGAGTCGCAGATCTCGAAAATGAGGCCATTTTAACGCCTTATCACTGAACCTCTTCACAATGGGATGCGCTGCAAAGAAAATTAATAAAACCATGATGACGGACATCAAGACGAACAAACTTGGCATCAGCGTGTTGATCATGTCGATCGATTCATACATCCGCTTTTTGACTTGTTCCGTCGGTGCCTGTCCAACAGAATCCATGATGCCGATTGTATATTCAAGGGACTCCTCGACCATGTTCATCGATTCCTCTATGTAATTAACATCCGTTATCAACACTGAAGCTGCATATATTAATAAAATGCCACCCAGGAAGACAAGTACTGCGCTTATGAACATAGGTGCCATCGGTTTGTCCTTTTTCAAAAAAAAGCCGATCGCAATTCCCGTTGCCCCCATGAGCAATGTCAGCGGAACGGACAATACCGTCCCGATTAGGATCGACAATAACGAGGCTACAATTAAGTAACCAAGGCTCCACGATAACTTTTGTTTGATTGTGACCAGAATGAATGGAATGGGTAAAAAGAAAGTAGTGAATATACCCAATAGTGGGATTTGAATGGTGATGAACAATAAAATGCAATATAGTGCCAGAAGTGCTCCGCCCTCGGCAATTCGTCTCCCGCTATTCATCTTTATTTCACCCCCTGTTATGATTGATGTCTTATCTCCATCTTTATATTGTATCCGTTACGGCCAAGATATTTCAAACATCACAGTCTTTTTTGGGATATGATTATTTTTTCTGAGGAAAACACCCCTTCTGAAATAAAAAAAAAACCATTCAGCGGTTTTCAGGCATAAGTGACAACTTATTAAAAAAGGCACATTAAGGATTGCTCCTCAATGTGCCAATTTATTATTCACCAGATACATATGGTAGTAATGCCATAGTACGTGAGCGTTTAATAGCAATCGTTAATTTACGTTGATATTTAGCGCTTGTGCCAGTTACACGACGTGGTAAAATTTTACCGCGTTCTGAGACGAATTTTTTAAGAAGATCTGTATCTTTGTAATCAATTTTAGTGATTCCGTTAGATGTGAAATAACAAACCTTTTTACGCTTACCGCGTCCTTTACGTCCACCCATTGCCATAATAAATTTCCCTCCCTGCATTTTTGATTTTTCATTTTAAACGGCTGTTTAAAACGGAAGATCGTCATCTGAAATGTCGATTGTCTTACCGTCATTTGCAAATGGATCATCATCTACACGAGTGTAGTTGTTATTGCTCCGTTGATTCTGATTAGGATTTTGTCCATACGAATTGTTGTCATTTCCGTTATTACCATAACTTCTTTGACCTCCACCGTAAGAACCGCCTTCATTTCTTTCACCCGCTGAACTGCTTCGTGGTTCAAGGAATTGAACACTCTCAGCCAGAATCTCCGTCACATATACGCGTTTGCCGTCTTGTCCTTCATAATTACGTGTTTGGACACGTCCATCCACGCCAGCTAAACTGCCCTTTTTCAAGAAGTTAGCTACATTTTCTGCCGGTTTACGCCAAACTACACAGTTAATGAAATCCGCTTCACGTTCACCTTGCTGATTCGTAAAACTACGGTTCACAGCTAAAGTAAAGGTAGCTACGGGAACTCCATTAGGTGTATATCGTAATTCAGGATCTTTAGTTAAGCGTCCTACCAAAACTACGCGATTCATCATCAGAATCAACCCCTAGGTTTCAAGCTTGTTTCATGTGAAACAAGATTAGAATTTATATTAAATATCGAATTATACTTCTTCTCTAGTAGCCATGTGGCGAATAATGTCTTCACTGATTTTAGCTAGACGATCGAATTCTTGAATCGCAGCACTTTCAGCGTTAACTTTAAGAAGCATGTAGTAACCATCGCGGAAATCATTGATTTCATATGCAAGACGGCGTTTACCCCATTCTTTTGCTTCTACTTCCGCACCATTATCAGAAAGGATTGTGTTGAAACGTTCAACTAAAGCTTTTTTAGCTTCTTCCTCAATGTTTGGACGGATGATATACATAATTTCGTATTTTCTCATCACTGTCACCTCCTTTTGGTCTAAGCGGCCCAATTGGGCAAGGAGCAATTATTTATAATTACTCACAAGATAAAATTATAGCATAGTTAAATAGGCTTTGCAACGAACGGTTCGACTTATTACAATTAATTGTAATCTAATGATTTAAGTCTAAAAAAAGACCCTACATATGGAATGGTAGGGTCTTTGATTCTTATACGTTAAAACGGAAATGGATAACATCGCCATCGTTAACGATGTATTCTTTTCCTTCCAAACGAACCTTACCCGCTTCTTTTGCGGCCCCATGACTCCCCGCTTCAAGTAAATCGGTATAGGAAACCGTTTCGGCACGGATGAAACCGCGTTCGAAGTCCGTGTGTATGACGCCGGCACATTGAGGGGCTTTCATTCCTTTGCGGAATGTCCAAGCCCGCACTTCCTGTACACCAGCTGTAAAGTATGTTGCCAATCCAAGCAGATTATAAGAAGCACGGATCAACTGATCTAGACCTGACTCCTCGATGCCAAGTTCAGATAGGAACATTTCCTTTTCTTCACCTTCAAGCTCAGCAATTTCTTCCTCGATTTTGGCACAAATCACGATTACTTCGGCATTTTCCTTAGCGGCATATTCACGAACTTGCTGTACATATTCATTATCGTCAGCATTCGCCACTTCATCTTCGCTCACGTTCGCCACATAAAGCGTCGGCTTAGCTGTAAGTAAATGCATGCCCTTCACGATTTTTTGCTGTTCTTCGGTAAACTCGACGGAACGTGCAGGCTTTTCATCTTCCAATGCTTCTTTTAAAGCCACAAGGATTTCATGTTCTGCCACAGCGGCTTTATCTTTTTGCTTGGCCATTTTTCCGACACGGTCGATGCGTTTGACAACAGATTCCAAATCGGCAAGGATCAATTCAAGATTGATGACCTCGATATCATCAATTGGATTCACTTTTCCGGAAACATGGGTAATGTTATCATCCGCAAAGCAACGGACGACTTGACAAATTGCATCCACTTGACGGATATGGGAAAGGAATTTATTACCCAATCCTTCTCCTTTACTTGCTCCTTTTACAATCCCGGCGATATCCGTGAATTCAAATGCTGTCGGAACCGTCTTTTTCGGTTTTACCAATTCAGTCAATTTTTGCAGACGGTGATCTGGCACTTCCACAATCCCTACATTCGGGTCGATCGTACAAAAAGGGTAGTTGGCAGATTCCGCACCTGCCTGAGTTATTGCATTAAATAAAGTGGATTTACCTACGTTAGGCAAACCGACTATACCAGCTGTTAAAGCCATTTATATTTCACTCCTTCAAGATGATTCGTACATATGGGAAAAGAACTGATCTTCTTCTATAAAGACCCTCCAATTACCTAAACCTTTCCCAATTATAGATTTCGCTTCCTAAAAAGACAAGTAAATCATGAGAAACGCCGGACCACTTTCATTCCCCAAAAAAAAGCATGATCACTCCTCATGCTTTTGCAGAACTTTTTTCATTTTCTTCGCGAATTCACGTCGAGGCAGCATCACGCTATGGCCGCACCCTTCACATTTTATCCGGATATCCATACCGAGCCGTATAATTCTCCACTTATTCACTCCACACGGATGTGGTTTCTTCATTTCCACAATATCCTTAAGTGCAAATTCCTTTTCTTCCATAACCATGAGCCCTCCTAATTCCTATGACTCGCTGCCATTGTACGTAGATTTAATCCCACTTGAATCAAGCGCAGCACTTATTTCAATTCTTAATATCCTACTGATTTCAATGTGATGCATCGGCTTTGTTTCCGCTTTGATCCGAAAGACGATTTCTTCAGGACTGATTTTTTCAATTCCTAAAAATTCAGGTGCTTTGATCAATGCATCGTATTTGCCTTCCATACTGTTTAAAAGATCAATCAACACCTTCTCAGCACGCTCGACCGATCCATCGTTAGGTATGGTCACATCAACAACAGCCATACTATTTAAAATGGAATAATTCGTGACCTGGATGATGCTGCCGTTAGGTATGAAGTGCAATTCACCTGCACCGCTTTTAATTTTCGTCGTACGAAGCCCTATCTCAATGACTTCCCCTTCAAAAGTATTGATTTTAATATAATCCCCAACCGAGAAATGATCTTCAAAAATAACGAAAAATCCGGTAATTATATCCTTGACCAAACTTTGAGCACCAAAACCAACTGCCAAACCGAGAACACCGGCACCAGCGAGTAATGGCCTTACTTCAATTCCAAAAATCTCCAGAATCATTATCAAGGCAATGAAATTGATGACATAGGTAATGATATTTTCGAGCAATTTAATGAGTGTCGCTTCCCTGCGCTCCGATACCCGAATGGGACTCCTTAAACGTGCTTTGAAAAATTTATTCAGAATAGTCTTTCCTATTCTAATAATAATACGCGATAACAGCAGAACAAGGAAGATTTTAATAATACCCTCGCCCATCAGCAGCCATATCTTTTCATCCAATATCTCTTTTGTAACGTTATCATAAATGCGATCCATATTTTCCTCCTGCCTAATGCAAATTACAGCAAAACTATTATATCTTCGAACGTATTCCTCTACCCTCCATGCATGGAGGTAACCATGTAATAGAGAGATTTTCTCCATTTTATCAATAAATAATGGTTTCTGTACAAAAAAATTATGGGTATATAGTTAATAGAATTAGAAGTTTTTACCCAAATATTCAAGTGATCATTTACTAGAAAGTATAGATGAAAGCAATTGGTAGAAGATAGCGTCGTTTCATATCCCCTTCACCAGTTTGCATGTTCTACAAAAAATTCCCTCATCCATCATGTTAAATACCGTATATTTTCCCCTTTTTATCCATATACTGTAATACCAAATAAAGTAAAGGAGTTGAGCCGATGAATCTGAATTCTAGTCTATTTAATAATAATAAAAATAGATTGAGTCGCATCCTGCATGAAGATACGGATGCATCCAAACAAATTTCCCAGGAATTAATCAACCTCCTCCCAACAGGAAAGCTTCAACCAATCGTCATCGTCTGCATAGGCACAGACCGTTCCACAGGCGATTCACTCGGACCACTTGTCGGCACTCTGCTTAGTGAAAAGGCTGAAAACGGTTCTTCTTCATTCCATGTGTATGGTACTCTGGATGACCCTATACATGCGATGAATTTACAGGAAAAATTAAATGAAATTAAAAAGCTACATGCCAATGCCTTTATAGTCGGAATCGATGCTTGCTTGGGGAAAATGAAAAGCGTCGGTATCGTTCAGATCGGCCAGGGACCAGTTAAGCCAGGTGCCGGGGTCAATAAAGACCTTCCTTCCGTCGGAAATGCCCATATTACAGGCATCGTGAATGTAAGTGGATTCATGGAATTCATGGTCTTGCAGAACACGCGTCTTAATCTTGTACTAAAAATGGCCAAAACCATTGCCGAGGGGATTTATGAAGCACAAAATCATTATCCAATAAAACCTGCCATCACTCCTTTCACATGGTCATTCAAGCAAGAAAAAACCCTTTGATCGGTTTTTTCATAAAAAAGAAGGAAGGGGCCAGCCCCTTCCTTCTTTTTTATACATAATACATGAAAGTAACCAGAATGGCAGTGATCATTATGCCCGGAAGCAGATTCGCCACCCTGATTTTGGTGACACCGATAATATTCAAACCAATCGCCAAAATCATGACTCCACCAGTTGCCGTCATTTCCAATATGAAGGAATCCATTAATGCAGATGGGATCATCGTATTGATCTGCCTTGAAAAAACCGCCAGGAATCCCTCATAAAGAATGATCGGAAATGCTGAAAAAAGTACCCCTATGCCTAACGTGCTGGCGAGGACAAGTGCTGTGAATCCATCGATTATCGCCTTTGTTATCAAAACGTCATGGTCATTCCGGATACCGCTATCCAGGGCACCTATAATGGCCATCGCCCCAATTCCAAATATGAGGGTAGCCGTTACAAACCCCTGAGATATCGAGGTTCCTTCCTTCGCCTTCATCCTGCGTTCAATCCAATTCCCTAAAGAATTAAGCCTGCCCTCAAGATTCATCCATTCACCGAGGACCGCCCCGCCGACAATGCTTAAAATGACAACAAGGAAATTATCGCTTTTAAACCCCATCTGCAAACCTAAAACCATCACGGCTAAACCGATACCGCTCATGACCGTTTCTTTGATCTTCTCAGGTATATGTTGTAAAAACCTTCCTAGAATCGAGCCGATTAAAATGCAGGCACCGTTCACCAAAGCCCCTATTAATACCATCTCATCCACCTAATTTTCTGCATATGCCTTCTTGATCTTTTCATAAGGGGATCTAAGAGGAAAGATTCTCTTGATCGATCAAGTTCAAAATTCTCTCTAAATCTTCTTTTGAAAAGAACTCTATTTCTATTTTTCCTTTTTTCTTGCTTTGTTTTATCGTTACGCTCGTACCTAGTCTTTCACGCAGACTTGTCTCCCTTTGCTTTATGAAGATATCTTTTTTCTCTTGTTTCTTAGGTTTGGTTTCACGTGAAACGGTATCATTCAATTGATGTATATACTGCTCCAGCTGTCTGACATTCATACCTTCCTTGAGGATTTTATCAGCTACCGGCTTGAGCATTTCTTTTTTCTTTAAACCTAGCAATGCCCGGCCATGTCCCATGGAAATTTCCCCGTCGGAGATATATCTCCTAATTCCTTCAGGCAAAGATAGTAATCTAACATGGTTCGCAATATGGGGTCGGCTTTTTCCCAGCCGGTTGGCCAGCTGCTCCTGGGTGAATTCCAATTTTTCAAGAAGCGTTTGATAAGCGGCAGCCTCCTCGATCGGATTCAAATCTTCCCGTTGCAGGTTTTCCAAAATGGCCAGTTCCATCATCTGCTGTTCACTCAATTCCCTCACAACGACTGGAACTGTCTCTAAACCAGCTTCCTTGGCAGCACGATAACGCCTTTCCCCAGCCACGATTTCATATCCCTTAATACTTTTCCGGGCAATAATCGGCTGTAGTATCCCATGCTCCATGATGGATTGTTTTAATTCCTCTATAGCTTCTAGCCGAAAGCTCTTTCGGGGCTGATAAGGATTTGGCCTTAATTCCCTTAATTTGATTTCGCGCACGATTTCATCTTTACTGATCTCCCCACTATTGAAAAGTGCGTTAAGTCCTTTGCCAAGCCCTTTAGCCATTTGATACCACTTCCTTTGCCAATTCTAGATAGACCTCCGCCCCTCGTGACTTTGGATCATATATAATTATCGGTTCTCCATGGCTCGGTGCTTCACTCAAACGGACATTGCGGGGAATGATGGTTTGGTAGACTTTATCCTGAAAGTATTTTTTGACTTCTTCTATGACCTGGAGACCTAAATTTGTTCTTGCATCCAACATCGTCAATAGCACACCCTCGATTTTCAAATCATGGTTCAAGTGCTTTTGGACGAGGCGGACCGTATTCAATAGTTGACTCAAACCCTCCAATGCATAATATTCACATTGTACCGGGATCAAAACAGCATCGGCAGCCGTTAAGGCATTAAGCGTGAGCAAACCCAATGATGGAGGGCAGTCAATCACAATGTAATCATACTGGCTTTGCACCTCTTCTAACGCCCTTTTTAATCGGACTTCCCTTGAGATGGTTGGAACAAGTTCAATTTCTGCACCTGCAAGTTGAATTGTCGCAGGTATAGCATATAGGTTTTCTACCTTTGTTTCCATGATAACGGTACTGGCCTCAACATCATCAACCAGCACATCATAAATACATTGTTCCACATCTGCTTTGTCAATACCTGCACCGCTTGTCGCATTTCCCTGCGGGTCAATATCGACCATTAAGACTTTCTGTCCAATGTATGCAAGACAAGCACTTAAACTGACAGAAGTTGTCGTTTTTCCAACACCGCCCTTTTGATTGGCAATGGCGAGAATCTTACCCACGAATTCACCCGCTTTCAACTATCTTCATGACGCTATATCTACTGATTTTTACCGTGAATCCAATTATTTCTTCTATTTTATCATGAATGTTACTGGAAGAAATCGTTTTCTGAAATTCACCTTAAAATTTGAAATACTTCTAAAAGCATTAAAAACCCAGGAAAAGTTGAATGTTTTAAAGTGGAAAATGCCAGTTTTGGAGAGAACATAAAAAAAGCCTGGTAATCGGAGACTACCAAGCGGGCTAAGGATGGGGAATCAAGTTTTTTTCTTGGGTATTTTAATCGTGAACTGATAATACTCCTCGAATTCTTCTTCCTCTGCATCCAGATTTATTCCATTGTCTGTAACCATACTGAGTGATTGGCGGATGGTATTCACGGCAATCCTCATGTCTTTACTAAACGCTTTTCGCTTAGGTTTAGGCTTCTGTACAGTACCCGTTAAGAGCTTGACGACCTGCTCTTCGGTCTGCTTGACGTTTAACCCTTTTTCGATGATTTCCAAAAGCAGTTTCAACTGCTTTTCAGGACTCTTTAACGGTATCAACGAGCGGGCATGGCGTTCCGTAATTTGCTTTTGAAGAAGTGCATCCTGAACCTCCTGCGGCAGCTTAAGCAGCCGAAGCTTATTCGCCACGGTAGATTGACCAATTCCCAGTCTTTGTGCCAGGGCTTCTTGGGTTAAACTATGCAGCTCCAATAGTTTTCCGTAAGCCAAAGCTTCTTCAATCGGTGTCAGTTCTTCACGCTGAAGGTTTTCTATCAGCGCAACGGAAGCCGTTTCTGTATCGGTGAAATCTTTGATTATAGCAGGTGCCAATTCCCAGCCAAGCTTTTGCATGGCCCGGAAACGACGCTCACCTGCAATGATTTCATATTTTCCCTGACCATAAGCCCTTACTACAATTGGTTGAATGATCCCATGTGTATGGATCGTTTGAGCCAATTCGGCAATTTTATCGTCATTAAAAACGGTCCTTGGTTGAAATCGATTAGGCACAATGTCAGAAATGGAAATTTTTCTTATTTCTTCATTATTATTGCTAGGTGTCTCCATCTCTAGTTGCTCTTCTTCTTTTTCGCCAAACCCAAAGAACCGCGAAAAAGGATGCTTCATCTTCCTACACCACCTTTTAAAACTCCCAAATAACATATTCTCTATTTAAAGGACAAGTCCTGCATACATTTCCCGACATGGTTATACATATGGCCCTTCACTGTAAAAAACATGTCGACTGGCGCCATCTAGGCAATAATGAGGGTCGACGGCCATTTTTTATAAATAGCGGCCGGCTTTCCCAAAATTATTTCCCTGAATCAGCAAGCTAAGGGCACACGTCTTAACCTGTACCGAAAATGCCTTCTTGTTGGCAAATGCAGTATTAAGTGAAAATAATAAGGTCATACATTTATAGTAAAAGAAAATAAGGGCAAGCACCAGCCATATATACCTGAATCCTCTGCTCTTACTATGAAAACATACTCATCGTACAGAGGTTATTCAATAGGCTGCTTATTCGGTGTCCCTGGTTTTCTTGGGTATTTTTTAGGAGTCTTCTTCACTTTTTTTACAGTAATGATGTTTCTTTCACTATTTTCCTCTGGCAATGTGAAAGGATGAATTTCTTCGATTTCTCCGCCTAATGTAAAAATGGCCTTCTTCCCTGTATCCATTTCATCTTGTGCACTAGCCGCCTTCATGGCAATGAACGTCCCATCCAGTTTAACAAGCGGCAAACATAGTTCACTTAAAACCGACATCCTGGCTACCGCCCTCGCCATCACAATATCATAGGATTCGCGATGCTCCGGATTTTGGGCGAAGGTTTCCGCACGGTCATGATAAAAAGAAACTCCTTTTAATTGCAATGAATCCGCAAGGTGATTCAAAAAAGAAATTCGCTTATTCAAGGAATCCACAATCGAGACGTGGATATCAGGGAAACAAATCTTCAATGGAATACTCGGAAATCCAGCTCCAGCCCCAACATCGCAAATTCGATAGGATTCGTTAAAGTCAAAATAGAAGGCTGCACTGATTGAATCATAAAAATGCTTTAGATAAACTTCTTCTTTATCTGTGATGGCTGTTAAGTTCATCTTTTCGTTCCATTCCACCAATAATCGATAATACGTGTCAAACTGATCAAGCTGTTGAGGAGAAAGCTCGATCCCTTTCTCCAGCAGTGCTTGTTGGAACTGTTCAATATTCATGTTTTTTCAATCCTTTTCGGGTATTTCCGTTACTGAGATACTCTGGCAATCTTACCTTGTTCCAAATAAACAAGCAGAATGGAAACATCAGCGGGATTCACACCGGAAATTCTTGAAGCCTGAGCTACTGATAGCGGGTGGACCTGCTTTAATTTTTGACGTGCTTCCGTTGCAAGACCAGAAATTGCATCATAATCGATATTCTCTGGAATCTTTTTGTTCTCCATTTTTTTCAGGCGATCGACTTGCTGCAACGATTTTTCGATATATCCTTCATACTTGATCTGGATTTCGACCTGTTCCGTCACTTCTTCACTCAGTTCGACATCACTTGGCGCCAACTTCTGAATATGGGAATAATCCATTTCAGGCCTTTTCAATAAATCGGAGGCACGGATTCCATCCTTTAACTCACTGCCGCCACTTGCAGTAATGACTTCTTGCACCTCTTTGGTCGGTTTGATGAAGTTTGATTTCAATCGTTCCTTTTCCACTTCAACCGCTTCTTTTTTCATAAGGAAACGTTTGTAGCGTTCTTCTTTGATCATTCCGATATTGAATCCAATTTCCGTTAAGCGTAGATCGGCATTATCATGACGCAATAATAAACGATATTCTGCACGGGAAGTCAGCAATCGGTATGGTTCATTCGTGCCTTTCGTTACAAGGTCATCAATGAGAACACCAATATAGGCATCCGAACGGCTTAAAATCAGTTCTTCCTTACCCATTGCATTCAATCCTGCATTAAT
This sequence comes from Bacillus sp. ISL-78, assembly GCF_018613455.1. NCBI lineage: Bacteria > Bacillati > Bacillota > Bacilli > Caryophanales > Bacillaceae > Bacillus > Bacillus sp. ISL-78. Next base: position 101,102 of record NZ_JAGGQC010000019.1, read on the forward strand.
ACCGGCCATCAATCCTTGTCCTGCTGCTTCCTCATAGCCGGATGTCCCGTTAATTTGGCCAGCAGTATAAAGATTTTTGATTTTCTTCGTTTCAAGTGTAGGCCATAGCTGCGTAGGAACGATGGCATCATATTCAATTGCATATCCAGCACGCATCATTTCCGCTTTTTCAAGTCCCGGAATTGTTTGCAGGATTTTCACTTGCACATCTTCAGGCAGACTGGTTGATAAACCTTGCACATAAACTTCCTTTGTATTACGACCTTCAGGTTCCAAGAAGATTTGATGCCGTGGTTTATCATTAAAACGAACGACTTTATCTTCTATCGATGGACAATAACGCGGTCCGGTTCCTTTAATCATTCCGGAATACATTGGTGAACGGTGTAGATTCTCATCAATGAGCTGATGTGTCCCCTCATTCGTATACGTTAACCAGCATGGCAATTGATCCGTTATGAACTTTGTCGTTTCATAAGAAAAGGCACGGGGCACTTCATCGCCAGGCTGAATTTCCGTTTTGCTGTAGTCTATGGAAGAACTATTCACACGCGGAGGCGTTCCTGTTTTAAAACGGACCAAATCAAATCCTAACTGCTCCAAGTGTTCAGAAAGCCTGATGGAAGGCTGCTGATTATTAGGGCCGCTTGAATATTTCAGTTCCCCTAAAATGATTTCACCGCGTAAATATGTTCCTGTCGTGATTACGACAGTTTTCGCACGGTACACCGCACCTGTTTTAGTGATGACACCCGTACATACGTCGTTTTCAACAATTAACTCCTCTACCATTCCTTGAATCAATGTCAAATTTTCTTGGTCTTCTATCGTCTTTTTCATTTCTTGCTGATAGAGAAATTTATCTGCCTGCGCCCGCAGCGCACGAACGGCCGGACCTTTTGCCGTATTGAGCATCCTCATTTGAATATGGGTCTTGTCGATATTTCTTCCCATTTCTCCGCCTAAAGCGTCAATTTCCCTTACGACTATCCCTTTTGCCGGCCCACCGACGGAGGGATTGCATGGCATAAAGGCGACCATATCCAAGTTAATGGTGATCATCAACGTTTTAGCTCCTACTCTTGCAGCTGCAAGGCCTGCCTCACTGCCAGCATGACCGGCACCAATAACAATGACATCATAGCTACCTGCTTCGTATTGCATATCCTTTTCCTCCTTTTACGCTTATTTTCCTAAACAAAATTGAGAGAACAATTGGTTGATCAAATTATCTTGAACGCTTTCGCCAATGATTTCTCCAAGTAACTCCCATGCTTTCGTGAAATCGATTTGAACCAAATCAACCGGCGTACCCATTTCAATAGCATCAATTGCATCTTCGATAGCCTGTAATGCCTGTCCCAGCAAAGCTATATGCCTTGCATTGGACACATAGGTCAGGTCTCCCGTTTCTAATGAACCTTCAAAAAATAAAGAAGCGATCGCTTCTTCCAATTCATCGACCCCTCGATCTTCCAGTAATGAAGTCGTAACAACTTTATGGGATGTTGCCATTTCCTTAACTTTTGCCATATCGATTTTTTGTGGAAGGTCTGTTTTATTGATGATAACGATAACATCCATTCCCTCAACAGCTTGGAATAGTTTCTCATCTTCAGTAGTGAACTCATCGGAATAGTTCAATACAAGCAATATTAAGTCCGCTTCTTTCAATACTGCACGAGACCGTTCAACTCCAATTCGTTCAACGATATCTTCCGTTTCGCGAATTCCTGCTGTATCGACAAGTTTAAGCGGTACACCGCGAACATTGACATACTCTTCAATAACATCACGTGTTGTACCTGGAATATCAGTGACGATTGCTTTGTTTTCATGAACTAAGCTGTTAAGCAATGAAGATTTTCCGACATTAGGACGACCTATGATAACGGTCGCAAGCCCATCCCGAAGAATTTTCCCCTGTTGGGCCGTGTGAAGCAGTTTCTCTATTTCATTTTTCACATAACTGCCTTTTTCCCAAAATAAACGATGCGTCATTTCTTCGACATCATCATATTCCGGATAATCTATATTTACCTCGACTTGAGCGAGTGTCTGTAAAATTTCTTGACGCAGATTTTGGATTAATTTCGAAAGCCGGCCTTCCATTTGTCCTAATGCAACATTCATGGCTTTATCCGTTTTGGCACGGATTAAATCCATGACGGCCTCAGCTTGGGAAAGATCGATCCTGCCATTCAAAAAAGCCCGTTTCGTAAATTCACCTGGTTCCGCTAAACGAGCACCTTGTGAGAGAATAAGCTGCAGTACCCGATTGACCGAAACGATTCCACCGTGACAATTTATTTCAACTACATCTTCCCTTGTAAATGTCTTTGGACCCATCATGACCGAAACCATGACTTCCTCTATGATTTCACCTGTTTTAGGCTGGATAAGGTGGCCATAATGAATCGTATGTGATTTCACTTCAAGCAATCCTTTTCCACCTGGTCCTTTAAAGATCCTATCGGCTATTTCTATGGCCTCATCACCGCTGATTCTAACGATGGCGATTGCCCCTTCCCCTAAGGGAGTAGAGATAGCGGTGATTGTATCGAATTCCATGCTTTCACCTCTTATATATTGATGGTTCTATTTTTTTCTGATGATAAAATCGTCGAATCCCTAAATTACTACAATACCACAGTATATTCATGAAAAAAAGTAGATACTCCTTCCTTCCAAGAGTTATCCACATTCGCTTAATCCATATTCTGTAACAACTATTTTAACTTATCCACATGTGAATAACAAATATCGCCCGCTTCGTTTTCTTCCATCCCCTTTAAGGGATCAAGAAAATATAAAAAGTTTGTCACTTATTGTTGAATGGAAAATTCGCAAAAAAAATATTCGACATTCAAGGCCTAAAAAAAAGACCCCCTGCTAAAAGCAGAAGGTTCATTTAAGTGGAGTAATGACCAAGTGACGATATGGCTCCGTCCCACTTGAGGTCGTTTTTATTTTTGGATAATCCAGAAGAGCATTATGGATGACCTTACGTTCATAGGATGGCATCGGCTCCAGTGAAACAGCTTTACCTGTTTTCGTGGCTTTATTTGCCATTCGTTCAGCCAATTGGATTAAGGTGTCATTGCGGCGGCTTCGATAATCTTCTGCATCTACGGTAATATTCAAAAACTGCTTCGAATATCGATTTGCTACCAGCTGTGCTAAATACTGAAGTGAATTTAGTGTTTGACCCCTTTTTCCAATCAATAATGCAATTTTATCACCTGATAAGTGGAATGTTACGTTCTTACCTTTTCGGGTGACATCTATTTGTGCATTGACTTCCATTTTCCCGCAGACATTCTTCAAAAATCCAAGTGTCTCTTCAATGGGATCCGGTGGCAATGTCACATGGACAATTGCCTTCCTTGCACCAAATAAACCAAAAAATCCTTTTTTACCTTCATCTTCTACTTCAATCTCCACGCGATCCTTAGTGCTGTTCAGTTGAGCTAAAGCTAAATTTACTGCTTCTTCGACAGATTGTCCTGTAGCAGTCACTTTTTTCACTTTTTCTTTGCCCCTCCCGCGTTTTCCGCAGCTGCTTTTCTAAGATCCGGACCTTTGATGAAATATGTTTGAACGATACCAAAAATGTTACCAACTACCCAGTAAAGAGAAAGAGCAGCGGGGAAATTAATAGCAAATACAACAATCATGATTGGCATGATGTAAAGCATCATCGTCATTTGTGCCGCCATTTGTGGATTGGAGTTCATTCCAGCCATGGACATCTTTTGCTGGATGAAAGTCGTGATACCTGCAACGACCGGTAAAACATAAACAGGATCCGGGGAACCTAAATCAAACCATAGAAAACTATGTAAAGCAATTTCTTCCGTACGGCTGATTGCATGGTAAAATCCGATCAAAATCGGCATTTGCACCAATATCGGCAAACATCCCGCCAATGGATTCACATTATATTTCGAAAATAGAGCCATTGTTTCTTGCTGTAGTTTTTGTTGTGTGGCAGCATCTTTTGAGCTGTATTTCGCTTGAAGTTCTTTCATTTCAGGCTGAATGGCCTGCATGGCTTTCGAGCTTTTCACCTGTTTGATCATTAATGGAAGCAATGCCAGGCGAATGATTAGTGTAACGCCGATGATTCCCAAACCATAATTCTCGCCGAATGCTTCAGAAAGCCAGATGATCAGGGCTGATAATGGATAGACAATGTATGAATTCCAAAAACCTTCACTATCCGCAGTAATAGGTTCTTTAATTTCCGTACACCCTGCCAAAAGCATCATTATCGAGGCTAGTCCAATAATGAGTAATATTCGTTTTTTCAACCGTAATTTCCTCCTAACTGCAATCAATCTTTTTTGAAACAATTGTGAACTGTTTATTAGAAGATTTCAAGGAAAAGTAATCCACTTTTTCCACAGTTACAATCGGAATTTTCTATGTCATCATACTCAAGTAACCATATGAAACGAGGAGTGCTTATTCGATATTAAGGGGACTTTATTGTTTTTTCATTTTAAAGTTTAGTGATTTAGAACGTTTCAGGACATGTATCAAGCTGCTTTTCACCTGGAAAAAGTCCATCTCCGCCGCTGGTTTTCGAGCAATCACAATATAATCCTTACCCTCTTCTATATCTTCTTTCAATTCCAAAAACGCTTGCCGTATGTATCTTTTGATTTGGTTCCTTATAACGGCGTTCCCGATTTTTTTACTGACAGAAAGGCCGATCCTAAAATGATCCTGACCCGGCTTTTCAAGGACATAGACAACGAATTGCCGATTAGCAGAAGATTCACCTTTTTTAAACACAAGCTGAAATTCATCCTCTTTCTTAATCCTTAACTTTTTTTTCATTTTTACACCTTCATTACATGAATTGAGTCTCAGTAAATCCCTTATTTTGCGAAAAAAGACCACTGAGACTTTTCAGTGGTCTATGCAGATAATACTTTTCTGCCCTTACGGCGACGTGCAGCGATTACTCTACGTCCGTTTTTCGTGCTCATACGTGCACGGAAACCGTGAACTTTACTATGTTTGCGGTTATTCGGTTGATAAGTTCTTTTCATTATATGACACCTCCCTGAGGAATAACAGTTAAAGACAGTCTTTACAATTATATAGATGGAGGTTTCTACTTGTCAACCTCATCCATAAAAAATTTCTTTTTTAATGCTCAATGTCCAGTAGGCCTTTTTTTACTACCTAGCCTATTGTAAATGATTTTGCTCCGAACTGATATAGAAATTTTTGGGGAAAGGGAAATTTCCATCATTTTATCCATGAGCACGAATATGGGATTCACAAGTAATCCTCCCTTACGACACACCATTCGACAAATTATAAGAACGAGCCTGAATCCCTTTTGATCTTTCCCCATGCAGGTCTTCCGGCTTGAACACCTGGTTCAATCAAATTAACTCGAGCCTATAATCCCGGTCTGTGGATAAAATTCGACATGTTTTTTTCTATCCACATCCCATTAAAGAGACTTTTGCACATAACAATGGCCTGTGGAAAAGTTTTTCCCACAAGCTCGGTAAGTTGTGGATAAAGTTTTCTAACCCATTGCAAGACGCCTGAATTTCTGATATTATATTTGTGTTTTCACTCTGAATAACTTTATCAACAGGTAAGGCTTATCCACAGACTGTGAATAACTTGTGGATAGTTTATCCGACCTGTGTATATTAATCTGTCCACAGATGGTGGATATTGTCGAAAACCCTTTTTTCTTCTTTATTATATATTTCTTAAAATACCTGTTGATGAATAAACATTCAAATCTACACTGGCTCACCAGATGTAGTCTGTACAAAGGTTGTACAGCGCAAGATATAGTTTTGGGCACTTTACATTAAACAACACAAAAATTCCTTAATACAGCTCACCGAACCTTTGCTGTCAAAATTAATATAAAGACGGCAATCGATGAGTTTATTTGTGCCTATACATTTAAATAAACTGATTAAAATTTTTTTTGCAAAGGAGGGATAAGTTTGGATAACATCGATAGCCTCTGGAACCAGGCGCTCGGAAAAATCGAAAAGAAAATCAGTAAACCAAGCTTTGAAACTTGGCTTAAATCAACCAAGGCTTATTTACTGCAAGGTGATACATTAACAGTCACCGCTCCCAATGAATTTGCCAGGGATTGGCTTGAAGAACGCTATTCCCATCTTATTTCCGATGTCTTGTTTGAACTTACCGGTGAGGAATTGGAAGCAAAATTCATCATTCCCCCCAATCAAGAAGATGATGATTTTGCCGTTCCTGTTCAGCCTAAAAAGATAAAAAAACAGGATAAAGAGCATGCTGCATTTCCACAGCATATGCTTAATGCTAAAAATACATTCGATACATTTGTCATCGGCTCCGGCAATCGTTTTGCCCATGCCGCGTCTCTCGCTGTCGCAGAAGCTCCGGCCAAAGCCTATAATCCCTTATTCATATACGGGGGCGTCGGCCTAGGAAAAACTCATTTAATGCATGCAATCGGGCATTATGTTCTAGAGCATAATCCTAATGCGAAGGTCGTTTATTTATCGTCCGAAAAGTTCACGAATGAATTCATCAACTCGATCCGGGACAATAAAGCTGGGGAATTCCGTGATAGATACCGAAGCGTGGATGTTTTATTAATTGATGATATTCAATTTCTTGCGGGAAAAGAACAAACTCAAGAGGAGTTTTTCCATACATTCAATGCGCTGCATGAAGAAAGCAAACAGATCGTCATCTCGAGTGACCGCCCGCCAAAAGAGATACCTACACTAGAGGATCGCCTCCGTTCAAGGTTTGAGTGGGGCTTGATCACGGATATCACGCCACCTGATCTGGAAACGCGGATTGCCATATTGCGTAAAAAGGCAAAAGCTGAAGGTCTTGATATTCCGAACGAAGTCATGCTCTATATAGCCAACCAAATCGATTCCAATATTCGTGAGCTTGAGGGTGCACTTATTCGTGTCGTCGCTTATTCTTCATTGATCAATAAAGATATAAATGCCGATTTGGCAGCTGAAGCATTAAAAGACATCATTCCCAGCTCAAAACCTAAAATAATCACCATCTTGGAAATCCAGAAGACGGTCGGTGAACATTATAGTGTCAAACTTGAGGATTTCAAGGCGAAAAAACGGACTAAATCCGTGGCCTTTCCAAGGCAGATTGCCATGTATCTTTCCAGGGAGTTGACGGACTCATCCCTGCCCAAGATAGGTGATGAATTTGGAGGCCGCGATCATACGACCGTCATCCATGCGCATGAAAAAATCTCCAAACTCATGCAAACGGACACCCAGCTTCAACGTCAGGTTAAAGAAATCCAGGACCAGCTGAGGGTATAATGGATTCTGGATAATGTGAATAACTGGCGACTACTTACACACAGTCTGTCCACATGTGGATAGACTGTTTTTCCTTAGGTTGAGTGGACTTATCCACATATCAACAAGCCCTACTACTATTACTACTATCTTTTTTAATAAAAATTATTAATAAATATGCCTATTCGGCAATAAAAAATTGGAGGATGAAACATGAGATTTATAATCCAAAGAGATCGATTAGTTCATAGTGTCCAAGAAGTAATGAAAGCAGTCACATCAAGAACGACGATTCCGATCCTAACAGGGATAAAGATAAGCGTTACTAGTGAGGGGGTCACTCTAACAGGTAGTGATTCAGATATTTCCATCCAATCATTCATTCCCGCTGAGGTTGACGGAGATGAGATTGTTGAAGTTAAAAGCAGCGGCGGTATTGTCCTGAATGCCCGTTTTTTCAGTGAAATTGTCAAAAAGCTGCCGATGGATACTGTAGAAATTGAAGTGGAGAATAACTTTCAAACGATTATTCGCTCGGGAAAAGCTGAATTTAATCTAAATGGACTGGATCCTGAGGAATATCCGCATCTTCCGATCATTGCAGAAGAAAATATTTTCAAACTTCCGACGGACCTTTTAAAGACCCTTATCCGCCAAACTGGCTTTGCAGTGTCCACGTCAGAAACACGCCCCATCTTAACAGGTGTAAACTTGAAGGTTCAAGATGACGAATTGACCTGTATTGCAACAGATAGTCATAGGCTTGCAATGAGAACAGCCAAAATAGAAAATAAAATTAACGGTACCTATAGCGTCGTCATCCCAGGTAAAAGTCTGAATGAGTTAAGTAAAATCCTTGATGATACAAACGAACTCATTGAAATCGTCATTACCGAAAACCAAGTACTTTTCAAAGCTGAAAATTTATTATTCTTCTCAAGACTTCTTGAAGGGAATTATCCTGATACATCACGCTTGATTCCATCAGATAGCAAAACCGATGTGACTGTTCACACCAAGGATTTCCTTCAAGCGATCGACAGGGCTTCTTTATTGGCGAGAGAAGGAAGAAATAATGTCGTTAAATTGACAACCCTGGAGGGCCGTATAATCGAAGTCTCTTCCAATACTCCTGAAATTGGTAAAGTAATTGAGGAAGTTCAGGCAGAAGCCATTGAAGGTGAAGACCTGAAGATCTCTTTCAGTGCCAAATTTGTAATGGATGCTCTAAAGGCATTGGAAGGTTCCGATATAAAAATTAATTTCACAGGTGCAATGCGTCCGTTTGTCATTCGTCCGCTACATGACGATTCCATGCTGCAATTAATTCTCCCGGTAAGGACTTATTAAGCTAAAATAATATTTCAAAAAAATTAAAGGCTTGTATAGCAGGTCTTTAATTTTTTTATATTTAAACATAGGTTTCCAAAGGGTATTGGGCGGTTTTTCAATGCTGTACGAGACTCTGAATCGCTAAAAACCAGAACTGAAAAAGCTATACTTTGTCTTAATGGGATTAATTTAGTAAAATGAAATATTAAAGACTACTTAGAAATGAGTGAGGCAAAATGGACTCCATAAAAATCAATACTGAATATATTACGCTTGGACAATTTCTGAAATTGGCCGATTTGATCCAAAGCGGCGGAATGGCGAAATGGTTCTTAAGTGAATACGAGGTTTACATTAATGGGGAATTAGACGTGAGAAGAGGCAGAAAATTAAGATCAGGTGATAAAATAGAGATTCCTGGATTTGGCACCTACACAATTACAAGCTAAAACATAAGGGAAGAGCGGAATATGTATATTGAAAATATAAGTTTGAAAAATTACCGCAACTATACCGAATTGAATCTGGCTTTTGAGAATAAAGTCAATGTAATCCTCGGCGAAAATGCTCAAGGAAAAACAAATGTCATGGAATCTATTTTCGTTTTAGCAATGGCAAAATCCCATCGGACCTCAAATGATAAAGAACTTATTCGCTGGGATGAAGAATATGCTAAAATAGAAGGAAGAGTTAGAAAGAGAAATACCTCAATACCACTTGAGCTGACCATTTCAAAAAAAGGGAAAAAGGCGAAGTGCAACCATATTGAACAAAGAAAGTTGAGTCAATATGTCGGAAATATGAATGTGGTCATGTTTGCGCCTGAGGATCTTAACCTTGTAAAGGGAAGTCCTCTAGTCAGACGCCGTTTTATAGATATGGAAATTGGCCAGGTTTCTCCCGTATACCTTCATGATATGAGCCAATATCATAAAATACTTCAACAAAGAAATCATTACTTAAAGCTTCTGCAGACCCGGAAACAAACGGATACGACGATGCTTGATGTGCTGACCGATCAATTTATTCAGTATGCAGCGAAAATTGTCGAAAGAAGGTACGAGTTTCTTTTAAAGCTCCAGCAATGGGCAGAGCCTATTCATTCGGGGATCTCCAGAAATCTAGAAGTATTGAAAATCCAATATAAACCGTCGCTTGATGTATCAGAATCTATGGATTTGACGAAAATGATAGAAGTATACACAGAAAAATTTGATAAAATAAAAACAAGGGAAATTGAACGGGGTGTTACACTGGTAGGTCCTCATCGTGACGACCTGGTTTTTTTTGTGAATGACCGTGATGTCCAGACATATGGTTCACAAGGTCAACAGCGTACGACTGCCTTGTCTTTGAAACTTGCCGAAATTGAGTTGATCCATGAAGAAATCGGCGAGTATCCCATTTTATTATTGGATGACGTGTTATCGGAACTCGACGATTTCCGCCAATCCCATTTACTGAATACGATACAAGGAAAAGTGCAAACATTTGTGACGACACCCTCCGTTGATGGAATCGATCATCAAACCCTACGAGAAGCGTCCACCTTTTATGTTAGTCAAGGAAGTATAAAAAAGGTTAAATGATGAGGTGAATGTATGTATCTTCATATTGGTGAAGACATTCTTGTGAAAACGGACGATGTCATAGCCATCTTAGATAAGAAGCTGCTTCAGGCCTCTCCAATCATGAGTGAATTTTTGGAGAAAAAGGCGGATGTAACTTCCCATTTAGCAAAAAACTCGGTTAAATCGATTGTAGTGACGGACAAACAGGTATATTATTCACCGCTTGCGTCGTCCACCTTGAAAAAGCGTTCACTGCAGCCATCGCTCTTAATCGATGATATAGATATTCTTTGAATTGTAGCTAAACGTTATAATTACTCCTGAAAATTGATAAATGCCAAAAGAAAAGTGTAGGTGATACGTATGACAATGGAACAAAAAGAAGTACAAGCTCAGGCATACGATGAGAATCAGATACAGGTTTTAGAAGGCTTAGAAGCAGTTCGTAAACGTCCGGGGATGTATATCGGCACTACCTCTGCAAAAGGACTTCACCATCTTGTTTGGGAAATTGTCGATAATAGTATTGATGAGGCACTGGCTGGTTTCTGTACGGAAATCAAAGTGACGATCGAAGAAGACAATAGCATAACCGTAGTCGATAATGGTCGGGGAATTCCAGTGGGAATCCATGAAAAAATGGGACGTCCAGCTGTAGAAGTAATCATGACGGTCCTTCATGCGGGCGGTAAATTCGGCGGCGGAGGTTATAAGGTTTCCGGCGGTCTGCATGGTGTGGGAGCATCAGTGGTTAATGCCTTATCCACGGTATTGGAAGTTTACGTTCATCGTGAAGGTAAAATCCATTATCAGCAATTTAACCGCGGTGTCCCTAAAGAAGATTTGAAAATCATCGGGGAAACCGATCATACCGGAACGACTACACACTTCATTCCTGATGGTGAAATCTTCACTGATACCTTGGAATATGATTTCGATACATTAGCCACACGAATCCGTGAGCTTGCATTCCTGAATAAAGGCTTGAAGCTGATCATTGAAGATAAACGTGAAGACGAAGAAAAAATCAGGGAGTTTCACTATGAGGGCGGCATCAAATCCTATGTCGAGCATTTGAACCGTTCAAAAGAGGTTTTGCATGAGGAACCGATTTTCATGGAAGGCGAAAAAGATGGAATCGCTGTTGAATTGGCCCTGCAATATAATGACAGCTATATCAGCAATGTCTTTTCTTTTGCCAATAATATTCATACCTATGAAGGCGGTACACATGAATCAGGATTCAAGACTGCTTTGACCCGTGTCATCAATGATTATGCACGGAAAAATGGTCTATTAAAAGAAGCGGATTCCAATTTCTCAGGTGAAGATGTCCGGGAAGGTTTAACGGCAATCATTTCGATTAAGCATCCTGATCCGCAATTTGAGGGTCAGACGAAAACCAAACTCGGAAACTCTGAGGTAAGAACGGTTACTGATTCCGTTCTTTCGGAACGACTTGATGCCTTCTTATACGAAAATCCTGCCGTGGCCCGAAAAATAGTAGATAAAGGGCAAATGGCAGCGAGAGCCCGTTTGGCAGCGAAGAAAGCACGTGAATTGACCCGGAGGAAAAGTGCTTTGGAAGTATCCAATCTACCAGGTAAATTGGCGGATTGTTCTTCTAAGGATCCGAGTATCAGCGAATTATACATCGTTGAAGGAAACTCTGCGGGAGGCTCGGCAAAACAAGGGCGGGACCGCCATTTCCAAGCCATATTGCCGCTAAGGGGGAAAATCCTGAATGTTGAAAAAGCGCGATTGGACAGAATCCTGCACAATGAAGAAATAGGTACGATCATCACAGCACTTGGAACAGGCATTGGTGATGAATTCAATACTGAAAAAGCCAGATACCATAAAATTGTTATCATGACCGATGCGGATGTGGATGGTGCCCATATCAGAACACTGATGTTGACATTCTTCTACCGGTATATGCGAAAAATCATCGAGTATGGATATATATATATTGCTCAGCCGCCACTTTTCAAGATTCAGCAAGGGAAAAAAGTGGATTATGCTTATAATGACCGCGAGCTTGAAGAAATCATGGCAAGTTTGCCAAGTACTCCAAAACCTAACCTGCAGCGTTATAAAGGGCTGGGGGAAATGAATCCGGAGCAATTGTGGGAAACGACCATGAACCCAGAAACGAGAACGCTGCTTCAAGTCAGTTTGAAAGATGCCGCCGAGGCTGATGAAACTTTCGAGATGCTGATGGGCGACAAGGTGGAACCGCGACGTAACTTCATTGAAGAAAATGCAATTTATGTAAAAAATCTTGATATCTGATTTTTGACAGGATGCTTTTTACATCCTGTTCTTTAAATAGTGCACGAACAGTTAAACTTAAATGAGATATAAGCTTTTAATAGGAGGTTGGCTCCATGTCAGAAAATGAAAGATCAGGTGTTAAAGAAATAAATATAAGTACCGAGATGCGGACATCGTTTTTGGATTATGCGATGAGCGTTATCGTGTCGCGGGCTTTGCCTGATGTAAGGGACGGTTTGAAACCGGTACACCGAAGAATTCTTTATGCAATGAACGATCTTGGAATGACTTCGGATAAACCATTTAAGAAATCAGCCCGTATTGTCGGGGAAGTTATCGGTAAATATCACCCGCATGGTGATTCGGCGGTATATGAAACGATGGTACGGATGGCGCAACCTTTTAACTATCGCTATATGCTTGTGGATGGACATGGGAATTTCGGTTCGGTCGATGGTGACCAAGCTGCCGCAATGAGGTATACCGAAGCGAGAATGTCAAAAATCTCGATGGAGTTACTCCGCGACTTAAATAAAGATACGGTCAATTTCCAGGATAACTACGATGGTTCGGAAAGAGAACCAGCCGTCATGCCTGCCCGTTTCCCGAACTTGTTGGTGAATGGTTCATCAGGAATAGCGGTAGGAATGGCAACCAATATTCCGCCCCATCAATTAGGTGAGGTAATTGACGGCGTTTTGGCTTTAAGCAAGAATCCTGAGATTACAATTCCAGAGTTGATGGAATATATTCCTGGTCCGGACTTTCCGACTGCCGGTTTGATTTTAGGGAGAAGCGGAATCAGAAAGGCCTATGAAACCGGTAAAGGGTCAATCATTCAACGGGCGAAAGTCGAGATTGAAGAGAAGCCGAATGGTAAACAGGTAATTCTTGTTAAGGAAATCCCTTATCAAGTGAATAAAGCAAGATTGATTGAAAAAATTGCAGAACTTGCCCGGGATAAGAAAATCGAAGGCATCACCGACCTACGGGATGAATCGGATCGCAATGGCATGCGTATTGTCATGGAACTTCGTAAGGATGTTAATGCGAACGTCCTTTTAAACAACCTGTATAAGCATACCGCGATGCAGACCACCTTCGGAATCAATCTGCTTGCTTTGGTGGACGGTCAGCCAAAAGTGCTGAATTTAAAACAATGCCTGCGCTACTACTTGGAGCATCAGCAGGTAGTCATACGGCGCAGGACTGAGTTTGAACTGCGGAAAGCGGAGGCACGTGCCCATATTTTAGAAGGTTTGCGCATTGCACTTGATAATTTGGATGCAGTCATCTCGTTGATCCGCAGTTCCCAAACGACAGATATTGCCCGGGAAGGCTTAATGACACAATTCTCACTTTCCGAAAAACAGGCGCAAGCTATCTTGGATATGCGTTTACAGCGCTTGACAGGTCTGGAACGTGAAAAAATTGAAGATGAATATCAGGCATTAATGGCTATAATTGCAGAATATAAAGCGATTCTTGCTGATGAAGAAAAGGTTCTTGAAATTATCCGTGAAGAGCTTCTTGAAATTAAAGAACGTTTTGATGATAAACGGAGAACTGAAATCACATTAGCCGGCTTTGAAAGCCTGGAAGATGAAGATTTAATCCCAGAAGAAAATATAATCGTGACACTTACGCATAACGGTTATATTAAACGCTTGCCTGCAACCACATACCGCAGTCAAAAACGCGGGGGGCGCGGAATACAGGGTATGGGAACGAATACAGATGACTTTGTCGGTCACTTGTTAACCACTTCTACTCATGACACTCTATTATTCTTCACCAACAAAGGTAAAGTCTATCGTTCAAAAGGATATGAAATACCTGAATATGGCAGGACGGCAAAAGGATTGCCGCTTATCAACTTGTTGGAAGTCGATAAAGGCGAGTGGGTCAATGCAATCATACCTGTGAAGGAATTTGCGGACGATTGGTATTTATTCTTCACGACCAGACATGGGATATCAAAGCGTACACCTTTATCGTCTTTTGCAAATATCCGTAATAACGGTTTAATTGCCCTAGGTTTACGTGAAGATGATGAATTGATCTCTGTCCGACTTACGAATGGAGAGAAACAGATCATAATTGGAACGAAGTCCGGTATGATGATTCGTTTTCCAGAGACGGATGTACGGACAATGGGACGTACTGCAGCAGGAGTAAAAGGAATTTCCTTAGGGACAAATGATGAAGTTGTCGGAATGGAAATTCTCGAAGATGATGAAGAAGTCCTGATCGTTACGAAAAACGGTTATGGAAAAAGGACCTCTGCGGAAGAATACCGTATTCAAAGCCGTGGAGGCAAAGGAATAAAAACATGTAATGTCACTGAGAAAAATGGTGAACTTATAGCCGTGAAAACAGTTACGGGTGAAGATGAAGATTTGATGCTGATTACAGCAGCTGGTGTATTGATCCGAATGGAAGTCGAAGGCATTTCTAAAACGGGCCGTAATACACAAGGGGTTAAGCTCATCCGACTCGAATCCGCAGATAATGAATATGTTTCTACGGTAGCCATCGTAGGAAGGGAAGAAGAAGAAGAAAAAGACATGGAAATAGAGGCGGTAACAACTCTAGATCCGGATTCTGATCCTGAGCCTACGGTAAATGAAGAAAATGAAGAAACTGAAAAAGATACGGAAGAGTAATCTTTTACTAAAAAAGGGGGTTCGGAATTTAAATTCCAAACCCCCTTTTAAAATTCCTTTTGATTCTTTTTAAAACAACGAGAAAGCGAGTACCTGTAGGCAACGCTCGAACTGTAGACCCAGCAATAAAGCTGGGTCTTTTTTTGCATTAGCTCGGTTTCAAAATGATATCAGAGTGTTCGGAGTTTGGGTATAAAGACTCGTTCGCTTCGAAGTGATTTCCTGATAAATTACTTTTTTTTAGGTATTTAATCATAAAAAGGATAGTTTTCACCGTGTTTTTCAATTAAACTGATACTCATTAATACTTCCGAGGTGAAACGTTTTGCTGGTGAAAACTCACGATTTAATTGAAGGCTGCATCCTCTCTAAAGAGATTAGAGGTCTTTCGAACCGCCCTATAATGTATGAAAAAACAATATTGACCACACGATTAATTGAGGCATTGCAAGCTTTTTTAATAACAGAGGTAAGCGTTGAAAAAACTTTGATGGATGGAAGGGAATTTTTGCCGAAAGAAGTAATCGATCCAGAATTGCAAGAAAGGGGAAAGTCACCGGATTTTACGGATTTGTATCTTAAGTCAGTACAAACATATAAAAAATTATTTAAAAATTGGCAGGCGGGCAGTAAAGTCGAGGTGGCCATGATTCGTTTAATCATGATCCCCCTTATGGACAAGGCTTTAGAGGAACCAGAAAACATTTTGATGCTGCACCACTTTTGCAATAAAGAAGAATATGTATATCATCATGCTATTTCCATTGGATTGATAGGAGGATATATTGCATTTAAAATGAAATGCAATAGGGCTGATGTCTATCAAGCTGCAATTGGCGGATGTCTGGCAGATTGCGGGATGGCAAAGCTGCCACCAAGATTATTAAATAAAAGGGAAAGCCTGACGGCAGATGATTATAAGGAGATACATGCCCATCCCATTTTCAGCTACAAGATGATCAAGGATAGTTCCATCATTAAGGATAGTGTGAAGGTAGCCGTTCTAGAGCATCATGGAAGGTTAGATGGAACAGGTTATCCCAAAAGGTTGAAAACAAAGCCCATGAACTTATTTTCAAAAATCATAGCTGTTGCAGATGTATTTCACGCCATGACTTCCGAAAGGGCATATAGAAAGAAACAGTCACCGTTTAAGGCATTGGAAATGATCTTCCATGATGAATTTGGTAAATTTGATATTGCGGTAGTTAAAACCTTGTTATCAAGCTTCGCTAATTTTTCCATAGGAAGCCAGGTCAAACTGAACAATGGATTCATCGCTGAAATCATTTTTATTGATGCCGGCTCGCAAACAAGACCAGTCATAAAGGTGATGGATAGTGGGCAAATTATCAATTTAGGGATTAATCGTGAATTACATATAGAAGAAATACTATAATGTTTTTTTAAAAAAATCACTCTTGAAATGTAAGCTTTTTCTTCTTGATCAGGGATAAAGTCATAGTATTTGAAATCTATGAATGTATATATATTATTTATTTTAAAATAACTATTGCTTTTATTCCTGATACTAGATATAATAACTAAGTCGACAGCGAAAGAATAAAGTTGTTGACAAGTAATAATATAGATGCTATATTATTAAAGTCGCTTACGAAGTAACGACGAAAAATCGCTCTTTGAAAACTGAACAGAACAAAGCGCCAACGTTAAATTTTAAGTGAGCACACACTATCAAAAAAGCAAACGAGCAAGTCAAACATTTCTTC
>NZ_JAGGQC010000020.1:0-141352 GCF_018613455.1 Bacillus sp. ISL-78
GGATATCCTTGATGAACTATCCAAGAACAGTCGTATCACGATGAAAGAATTAGGCGAGAAAGTCCACTTAACTGGACCAGCTACTTCAGCTAGGGTGGCAAAGTTAGAGGATAGTGGGGTTATTGAGGGATATAGCATAAAAGTTAATCATGTCAAATTGGGATTTTATATACATGCTTTTCTAACCATCATTACACAGAGCACAAACCATCAGCCATATTTGTCATTCATCAAAACGCAGGAACAATACCTTGTACGTAACTATAAAATCAGTGGAGATGGTTGTTACCTTCTTGAATGTAAATTTCCAACCAATGAATTAATGAATAATTTTTTGGAAAGGTTAAACGAGCATGCAAATTATAAATTATCCATTGTTATTAAAAAATAGGGAATCAATATAATGGAGAGTTTGTGAAGAAATCTACTTAAACTAACGGGTGCTTTACTTCAATAAGAGAGTTGCTTTGGCAGCTCTTTTTGTTATGGAACTATCGGGGCAGGTTAATTCCAAGATAAGAAGTAATATAAGATTCTAAGAGGTGATTAAAAATGTCTAATGAAAAGTTATTTACAGCTATTTACATACCAGAGACACCGTTTGTAAACGGAGTATTAAAGCCAAAAAAGGCAAAGAAATATAATTTCGAATTGTTTACAAACAAAAAAATAGCTGATACTCTTTATCATTTTATTTATAAAAAGAATGACAAGCAAATTCACAGTTTTTATCTTATTGGAGATTTAGAAGATGAGTTAGAAAGATATTTGTTTGTGGAAAATAATGAATTGTATGATGAATTTGTATCGCAGTTTTGGGGCGGTGGTGAAAGGTATTGGGTGAGTGGAATGGATACCTATTTAGACGTTTGCAAACCTGAAGATGCTCTCATTGAATTAAACAAAGCCTATAGCAATAGTTTTTATGAAGAAGATGAACCCATGCCAATGTGCCATATATTTGGACAACAGATGTGGCATGACAACGCGTATCTAATAGCCAATCGTACAGCTTTAATTGAACTAAGGAAAGCAATTGATACTGCCTTGAAGTTTGAAGAAACTAGATTAGGTTTATCTCCTTCAGATGGTGAAGGGTATGATTTATTCATCAAATGTGTGGAAGATAATTTTAAATGGGAAGCGTTAGAAATGCCATACCATGATAGAGAATGTTATGTACCTGATGAAACAGTCAATCTTTCTCCATATAAAGCTTTTAAAAAATATAAAATTTAAGGAGAAGTATACAATCTGGAAGCTATTTTCTTAATGAACTACCATGAAAGTACAAAAACAGTGAAAATCTAAAAATGACAATACTAAAGTAGACCCAGCAATTTATATTTTTTAAAACTGAGCCGTAAATTAAACCTCATGTCGCCAATATCAGTATGACCACAAAAACCCTACTTTCATTCTCTGTGGTGCAGCAACTATTTTTCAGCTGCATGGAGGGCTAACGGGTGCATTTGTTCATTAAGACTACTAAATTGGTGGCTTTTAATTGTGGGTTATTTTGAATAATCATTCATTTAAAACCAGTAAAAAATGTCCCTCTAATCGAAAATCCTTTTTTAGGAAAGTGTATAAATCGAGAGCATTCGGTTCTTGGCAAAATGTTCAAACTTTATTTCAAAGCAACACTAAGAATCTTAACTCCTTAAATAGCACGGATCATGTAGGTTTTTTTCTTATTAAGCAATCGGGCCAGATAATTGAATAACACTTGATAGTTGACTTAGATATTTATGTTAATAAAAAGAGATTGTGAAGGAATGGCTTAAGCTTAGATAGGTATATTAATATGCTCTTTCAACACAAAAAACATCTATCCATGCTTGAAAATGAGATAGATGCTTTAGCAAAATGTATTGAAGAATCTAAGATTATCCGATCAATTCCCGGCTTGTCATCTTAGTGAATTAGAAATTGGATATTAAACATGCTCATGATATTTCTACAAATGTAGAACAGGCATTAGCCAAAGAACATGATGTATATGATGTTCTTGTTCACTTAGAACTAATTAATTCCTTACAAAGGTCATCCTTATGGATGTCTAGATATGGAATATAAGATATGAAAGGTTATTAAATTAATTAAGAAGCTCTAACTCCTATACAGCATTCTGATAGAATTTATTAAAAAATACAGAATGAATAACGAAAACCTGTATAGGATTTTATCCATACAGGTCTTTTCAGAAAATATAACGGAATAAAATTTGAGTTCATTCATTAAAAGAAATTATTTTTTTATACTTTTAAATCCAAAACACAGGATATTCTCTATCACTTCGTAAATTATTAATTAATAAGGCAATTAGCACAATAACAATGGATCCTGTTAATACTGGCGTAAATAAACTCCCCCAGGGGTAAGCACCAAATATTACAATGATTGGATCTGCCCCGGCAGGAGGATGGGTTGTTTTAGTTAACATCATCAGACCGATAGCTAATCCGACTCCCATGGCCAAAGACCATGGTTCATTTCCAAATATATGATAAACAACTAATCCTATTAAAGTTGAAATGAAGTGTCCGCCTATGATATTTCTAGGCTGTGACAAAGGAGAATTCCAAAGCCCAAATGCTAATACACAACTTGCCCCAAATGAAGCTATTAACCATGGAGTAGATGTAAAGCTGGTTAATAATCCAAGAAAAAAAATAGTAATAAAACCACCTATGATTCCAGTTATTATATCTTTCGCATTTACTTTTAGAGGACTCTTTCCTCTTCCCCTCATTTTAATTAGGTAAAATCGAACGTTGTGTTGAATTGTTGCTTCTGACTGCTCCTTTTTAGCTAGATTTCCTTCTGTAATCAAATTTATGTTCCCTCCTTGCTAAAAAAAACACTTTATATATATTACAATTCTTTGAAATATATATAAAGTGATAAATTAATCCATGTTTTTATTACGTAGACTGTTAACAATATGCAATATAGCTTATCCAAGAAAAGGGCGGGCGCGATTGTGGAGAAATACAGGAAGACCATGATCTATTTTTTTTTCAAAATGGATTCTTTTTATTTACAAAAAATTCCGACTGGTCGTACTCGGAATTAAATAAGAACTTCTGTTTTTCTATCTTTATATTCGTTTTTTGAAAAGCAGTTAATAATGCTGAAAAAGCTATCTTATGGAACTATCAGGGCAGTTTAGTTGAAGATAAGCTGGAACTATTATGAAATGTAAACGTCTAAATTTATGGAGGTGTATGATGAAAAAGATAATAAATTTTACTTCTCTTTTTGTCTTTATGGTGTTATTGGTCGGTTGTAATGGGGAAGAAAAAGGACAATTATCAAGAGTAGATGTTCAAAAGATTGATACAGAAGGAAATTATGAAAATTTGGTAATGATAACAGATAGCGAATCAATAGAACTGCTAAGGCAAGCATTTGCACAAATCAAATGGGATGATAAAGTGGTTAAAATGGCTAGTGAACCAGACGTAGAAGCTACTTTGTTTTACACTTTTGATGAAAATATACCTGAAAGACTTTACGAATATAAAATTTGGTTTAATGAAAGTGCAGGTACAGCAACAATTATTAGCAATAATGAAAACGAAAGTTATGGAGAGTTAGATAAAGATAATACACAATTCCTAAAAAAAATTTTCTTAAGTAACAGGTACTTTAGCTGAAGGTGGGAGCTGCCTTTATGGAACTATCGGGGCAGGATAGTTTGGTAACTTTATTTGGAAACTGTGTTAAGATTAGGACATTGTTGTTTTGAAAGGCGTTGGAACAATTGAGTCGTGTCAATCCAAAAACAAAGATATACTTTTGGCTATCTGTTACCTTTTTACTCTGTGGGATTGTTTCTTGGATTCCTTATTTGGTCTTTAAAATTGAAGTACCCTATGGGATGCTAACATTTGTTCTTAACCCAATTGGAGTGGTATTAGGTTCTTTATCAAACAAGAGATTAATAGCCTTAAGCAATTTATTTATGGTCTTTAGTTTTATTCCTGTTATGATATTTGTATATCTAACAAAAGGGTACATTCCTATGTGATTGTTAGGGGGATTTCCTGACACTCCATCAAACGTATTATAGAAGTAACAGATGCAATAGAAGTAAGTTAGATCTGTCATCTAGACAAATTTTTTTTATGCAATAAATTTGTCAATGACACTACTTCTTAACAGTCTTTATAAAAAAGTAAATTTACAGTTTAAGAAAGTTATTGTGTCGCAGTTCGAACAAATTGTGGTAATAAATAGGATGATTCTTGTTTAACAAACGTGTGCGTTAGCTAAAGGTTGGAGCTGTCTTTAAGGCAGCTTTTTCTTATGGAACTATCGGAGCAGGATAGTTCATTAAGGAATACTGTTAAGTCAGATTAAAGTTGTTTAAAATAAAATAAAGTTGTTTAAAAATGTCAGTCATGTTATTCCATTAAAGGTCCAGATTGTTGAGTAAACAGTTGAAACATATATATGGAAAATTATTTAAAAAGGATGTACTAAGATGAGTGTGATGATATTAACCTTAATTGGGGACATTTTCGCTACCATCGGTGTTCATTAACAAAGCGTAGTTAGAGGAGGTTCAAATGGAGAAGCGGGCTGTTTTATTTCATTCATTAGAGGGTGAAAAAATCTACTTCAAAGCACTAAGGATAGAGGATGTTCAAGAAATACATCATTATGCGTCAGATCAAGAGGTTTCACGATTTATTGGCTGGAATTTGATGAGTACTTTGGAGGAAACTCGTCAGTTCATTGAAATAATGTTAAAACACGAGTCTGCAGGAACTCATTTATATTCCTCTATTGTTGAAAAATTAACTCAGGCAATTATAGGAACAGCCATAATTTTCAATTTTGACCAAGAATCAAACCAAGCTGAAATTGGTTATGTGTTGCATAAACATCATTGGGGTAAAGGGTATGGCACGGAGATTGTTGCATTGATGAGTGATTTTGCATTTAAATCACTTAATCTTCATAAGCTTCATGCAATGGTAGTGCATGCCAATATTGGCTCTGCACGGATACTTGAAAAGAACAGGTATGAGTTAGAAGGACGATTAAAAGACCACTATTTTATAGAGGATAAGTATTATGATGCATTACTTTTCGGCAAAATTACTAACCTGGAAACTTAGAGTTCGTGTATAGATAAAATGAAGAGGTTTGTTGACGATAATTTCAGTAAAATATAGTCCCTTCTTATTCAAGGGCGCGATTCATTAATAAGAATTGCTTTTCTTAATGAACTAACGGATGCGTTAGCTGAAGATCAGAGCTGTCTTTAAGGCAGCTTTTTCTTTATGCAACTAACGGGGCAGTTTACTTCAATAAGGAGTAAGTGTTTTAGAAAAAAAAGGAATTTAAATTGATTATTAACAATATAAATTGTTATAATTAGTACCAGGTATTAACACTAACTTCTAATAAATATATGGGGTGAGCGTATGATAGGAGCGAGAATAACAGCTATCGGGACATATGTACCAGATAAAAAATTAACAAATTTTGAACTTGAGCAAATGGTCGAAACAAATAATGAATGGATTATTCAAAGAACCGGGATTCATGAACGAAGAATAACCCGTCCTGATGAATTTACCAGTGATATATGCATATCTGCAGTAAAAGATTTAATGCACAGATATAATAAAGAAGTCAAAGATGTAGATATGATTATTGTGGCAACAAGCACACCAGATCTACCATTCCCATCTGTCTCAAGTATCATACAGGACCAATTAAATATATCTCAAACAGGTGCCATAGATTTAAGTGCAGCGTGCGCAGGATTTGTTTATGCTGTACATACAGCACACAGTTTAATTTCTTCTGGGCTCCACAAAAAGGTACTAGTTATTGGAGCGGATACACTCTCAAAAATTACAGATTATACGGATAGGAATACATGTATTTTATTTGGTGATGGTGCTGGTGCTGTATTAGTTGAAAGAGATGAACAATCAAAAAGTTTCATTGGATTCCACCTAGGAAGTGATGGAAGAGGAGCACAACATGTATATCGACCTGGACTATCAAAAAAGGTCAATGGGATTGAGTTATTAGATACTCAATATCTTGTACAAAATGGTAGAGAAGTTTTTCGGTGGGTTGTAAGGAATGTTCCTGAGAGTATAAGACAGATATTAGAAAAATCACAAACGAGTTTAGATCAAGTTGATTGGTTTATCCCTCATAGTGCTAACTTAAGGTTGATAGAGCCAATTTGCGAAAAATTAGAATTCCCAATGGAAAAAACGCTTTATAGCTTAGTCAACTTTGGAAATACCTCTGCTGCAACCATTCCTTTAGCTCTTGATCTTGGAATCCGTAAGGGAAAAGTCAAAAATGGAGACCGAGTTCTTATGTACGGATTTGGATCTGGATTGGTTCACGCTGGACAACTTTTAGAATTGAATTTTGACGAACAAATTAATACTCCTACACCATTGTGATGTATTCTAAGTAATCATTTAGATAAACAGAGAATATTTTATGACGCATAAACTTTTTCCTCGAGAAAGATTATGAAACATTCTACTTAAACTAACGGGTGCGTTAGCTGAAGATCAGAGCTGTCTTTAAGACAGCTTTTTCTTTATGCAACTAACGGGGCAGGTTAATTTAATAAGCGAATTAAAAAGGGGATACAGTACATACTGTATCCTCTAACCTTTTCCTGCATACAGTAGTCCGTTGTAAGTGCAGGGTTAACGGAAAATGCTGGTATTAATGAGCGATCCTGGAGACAAGTCCAGCAGCGACAAGTGAATAATCTCAAGGTATTTTCAACTTATTTCCCTAGTGTTGTTCATAAAAGGTCCGGATCCTAATGGAATATTAAAAATTTAAAAGCTACAGCTACAAAAGAATCTGGGATTGAGGAGTTCAAAGACTTATTGATTTGAATCTATACTTCCTTCGTTATATCATACCTTAACAATTTTTGTTGATCATAAATTTTTTCAAAAAGAATTCCTGTTAAATAGTAAAACACGAGGCCAAAACAAATGTGAATAAGTGTAAATTTAGGACCAAATGAAGTGAATTCATATACTAGAACTGGCAATTTCACTGTTGACCAAGCGCCTAAGAAAAACACTATATAGCGGACACTGGCTCCTTTTTTCAATAAAAGTACTGCAATTGGAAAGGCTATATAAAGAGGGCCTGCTGCTACTGTTGCTAATAATAAGGTGAAGAAGACACCATATATACCTGATTTTTCACCCATATATCGAATGAGTGATTCTTTCTTTACCCATTGATCCAATAATCCCACTAATATAAATATAGGAGGAAGTAGGAATAACATATCCAAAATACTTTTACCAGTTAATTGAACTGTTGTCATAGCAATAGCTTGATTCATAAATGCAATAAGAAGAAGCCCTAATAATAAAATGAAAAGGAACCGATATCTTTTTAGTTTTTTCATGTCATCACCACCCAAATAATCAATGCAAATAGAAGAGACATTATTATGGCAGAAATATTTCGAGCATAAGCAAAACTTCGTCCAAAAGTTTTTTGTTCCATAGATAAAGTTGTAAGTCCTACAGACATTAATGTCGACATTAATACCGCAACTTGTGGAAGAGCAGCACCATTTTGAACTAATGTATCTCCGAGAGGAAAGACGATAAAGCTTGGAACTAAAGCAATTGAGCCAATGAGTGTTGAATAAATGATGCCCAGTAAGCCAGAATTTTCGCCAATAATTGAAGAAATAAGGGACGGTGTCAATAAAGATAATGCTAGCCCAACAAAAAGCATAATAGCTAATAAATCCGGTAAAACATTGCGAAACATTTTCCATGAACTTAATAAGGCTGCCTTTGTTTTATGTTTATCTTTTGTAAAAGAAATACCCAAATAAATAATGGCTATTATATATAGAATAATTCCACTAATCATTATTTTGAGCCTCCCATTCTTTATATTTTTCTAGGAAAAACGCTAAATTTTTAATTTTTCCCTCAATATCTATTTGAAAATCTTCTAATTTTCTTTTTCCAACTGTAGTGATTTTGTACATCCTTATCGGTTTATCTCGATCAGATGTATCCAAATAAGACTCAACAGCGCCTTCTTCCTCTAATTTTTTTAGTGTGCGATATAATATGGCACTATCAATTGGATTGATGGGAAGCTCTTCCTCACATTTTTTCAGAAGTTTCCCT
The DNA here is from genome assembly GCF_018613455.1 of Bacillus sp. ISL-78. Lineage (NCBI taxonomy): Bacteria > Bacillati > Bacillota > Bacilli > Caryophanales > Bacillaceae > Bacillus > Bacillus sp. ISL-78. Next base: position 8,178 of record NZ_JAGGQC010000020.1, read on the forward strand.
CCATAGTTATCTCCCTCTGATAAAAATAGCAATAGAAATGCACCTGTATGTCTCCCTGTATGTTTCATGAAATAAAACCTCCTAATTTTAATGTAAAAATTTATTCGGCAACATGTTACTGTTAATAACAGTATGCTTTCATAAACAGTAATGTGTCAATTTTTTTCTTTGTGATAAAAAAAAATAGAATGTGAAGGATTGCACTTAAACTAAGGGTGCAAGGTTGATTAAGGAACACAATAATGATCAATCCTTTTTATAACAGAATATCTAATTAAATAGTAAAAGGGCATGTTTTGATTAATCTTTTTTCAAAACATGCCCTTTCTATTTTTTCATTTATCTAGGTTGTTTTTATTAATTTGCTCAAACTTTGTGGTGATGCCATGACCCATTCCTTTTTTTTATTTTTACTCTGTATAAATTAATCGCTCCCAAAGCTACAGATATTCCGGCTAAATATAGGGCTTGGTGATAACTGTTCAATAGATTAACGACTAATCCGAATAATGAGGGTGCTATGACAATGAATAATTGATTTAATGTCAATGCTGAACTCACCGTTAAACCTATAAAACGTGAATCCGATTGCTCTGTGATACAAGCAATAAAAATGGAATACCAACCAATGGCTACAAAACCCAAAAGAAAACAAAATAATAGCATCAAGATTTCCATTTCAACAGTCATGATGAGTGGCAGCATCACTGTAAGAATTACGGTAACAGCCATCACAATAAGCAATAATCTTTCCCTTATACCTTCAAAGAATTGATCACTCGCCCATGCGATGACTACCCGCCCAACCATACCACCTATTAAAACGACGCTTAAATATTTTCCTGCCTCTGTTAATGAATAGCTCCCTTCGTTATGCAAATAACTCATAAAATGCGCAATGATAATCATCTGTAATGACATCATCACAACACCCACTATATACATTGGATATAATTCCTTATTATTTTTGATGACATTCATTTTCTCCTTGAACCCGACCGATGTTGATCCCGTTTCACTCGTTCTTTCTGGTTCGTTATATAATAATAGGAAGATCAGTCCTCCCATTATTGCTACGATCCCTTGTACTACATGTACTGATGACAAATTGAAATGATAATATGTATAGGATAAAACTGCAGAGGCTAAAGATCCTCCAATCGGTATTCCCGTCTGTCTTATCCCTAGAGCCAGACCTCTATGTTCGTTTGGAAACCATTTTACGATGGCCGTGCTTCCACCGGTTTGAGCGCTTCCGTACCATACACCAACCAACAATAATAAAAGCAGCAATACAATATAATCATTTACAAAAACTAGCGTTAAAGCTGAGAGCCCCAATAAAATGTTGCCCCACCCGATAATGTGTTTTTCCCCTTTTTTATCCATCAAGTAACCGAACGCCAGCATTGAAAACATCGGTCCAATATTGACTGCTGAAACAATGAAGCCTGTTTGAAGTGGTGTTAAATTCCATTCAATTTGATAAAATGCAGCGATAGGTCCCATGCCATACGTCACAAAGGTTGCTGCAGTTTGGGATAACGTGGCCACCAATACGATTAACCATTTATAATATGTATGCATTAAGAGATGCTCCCCCTATGCTTGATGTATCGTTCAATAATAATTCGGTGGGATAAATTCTTATTTTCAGCTTCTAGCATTATCTGGTCTCCCTTACTTATTAAGCTAACTAGAGTTTACTCTGACTGCCCAGAAGCGTAAAATGGAGGAAAATGATAGGGTTCATAAATTTTTTTTATAGGGTGTGCCAACTATATGAACATCAAAGAAATAGCATTGAAAATTGAAATATTAAACCGTCAAAATTTAAGTAAGTCTGCAGAAATCACGAACTATACTCAATCCGCCCTTACGGCTAAAGTGAAAAAAATGGAGTCGGAAATTGGAAAACTTGTTTTTAAACGCACGCCCCAAGGATTGAAAATCACTAGCGTAGGAATACAGTATAAAAACTATCTTCAACTTATTTCACAAGAGTACGAAGAATTTTTAAAAAACATTGGTGCCTTTCAAACTAACTCTAAAGTGGATTTTGGCACCTCACATACAACCTTGAAAATCTATGGTGCCCATATTGCGAATAATTTGGATATGAACGACATTCAAATGGATGTGGATTTCGCCGTAGATTCCAGTAATGCCATAAACCAAAAAGTGCACAATTCCGAATTAGATTGTGCACTCATTAGTGAACCGATTAAGAAATATCCCGACTTAACTTATGACATCGTTGCAACTGAAACATTCGAGGTCATTTCAAGTAAGGACCATATCATCAATTTTGATTGGGAAACACCTATTACATTGCTCGTATTGAGTATAGGTTGTATGTATACAAGAGCTGTGACCGAATGGCTTATGAATAATCAAATACCATATAAATTAAAAGAAATAAAATCAATCAGCAGTATCCAAGATTTTTTGCAAATCAGCAATACCATTGCAGTATTGAATACTAAGCTTATAGAATTATATAACTATACAAACATTCACTATTACAAATTAAGCTTTAACAATGTCATTAATACCGTTTTCGTTTATAAGATGAACGACGGCGAACAGAACAATATCCTACATTTAAAAAATGTTCTTAAGACAATTGGTTAATTATTAAAAAGGGGTTTTATCTTTAGAGTTGCATTGAACTGGGCTGAGCCTTGTAAGTAATCTGATTGAGTTTGGTAGATCGTCAAACAAAAACCTCCAATCACAGCATATTAAGTAGAGGGTAGCACGACTACCACAAAAGGATTAATCCCCCATGAGTAGTGCTACCCATAAAGGGCGTGACAATCGGTGGTACAACGTGGTCTCAGAGTCAGTGGGCTTAAAGGCACCATAGTTCAACGACCTTCTTCGCCAGCCATTAAAACATTATCGACATAGAGACCAATTTTCATTCTCTGTGGTGAAGCGCCGATTTTGCGCTTCATGGATGGCTAACAGGTGCTTTACTTCATTACCAGGAGCTGTTCAGCAGCTCCTTTTCTTATTCAACAAACGAGATGTTTGATTGAGTGCCGGCTCATGTTATAATGAATAACTTACGAAAATTACTATTTTTGAACGGATGCCTAGAAAAGCCTCCGCATAGCGATAAAATATGGAGGTGTAAGAGAATGAATAAACAATGGACGATTGGTCAAATTAAAGAATTTGTTGAGAAGAATTCGGAAAGTAAGTTGCTGACGACGGAATATCACGGTTTTTCTCAAAAGTTACTATTTAAATGTACATGTGGAAGCAACTTTGAAAAAACATTTAAGAAATTCAAAAATAATAACCAACGTAAATGTGATGTGTGCCAACCGCCTAAAGCGACTCGATAACGTATACAAATAAAAGAAGTGCTGAATTTCTATTAAAGAGAAGTTGGCACTTTTTTTATTGTTAAAGGGGAGTTTAGGCGAATATTCCCTAGAACTAACGTGTGCTTTGGCTTAGGAGACAGCTTGGACTGTAGACACTAGGGAGGGTGTCTGAATTTCAAAAAACAAAGTGGATTGGAACGGAAGGTGCGAGACTCCCTGACCGCCCGCGGAAAGAAAGTGCCCTACGTTCCAATCCACGTTCGAGGTTTTATAAACCTAAATGAAATTTGGACGAACTTTTTCTTCATCGAGTTTGTATACACTCTGGAGCTGCCATTAAGGCAGCTTTTTCTTTATGCAACTAAAGGCTCAGGGGAGTTGGGAAACATGGTACAATAATTGGTGGTCTGTGGAAAGTTTTTCTAATGGGCAGTTTAAAGAAACGGAATTAGCTAATAGTGAGGTGCGGAATGAAAAGTTCGAAAAAGAGAAAAAAAGTATCCGAAAAAATATTAAAGACCCTAAAGGTACCAATAAATAAACATTTACCCTTAACGGAAAATGAAGAAGAAGTTTCCCTAAGAACAAAGGAAGAGATCATAGACAGGATTATTTCATTAGCGATAGTCGCAGCGAAAGCCATGGAGGCCCCGCCAGAAAAAATTGACGAATTTATTGAAAGGTATAAGGCCAATGTATTATTCACAGCAGAAGAAAAAAAGATTTTATTGAAAAAAAATCTGACTCAGAACGAGCTGATCCAGTACTCTTGGAAGTTAGAATGTATTTGGCTTCTGCTTTGGTCTGTAAATCTAGTATCCGATATGGATGTTCCAGCCGATACGTGTAATGCTGAATATGTTTTTGAGACGGTTTTCCTTCATTCTAAACAAGAGTTGCTTGATAAATCCTCTCTAAAACCAACCAGTGATATATTAGATAGTCTTGATTTTATATATAGAGCACATTGGGCGGTACGTGAAGCTCAGATAAACCATTTGGAAGTTCCATCATCTCTAGATGAAGGCGTTGTATATGAAAGACACTACACTCTTAATTGGCTAGTGAATTATATGGATCAAGAATGGGAGGAAATAAGTACGGATACATAAAGGATTTAGCAGGCAGGAAGGTTGCTGAGGCAGCCTTTTTCTAATGGCCTTAACAAGGCAGGTTGGCTGAAAAGGGACGAATTACCAGTACAAAAGTTTTGATATTTTGAGATAATCAATAAGCAACAAGTCTTTAATAGAGTGGATTTGTTTAGAAAATAATGTACAAGTTTGGGTGGTAAACATTTCATGTGGAATGTACTACTGGGGCTGCCAATCGGATTATGTATTGCAGCCTATATAAGGCAATGCACAGATAAAATTATAAAAAAATGATAGGTTCCATATAATACATAGTTAAATAATTTCTTATTGAACTAAAGGTCGGTTTAGCTGAAGAGGGAGTCGCGACGAGAGCTCTTTTTTCCCGTATAAGAACAGGCATGTTATAGTATAGGAGAACCGGATTTTATATGATCTGTGGTAATCTTAATCATCAAAGGAGTTTATTCATAATGCATGTGCTACAAAAAACACAAAAAATAGTTCGCTATCAGAATCAACAGGGCAATATACATTACGGTATTGTTGAGGATGACATGATATTACAACTGTCTAGCAGTTTTGCTGAACTTGTCAACAAGGAAATAAAGTATGACGGGGTCGAGCTGAAATATAGTGACGTGAAAATCTTGGAACCTGTAAAACCTTCGAAAGTCGTTAATTTCGGCTGGACATATGCAGGTCATGCGAAGGAAACGGGTGGAGAGGCAAACCTTGTTGAACCATTCCTATTTTTAAAGCCATTATCTTCGCTTATTGCAGACAAGGAGAATATTATCCTTCCTCCAAACGAGCTATCCAATCAAGTGGAACTTGAAGGGGAAGTGGCCCTTGTCATTGGAAAGCGCGGTAAAAACATTAAAGAAGAAGATGCGCTTGATTATGTATTCGGCTGTACGATTTTTAATGACGTCACAGCAAGAGATCTTACAAAAAAAGATCCACAGTTTACGCGGGGCAAAGGATTTGATACATTCGGACCTTTGGGACCATGCATCGTTACCGGGGTAGATCCTACAAACTTAAGGATTGTGACCACTTTAAACGGCCGCGTTGTCCAAGACGGAAATACCAATGAAATGTCTCTAAGCATTCCATTTTTGATCAGCTGGCTTTCACAGGTAATGACACTGGAGCCCGGTGATATTTTGGCCACGGGTTCACCATCTGGTAGCTGCATGATCAAGTCGGGTGATGAAGTCGTTGTTGAAGTCGAGAATATCGGTCGGTTATGTAATGGTGTCCAGTAGGATTTGCTGGAATTCTTAATATGTTAAAAAAGATCAGAGCTGCCTTTATGGCAGCTTTTTCTTTAATTAAGGACATAATGGATGATAAGTTGTTGAGTATTTAAATGGATGAGGTACAATCAGTCCAGTGGAGTAATCATAAATGGTATGTAAATATTTTTTAGCTAACATTGCTTGTTATACGAATGAAAATTTAATATGTTTTTACGTCTGAAGAAATCACTAATTCAATTTATTATCCCAACCAAACCAAAATAGAAATCTGTTATTAAACTACCATTAAAATAAACTTCCCTAACTCGAAAAAATGACAATACAAATGAAGAACCACGGGTGTTAATTGAATAACGAAAGAGCTGTCTTGATTGACAGCTCCTAACTTCAAAAATGTCTGGGCGTAATGCGATTGGGCGATACCCTCCAAAAGAAAGACATCGCCAGGCTCAAAAGTTTAAAACCACATTTACACAAAAATATTTATTTCCCATGGTTCTCTTTTGACTATCTTTTTTTCGGCCCTTTTTTCCCTTTGGGTCCTTTGCCATGTTTCCCCTCACCGGTTCCCGCTGAATCTCCTCCATCATGATGACCTTTATCGCCTTTAGGTTCCGAGAGCTCCTCGGTTTGCACTGACTCGGTGGAGGCTGTGCCATCTTTCGGTCCTTTTTTCCCTTTTGCGCCTTTGTCCTTTTTCACGTCACCAGATCCCGCCGAATCTCCTCCGTTATGAGGACCTTTATCGCCTTTAGGTTCAGAGAGCTCCTGGGTTTGCACTGACTCGGTGGAGGCTGTGCCATCTTTCGGTCCTTTTTTCCCTTTGGCGCCTTTGTCCTTTTTCACGTCACCAGTTCCCGCTGAATCTCCTCCATCATGAGGACCTTTATCGCCTTTGGGTTCAGAGAGCTCCTGGGTTTGCACTGACTCGGTGGAGGATGTACCATCCTTCGTTCCCTTTTTCCCTTTGGCGCCTTTGTCCTTTTTCACGTCACCGGTTCCCGCTGAATCTCCTCCATCATGAGGACCTTTATCGCCTTTAGGTTCAGAGAGCTCCTCGGTTTGCACTGACTCGGTGGAGGATGTACCATCTTTCGGTCCTTTTTTCCCTTTTTTCCCTTTGGGCCCTTTGCCATGCTTCCCCTCACCGGTTCCTGCTGAATCTCCATTATGAGGACCTTTCTCACCTTTGGGTTCCGAAAGCTCCTCGGTTTGTACTGACTCGGTGGAGGCTGTGCCATTTTTCGGTCCTTTTTTTCCTTTGGCGCCTTTTTCCTTTTTCACGTCACCGGCTCCCGCTGAGTCTCCTCCATCATGAGGACCTTTATGGCCTTTAGGCTCCGAGAGCTCCTCGGTTTGTACTGACTCGGTGGAGGCTGTACTATCTTTCGGTGCGTTTTTTTCTTTGACGTTTTTTCCTTCTGTTACATCTTGAGTTGCAGGCACTGGCTGATCTTTTTTATTAGATTTTTTCTTCATTTTTTCACCATCTTATTAAATTTATTTTCTTGTTTAACTTATGAAAAAAGTCCGAAATTTGATTAGACTCCAACACATTTATTTTTGCTAAGATTTTTGATCCATATCTAAAAGAGTAATTTCAGTCGCGAAACTTCCTCATCCTATTTAGCAAACAACCATCTGTATTTTCATTTTCCCCTGTCACAAAATCCGTCATGTAATAGGTGAAGGTGGTGTGTGGTGCTGAATAAACATCGGGTAGCTCATAATCGCTTCATCAAGGAAACATTCTGGTGACCAGGTTGTGTAGATGACGTTCTTTTTTGCCAATTTCTTATCTTTAAAAAAGAAGTGTCTTGTTCAATAATATAGCAGGCAATTGGGGAGTCTTGGGCATTTGTTTAGAAGCTCTATTTCCATTCATTGAACGACTCCTGGATTCATCCCGGAGCAAACGATAGCGGACGTATTGGTGAAACCTTTTTTGAATTTTTCAAAGTATCTAATTCTCTCAATCAAAGGGAATCCCGCAAACAAATCTTCATTTTCGTCAATCATAGTGTTCTCCAAGGCAGAATTAACATATTTCACACCGAATTCATTGCAGCTTTTTAGCATCTCCACTATGTCCGCATAGGAAAGATCAACCACAATATCTGTTTTTGTGTTCTCCAGGTGTTTTTTTAATGTCATCGTATCCATTAAATCAAATACGTGTAGCAAAAGCTTATTGACTAAATTAGGGAAAAGATTATGGTAATACTCTAGTTCTTTTTGTTTCACATCGATTAAGTTTATTTTGTCATTAAAAATGGTATCGTAAATCGGGTCTTTTTTATCAAGTATCGATTTATTTAATATAGCGAGTTATGACTTTGCCACACCACCAGCGCTTCCGACAATAGTGCATATACACATTTTTGATGAGTTTCAGTGTTATGGATAGAAGTTGGACATTTACCACGACACAATGTCATTCCATGACACATATACATACAGGGTAAATGATTATATAGGAGGGGCAACATTATGAATAAGGAATGGTTAACTAATTTGGTTGGGAAAGTTCTAAAGGTAGATAGAGGAGGGCCTGAATCTCGGACAGGATTATTATTAGGGGTATATGATGACCACTTATCGATTTTAACTGAACAAGAAGGTGTTATCTACTATAAAACCGACCATATAAAAAGTATTACTGAGAATGTAAAGAAGGGGTTCCAATTTCAATTGGAAATTCCCGAAGATTTTACTTTTAAAACAGCTGCAACTTTTAAAGGCTTACTAGATGACCTTAGAAATCAATGGGTAAATATTAACCGAGGCGGTCCTGAGAAGCTTGAAGGCGTACTTCATGATATTAATGATGAATTTGTAACGTTAATATTGAACGAAGAAGTTATTCGCCTGTCAATGTTCCATATCCGCAGTATCAGTTACGGGGCAAGGGTAGAGAAACAAAAAGAAGATGAAAAATCGGATAAAAATAAAAATAATAAAGACGATGGAAAATCGGATAAAAATAAAGATAATAAAGCTGAAGAAAAAGAAAAATAGTATATCCCATAAATGATGTGTCGCTTCTGAACTGAAGCGACCATCCAATTAATAAGGGAGGCTCATCAGATGAAAAAACAAAACTTTCAAGAGGCACTTCATTCACTGATAGGTTTTAATGTAAGTATTATTTCCGATGATAAAACCGTTCATGATGGGGTGGTACTGGATGTGAAAAGTGACTTTATTGTCATTCAAATGAATCCAGATAAACCATGTTATTTTAACTTAAATCAGGTTTATGCCTTAGCAAAAAACACCAAAGAATTCCAGGCCCAAATGATTGACCACGAACCAACACAAAAACAAAGTTTTACAGAATTAATAAATGAACTCAAAGGCAATTGGGTGACAGTAAACCGAGATAATAATCTAACCTTTGACGGATTTTTAAGTACCGTAACGAATAATTATATTGTTTTATTAAATAAGGATAAACAACTTTATGTCCAATTATCAAATATACTATATATTTTTAAAGGGATAGATAACAAGGAATCGTCAGAGAACAAACAGCAGGGAGATAAGGACGAAAAAACTGAAAATAAACAGTCAGAAGGAGAACAAGTTAAGGAAAGTGATTCCGTGTTGAAGGAAGACACGGAAGTTAATTCCAAAGGAAAAGAAGAGCCGATTGAAGAGAAACAAGAACAGGACATTTTAACTATTGGAAAAGAAGGACCAGCTTCACCAATTGAAATAAGTGCACATCCGGAAGTTTTATCTGTCGTGAAAGAAGAGCCGGTTGAACAGAAACAAGAACAAGGCATATTAACTATTGGAAAAGAAGAACCAGCTTCACCAACTGAAAGAAGTACACATCCAGAAGTCTTATCTGATGTAAGAGAAGAACCGACTGTTCAATCTTCAGTAAATGAAGTTAACAAAAAACAATCCAATGTAAAGAAAAGTACTAATAAATATAAGAAACAAAAATCCACGAAAAAAAAGAAAAAAGGAAGTAAGAAGGAAAAACCTTCAGAAACTAATCCAGAAATAAGTGCACACCCGGAAGTTTTATGTAACGTGAGAGAAGAACTCACTTTTCAATCTACAGTAAATGAAGTGAACAAAGATCAGTCCAATGAAATAAAAAAAAATGCGGATGAAAAATGTAAAAAACAAAAATCCCGGGAAAAAACGAAAAAAGAAAGTAAGAAGGAAAACACTTCAGTAACTAATAATAAAGATAGACAAGAAGAAATCCCAGAAAACCTGACTGAAGTATTCAGGAACTCAAGCCCTCAAGAAATGAACGAACAATCCGCGAAGAAAAATGATTTAAAAGAAAAAAGAAAACTGATAGATAAGAAATGTTACGAACTAATGAAGACCACTGAAAAAATGAATACAGATAACGGAAATCAAAAAAACGAATATTATTCATTAATGAAATTTGCTGAAAGAATGCATGGGAAATTGAAGGCAAAACGGTTAAAGCCTTAAGATACAATTCAAGGCTAATTGAAAGGAGGACATGGAATGATGATTTTGTTTTTTTCTGTAATTGGGGGAGTCTTCTATTCTTTTTTTGTAAAACCTCAAAATCAAACCACTCCTGAAACCGTAAAAATTACACCATCCAAAAACAAGGCGGCGGAGGTAAATGCTTAGTTCACAAATTGTCTTGATGACAATAATTTTTACTTTAACAATTATTCTCATGTTATGGAGACCATTTGGGATTAATGAAACGATACCTACTACAATAGGTGCCTTGACTGTATTAGTTGCAGGCATTGTTCCTTGGATGGATGTTTTAAATATATTTGATATTATCAGGGGTGCTTCTTTAACCATATTATCCACCATTATGATGTCTATTGTACTTGAGAGCATTGGTTTTTTTAGGTGGATTGCTTTGAATATCATCATCCGGTCTAAGGGTTCAGGGGTTAGATTATATGTTTACACTAATCTCCTATGTTTTTTCATGACAATGTTTTTCAATAACGATGGAAGTATCCTTATCACAACACCTATCATTATTCACATTGTAACGTTACTAAAGATTAAACCTCACCAAAAAATCCCCTTTCTAATATCAGGAGCTCTAATTGCAACGGCAGCGAGTGCCCCGATAGCAGTAAGCAATATTTCCAATTTGATTGCACTAAAAATTGTAGGACTGAGCCTTAATAGTTATATCAATATGATGTTCGTTCCTTCAATGATAGGGATTGTAACAATCGGGTTATTACTTTATCTATATTTTAAGAAGGACCTTCCAAGGAAAATTCCCAGTGTACCTGTAAAATGGGATAATACCTTTTCGCGCTATGTGCAAACTCATCCACTCGATGTTAAACAACAATCCGAAGATAATGATTGGAAATTGTTTAAAATGAGTTTTGCAATCGTCATTTTAACCCGGGCGAGCTTCTTCGCACTTACACCATTTGGGGTTCCCTTGGAATTGATCGGTATGGTGGGAGCGTTCCTTTTGATAGTACTGAGATGGTATAAAACCAAAACTGGTCTTAGTGATATTGTAAAGAAAACACCCTGGCATGTTCTTTTATTTGCTTTCAATATGTACGTGCTGGTATATGGTTTGAAGAATGTTGGCTTGAATGATTATATAGTCAGCAATTTAAAACCCTTAATTATGGACAGCCCATTCAACGCTACCATGATCATGGGCATATTATTAACTATCCTATCCAATTTATTTAACAATCTTCCTGCAGTCATGATAGGGACTTTGTCGATAACAGAGATGGGATTGGATCCTCACCTTGTACAAATTGCTTATCTAGCTAACGTGATTGGAAGCGATATAGGTGCCTTGTTAACGCCTGTTGGTACGCTGGCTACATTAATTTGGATGTATATATTGAAGAAACACTCCATCAATATATCATGGGGAAAGTATCTTAGAGTCACCTTTTTGATAATTCCCATAGGGTTAATCGTAAGTTTGATCTCACTGTATTTTTGGACCACTTGGTTATTAAAGTAGAAAGGAGGGGTGATTATGAATAAAAACTTACAAAAGCTCAGAGGAGAAACAATTAAAATGGAAATTTCCGGAAAGAAATTCTTTTTCGGTACACTGGTTGATACTGGAATTGATGTAGTGGTAATCTTTAATGGAAAGGATTTTGTGTATCTCCCAATAATTCATATTCAAAGTTGCAAAGTGAATACCACAGAAAACGAGGAGATTTCCCTTCCTGTAGACTCACCTGGAATTGAAGCTGAGGAAGAATTATCACTACGAAAAACTCTTTTATCCGCGAAAGGGATGTTCACGGAAATATACGTAACTGGTAACCAGCCTTTACACGGTTATATAACAAAGGTGATGAATAACTATTTTGAATTCTATTCACCAGTTTATAAGACTATGTATATACCTTTATTTCATTTAAAGTGGATAATCCCATACACAGACAACCAAACTCCTTATGGTTTAAGTAATAAGGATCTTCCTGTACATCCTTCAAATCTTTCATTGGCAAGAACCTTTGACGTACAGGTGGAAAAACTGGTCGGTAGCTTAATTATTTTTAATATTGGAGAAAACCCCAATTTTATTGGACAAATTAATAAGATAGAAGATAATTTTGTTGAACTTATTACGGCTAGGGAGGAACCTGTATATTTAAATCTTCATCATATTAGGACAGTTCACCTACCCTGAATAAAAGGCAGCAAATATGCTGCCTTTTGTTTTTTCTTCTCTAAAGTGTAAACAAGGTGAGAGTACTTTACGAAAACCCACATTTTACATATGAATATTTTAGTAAAAAATAGGTATTTTGAGAGTTGGAAACTATAATGCAGAGAGCAAAAGTTTAGGACTTTTTTAATGATTAACTTTCTGCATTTAGCCGTCGCTTTTTAGTTGGGAGAAAGGACGCCTGAAGCCAATCTTTAAAATTCACATTCAATGCCAAAACTAAAAAACTGATAGAGCCGCTCAAATGGTTGGCGACTTTTTTTAAAATTGCGAACAGTCATCTTGGAGAAGATGATTACTGAGAAGGGAGAAATAAAAACAGACGGTACAGCGAGAATCTATAGAGATTTTCACTGTACCGTCTAGTTTTAAATGAACATAAAGTTGTTAAGGTGCCTATTCATTACCAATCATTTTTCAAAACAATTTTTCCTATAGCCTTGCCTGACTCCATGTACTCATGAGCTTTTGAGACTTCATCAAAGGTGAACATGTTTGGATCCACAAGCGGGTGCAGCTTACCTTCCTCAACCACCTTGGCAACCTTCTTCAAAATCTCTCCATATTGCTTATGCATGTCTTTATTTAGTATCTTCAACAACATAAAGGTAACATGTAGGGAAAGTCCCTTTGAATGCACTGGGGAGAGGTCATGAGTCGAACGGGCTGCAATGGCTGCCACCGTTCCATGTACCGCAGCCGCCTCAAAAGAGCGATCAAGGTTTTCTCCCCCTACCGTGTCAAACACAACGTCAAATCCTTTTCCGTCTGTATATTTTTGTACATAGTCGTGAACGTTTTCTTCTCGATAATTGATCGCTACATCTGCCCCAAGGCGCGTGCCAATCTCCAGCTTCTCTCGCGAAGAGGCAGTTGTATAGACTGTCGCGCCCTTCCATTTGGCTAGCTGAATGGCAATGTGGCCTACACCCCCGGTTGCAGCATGGATCAGTATATCTTGACTAGGGACTAGATGTGCCCGATTGAATAATGCTTCCCAAGCGGTAATGGCAACCAGTGGTAAAGAAGCGGCTTCTTCCATCGTCAATTTTTTCGGCTTGTGAGCAAGTAAATCAGCATCTGCAAGCATGAACTCTGCAAGTGCACCGCCGGTACCTTTAAAACCACCCGCGCATCCAAACACTTCATCGCCAACTTTAAACTCAGTCACTCCTTCTCCCACTGCAGATACCAAACCTGCGACATCACCATGTAAAACGGCTGGAAACTCGGGGGCAACGGCTGGAACTGCACCAGCACGGACTTTCGTATCAATAGGATTTACACTTGAAGCCTTGACTTGAATAAGGACATGTCCAGGTTTTAATTCGGGTTTTGAAACCTCTTCAAGCTGAAATACGGATGGATCGCCAAAAGATTGAATGATTTGTGCTTTCACTTTAGTCACTCCTATTTATTTTTATGGGGAATTTCTCATTACCTATGCCTGTTAAGGAATGCAGGGAATAGGATGAAATGTAAGAATATTTAGTCTTTGTTTGTAAAATCAATGATACTGTATCTACTATAAAATTAAAAGTTACGCACACTTTTTAAAGGGAATGTAAGAGAGGTCTCTTAAAATATTAATATGATAAGGGCAATCAAGGTATTTGACGAAGGCAGAGCCGATACTTACGTGAAGTTTTAAGCAATATATCTATATTGATTGAAGAGGGAGCTGCCATGAAGGCGGCTTATTTTTATTGATACACGAGGCTTTTAATCTTCAAAAATGAACTGAAACTCCGATATAAAGGTGAGTGAATGTTAAAAATCTATAGATTTTAGGAGATTACAGAATTGAAAATTAAAACGAGGCTGATAACTACAGTATCCATTCTTATTGGAACCATTCTAATACTGGGGAGTTTTGCTGTTTATGTGATAGATGCATCATCTGAAAGAAATTCAATACTTCAGGATAAGATGGAAATTCAAAAGAATGTAATTGGAATTCAATATCGCCTGGCAGGTTTGTCGAATGATGAAAGGGCATTTATCTTAACTGGGGATAAACAATCTGTGGAGGAGATGGAAAAAAAGGCAAACGATGTACATAAGAAAATCGAAAAAATCAAGGAGCTTAATAAGGAAAGGAAATACGGGGAGAATATAAATAAGCTAGAAGAAAACTTTAATGATTTTTGGGAAATGAACCAGCAGGTAATTAGCATTTATAAAGAAGATTCTGAAAGAGCTAAAAACTTACACTTTGGAGAAGAAAGAACCCTTAGGAAAGAAGTGCTGGATCCATCAGTAGATGAGTTGGTGGAAGCCCTTCATACTGATGTTTCCCAAATACAATCGTTAAATGAACGCAGTTCTCATTTCAGCAGGGAAGCCTTTCTCTTCCTGGCTATCGCTTCATCGATAGTTGGACTTGTATTATGTATTTTGCTGTTAAGGTCAATTCTGCTTCCACTTGGAAAGTTAAACCGCCAATTAGAGGAAATAGCCACAGGTGATGCTGATTTAACTAAGCATATGGAGGTTACGGGTAATAATGAATTTGGTCAACTGGCTAAATCGTTCAATATCTTCGTGGACTCGCTTAGACAAATGATTTCTCAAATTGGCATATCATCTGAACAAGTGGCAGCTGCTTCTGAAGAACTTTCGGCCAGTACCGAACAGTCTATAGTAACATCGGATCACATCTCGGAAACGATGCAAGCGATAACCCAAAACAATAGTGAACAAAGCCGATTGACAGTTAACAGCCTTAAGGCGGTTACTGATTCACTAAACAGCATCATTTCGGTAGCTTCGAATACATCAAAGGTAGCAGAAGTTTCATCAAATATGAGAGGGCAAGCCGAAAGCGGTGAAAGCTCAGTAAATGAAATGCTCGAGCAGATGAAATCCATCAATCTGTCTGTTGACAGGGCGGATAAAGGGGTCACCTCATTAGTATTTAGCGCGACACAAATTAAGGAAATTTCCACGCTAATTACTGATATTTCAGGACAGACGAATTTACTTGCATTAAACGCTGCAATCGAGGCTGCTAGAGCCGGGGAGCATGGCAAGGGATTCGCAGTTGTTGCAGAAGAGGTTAGGAAATTAGCCGATCAAACCAGTCAATCTGCAAATAATATCCATAAGCTTGTTTCAACCATCCAAAATGAATCAAACGAGACCGTCAATAATATTCATATTGTAAGAGAGAATGTGGACTCTGGAATAAAGCTTTCAGAAGAAACGGTTACAAACTTTAAAGAAATTTTAATTTTAATAGAACAGGTAACATCCCAGATTCAAGAAGTGGCAGCAGCCACCCAGTTTATTAGGAATGGTTTCGAAGAACTGCAGCAAACCATAGAAGTAATTGCTGAAGGGTCACAGGAAACACTTGCTGGCACTGAAACGGCAGCAGCTGCCAGTCAGCAGCAATTGGCCTCGATTGAGGAGGTTTCGAATGCAACGAGTTCCTTGAGCAGATTGGCCGAGGAATTGCAAGGGATGATATCCCGTTTCAAGGCTTAACTAATAAAATGCCCCGAAGCCATTAGGTTTTGGGGCATTTTTAGGTTAAACAGTCCAACTTTAAACTTTGATCTGAAGTTGGTTGAATGCTGGAATGTTGCCGGTAAAGATTGCTAAACCCATAGTTGAACAAAGACTTGAAGGAATAAGGTGAAAAACTCCTTTATAGCTGATTAAGTGACTCGTATTATAATGGAGATGATAATGAAACATTAATCATAAGGTGGTTAAAAAAATTGAAGTGGGAACATGTTGCCTACAGAATGACAATTTTTAGTGTCATACTCTTTCTAAGTCCTTATCTTGATAGAATGGGTAACCTTATTGGTTTAATTTATTGTATATTGTCGTTCTAGTTTTGGGCATTGATTTTACTTTATCTAAAATCAAAATTCTTCAAAAATCTGTAACAAAAAAAGCAGGCTGGTCGATTTTAATCACAGGATGTATTTTCGTAGGTGTTTTAAATAATTTAATCTTTAGCTGAAGATCGGGCTGTCTCTAAGGCAGCTTTTTCTTTATGCAACTAAAGGGGCAGGATAGCAGAAGCGTGCTGTTTGACCTTAATTCAACAATTGGGCCAGATGATGAAAAATTCTGGAATGATTTCAGAATCTGTAGAACAAAGATGGTGGAGGTGTATTAATGGAGTTAAGACCAGTAAAAAAAGAAGAATATGGTTTTAGTGAAGACTTTGTATATGAGGTATTCAAAAATACTACTTATTCAAATGGATTAGCTGAAAAAGCTTTGGTAAGAGAGATTCGGGAAAAACCCTATTATATTCCACCGCTTGATGTAGTTGTTGAGGATGAAGGAGTGATTATAGGTACTTTATCCTTTCAAAACTTCCAATTAGTGATAGGTATGAAAATGAAATAGTGATGTTATCACCAGTTTCGGTGGCAATTAATAAACAAGGTCAGGATATTGGTACGTATATGTTGCAGGAAGGTATTAAATTAGCTGCTAAAAAGGGGTTTAAGGGAATTATTGTTGAAGGAATATGTGTCCAAGAAAAATCCTCCACCTTCTTTTGAGAATTTAATGGCTATGGAGTTGTGAGAAAATGGGTTGTTAAATATCTCAGGTGAAGTAGAGTATTCGATATATACTGCATATGAACATTGACAGTCATATCGATCCTGTACAAACTCAAGCTTTTGAGGAAGTTAAGCCATGAATCGCGGGTTAATCAATCTTTCACTAAAGGGCGATTCTTAATAGGAATCGTTTTTCTTTATGAACTAACAGGTGCTTTACTTCATTACCAGGAGCTGATCAGCAGCTCCTTTTTTGATGTAATAATATGGTAAAATGAGTAAAAAAGGAGGGGCAATATGAAAGTGGTTCTTCAAGCAATTATAGGTTCAATTTCCATTCATATATTCTATGTAGTCGTTATGATGTTAGTCGGGTATATAAAAACAAAAAACTATAAACCGGATAGTGATAATGCATGGGTGAAGGTAGGAAACCTTCAAAACGAGGTAGAGTTTGTGAGTGTTACGCCCCCTCATTTTTATGTTTTATCATTTTTAGGCGTTTCTTTAATATGTGGAATTGCAATTTTAGCGTATGAAAAGATAGTGAACTAACGCGGTATGTTAATGATTGAATGAATTTCGTGAAAATGACCTTAATGATTAAAGGAGGAGAAGGATGGAAATTCGTTCAGTGAAAGGGGCAGATTACTATGCCATATCGCCGTTAATCAATGAATGGTGGGGCGGAAGGCAAATGTCTGAGATGCTACCGAAATTATTCTTTGATCATTTTACAAATACAAGTTTCATAGCCGAAAAGGAAGGGGGAATAGTCGGTTTCCTAATAGGGATTTTATCTCAATCTCAACCTGAGGAGGCTTATATTCACTTTGTCGGAGTGCATCCTGAATACAGAAAAAATGATATCGGCAGACAGTTATATAATCGATTTTTCGATGTCGTTTATCAAAATGGCCGCAATGTTGTCCGTTGTGTAACGTCTCCGGTCAACAAATCTTCAATCGCCTATCATATCAAGATGGGTTTTGAAATGGGAGAGGGAGATACATTCATTGAGGGTGTTTCAGTCCACACTGACTATGACGGACATAATCAAGATAGAGTTTTATTCATGAAACAGTTATCAATGAACTAAGGTCGACCTGTAAAAATCCGGTCGATCTTTTTTTATATAATCCACTAAGGCAGGATTATCAGCTAAAGCGGGTTTTATTCGTTTCTAATGCTGCCTGGAATAGCATATTTCTCTTTAGAACCTCATAATTATCTAATCTGCTCATTGTATGCTCTTCTTCTTAAGCTACTCGTCTTTTATGGTCCTATAGGGACAGGATAGTTCACATAAGATATAATTTGGATTAATATACTAAATTTTAATGAAAATAGAAAGGAAGCATGAAAATGACAGAAATGATACCACTGACATTGGAGAATTTGGAGCTATGCACCGAGCTCTACATGAACGTTTTTAATCGTGAACCATGGAATGAAAGATGGACCTATGAAACGGCTAAAGAGAGACTTTCCGACTTATTGCATACACCTAAGTTTCTTGGCTTTTTATTTCATATTGATCATAAACCAGTTGGTTTCATTGCTGGAAATAGTAAAGTGTCTGATCAAGGTTTAACGTTTTATTTGGCAGAACTTTGTGTGAATAATCAAATGCAAGGCAAAGGGCATGGCTCAAAAATGCTTCGAGCTTTAGAAGATGAACTGCAGAAGAGAGAGATTAAAAGTCTATATCTATTAACGGCCAATGACGGGCTTGCAGAAGCATTTTATCTGAAGAATGATTATGCTGTAAATGAAAATAGGGTGGTCATGAAGAAAAATTTATTTTGAAAAATAGTCAAGGGACGTGATGGGACATTGTCGAAATCTGTAAAGTTGTATCAATTAAGCCGAAAAGTACATAAATGGACTGGATTGGTTTTATCCATCTTTTTCATGTTCATCGCAGTAACGGGTCTCGTGCTTGTTTATATGTTACCACTCGGGGTGGCAGATGAGTTAAGGACGGGGAAAGAGGCAAGTCCAGATCAAGCGATACCCATGGAGAAGGTCGTGTCCATTGCTGTGTCTCAGGATCTACCAGGGGCGGATTCGGTTGAAGATATCTTTAGAATCGAATATAGACCAAGTGCAAATGTGTACCAGGTGCGCTTTAATAACGGTCAAGGTGTTCAAATGGATGTGAGTACGGGAAAAGTGTTATCCACAAATCCAGATTACTCGACTTTCCTCATTACATTGCATGATGGAACCTTCTTTGGTGATTGGTATAGATACAGTATCCTCACAATGACGGGTTTATCCTTAATCCTGCTGTCATTTTCCGGGTATTACATGTTCGGGTATCCTCTCTATAAGCGTCTAATGGCGAATAAAAAGAAACCTTAATATGAGGTGGTAATGTGTCTATAAAAGGTTTGAATCACTTTTTATTTTCAGTTTCTGATTTAGACAGTTCCATAGAATTTTATCAAAAGGTTTTTGATGCGAAATTATTAGTTAAGGGGAGAACCACAGCCTATTTTGATTTGAATGGAATGTGGATTGCCCTGAATGCAGAAAAAGATATTCCCCGTAATGAAATAAGCCAATCGTACACACATATCGCATTTTCCATAGAAGAAGCCGACTTTATGAACATGTACGAGAAACTAATCGGATTGAATGTAAACATCCTGTCAGGACGTCCAAGAGATGAAAAAGATAAGAAGTCCATTTATTTCACTGATCCAGATGGCCATAAGTTTGAGTTTCATACAGGTACTTTACAAGATAGAATAGATTACTACAAACAAGAAAAAGCACATATGGAGTTTTTCGACTGATAAGTAAGCTATCTTCAAATGAAAAGGGGAATGTTCATGAAAACTATTGGCCTTATTGGCGGTATGAGCTGGGAGTCATCGTTGGAATATTATCGAATCATTAACGAAGAGGTAAAAGCCAAATTGGGAGGATTGCATTCAGCCAAGTGCATTTTATATAGTGTGGACTTTGAAGAAATAGAACGCTGCCAAGCTGAAGGGGATTGGGAAAGCTCCGGTGAATTATTAGGCGATGCAGCTCTGTCTTTGGAAAAGGCAGGTGCCGAAATGATTCTAATTTGTACAAATACGATGCATAAAGTGATTGGATATATTGAAGAAAAAGTCAGTTTACCGATTTTGCATATTGCTGATTCAACGGCAAAACAAATTCAAAAGTCCAAAATCAGTACCGTTGGTTTACTTGGCACTAAATATACGATGGAGCAAGACTTTTATAAAACACGGATTGAGACTAACGGTATCAAGGTCCTGATACCAAATGATGAGGATAGAAAAGTCATCAATAAAGTGATTTATGAAGAATTATGTTTAGGGGAAATTGAACAAGCATCAAGGGATTATTACAAAAAGGTCATCAAGGGGTTAGTTGATGATGGAGCGGAAGGAATAATACTAGGCTGCACCGAAATTGGATTACTAGTAAAACCCGAGGATTCCGAAGTGCCATTATTCGATACAGCTGTCATACATGCCATCGAATCCGTCAATATGGCTTTGGAAAAATGAAGTGCATTAAAGTTAGGCATAATAATTTACGTATTTGAGTTAGGTAAAAGTCAACTTTCTGTAAACCCTTATAAATTAATATAAAGATTATTTCCATCTATAAGATGTTTTATATAAGTCACCTTCCTATATGAATAAAGGCAGCTTTCAGTTTCTTGCTGAAAGCTGCCTTGTTAATTAGATTTTAAATTCACTATATATCTACATTAGTCTAACTATTGAAGAAATAAAGTATTAATAAAAACCTTTCTATCATAGCTCTTTGCTTGGACTTTTCCGAGACCAAACAACTACAGGAATAAGCACTAGTGACAGAATGGCTCCAGAAAGTGATAATGCTGCAAAACTAGAATGAGCGACTACCATTCCTGATACCCCCCCACCAGCTGCTCCTGACAGTGCAAATAGTACATCGACTGATCCTTGTGTTTTTGCACGTACAGATGGGTGTGTTGAATCTATAATGAGAGCGGTCCCGCTTATTAAACCAAAGTTCCAGCCCAAACCTAGCAGTACTAACGCCAGGGTAAGCAGTGGCATTGAACCTACGGGTGCAAAAGCTGCCACCAATCCAGAGGTTAGGAGTGTAGCACCAGAAGCAACAGCCATAGTAATACGGCCAAGCTTATCCACCAGTATACCTGTCAATGGTGAAGGGAGATACATGGCTGCTATATGGAAACCTATGACTAATCCTACTTCTCCCAAACCATGACCATGATGTCCCATATGAATTGGTGTCATTGTCATAATGGCTGCCATGACAAATTGAGTCAAAATCATAATTACGGCCCCTACAACAACACCCTTTTTGTTTATGGCAGCATTCTTTAAATGTGTCCCTGTCTGTGCGTTATCGTCTTTTTTCTTAGCATTCGCAATAGCCGTGGACACAACCAAAGGGTCTGGACGGAGAAAAATTAAGATAAATATTCCGGCAATGATAAAAGCAGCTGCTGACAAGATAAAGGGGCCAGCCAAGGTTGGAACACCAATTGAATCCGCAAATGCTCCCATTTTATTGACCAAGTTAGGACCAACAACGGCACCCAAGGTAGTGGAAACCATGGCCATGCTTGCAGCAGTTGCCCTTTGTTTATCTGTTGCAAGGTCTGTCCCTGCATATCGCGCTTGTAGATTGGACGCCGTACCAGCTCCATAAATAAAAAGAGAAATAAATAAAAGTGGGATGCTGTTGGTTAAAGCTGCAATCATTACACCAATAGCACCTAACCCACCTGCAAGGAAACCACCTGCAAGTCCTGCTCTGCGGCCAAAACGTTGTGAAGACCGGCCAATAAGCAAGGCAGCTCCTGCAGAGCCTAAAGTAAATAGGGCAGTTGGAATTCCTGCCGCATTTTCAGTCCCTAGCATATCTTGTGCAAGAAGCGCTCCTACTGTTATACCGGCTCCAAGTCCTGCTCCCCCAAAGATTTGTGAAAGAATCAAAATTCTTAAGGTTTTCTTATAAAGCTGTATTTGTCTTTCTGGTGAATCAATATATTCTTGCACCCATATAGGCTGCTGTGTTGAGGTATTTATATCTTTTGCTGACATTGTCATGAACGTTACCTCCTAACGAAATATCGTTGTAGCTTATCATGTTTTTTTGTCATCTTGGAACATTTCATTTATATCGTCATTAGAAGAAGCTCATAATTAAATTTTCGATAATTATGAGCTTCTTCTATTTCTTATTTTTAAATAGGAACGTGACATTATTTTTCGGTGGTCATATTAAAATTTGTAGGATTCACCATCTTCTGGTACTAAAATATGACTTGAGAATCCTTTTTCTTTACTAAAGTTTTTTAATTCTTCTCTAGATAGTGTCCAATGGTTAACAGCTTCCATATGAACAGAAATAACCATAGCATTAGGAGCCGCCTTGTGTACTTCATGGATGTCTTCTTTTCCCATAATGAGAGAACCATATTCCATCAATTGATTATCTCCGCCATTGACAACAATAATATCTGGTTTATGGATATCCAATTCTTCCTGTACACCTTCATACCAGACTGTATCACCAGCTACGTACAATGTTTTTTCACTTGGATGTTTAAAGACAACGCCGCATACTTCCCCCATACGCTTTAATAGTTCTTCTCCTCTTCCATGCTCGCCTCTTGTTTTAACTAATTGGATGCCTTCAAAGACAGTGTCCTTTGTTAATACCTCTACATTTTGGAAACCGGTATTTTGGACTTCCATTGCATCTTCTTCATTTTGAACGAACATTTTAATATCTTTTGGTAATAGTCTCTGTGCTGCTTCGTCAAAATGGTCTAAATGTAAATGAGTCACAATGACTGCATCAACTCCATTAATAATATCTACAGCAGAGGTTGGTAAACTCACTGAAGGATTGTTTTGATCTTGCCTAATCGTACCAGGGAAAGACGGGTACGTACCTTTCTCTGCTAACATAGGATCAATTAAAAACTTTTTATTTGCATATTCTACAACTATCGTTGCATTTCGAATTTGTGTAATCTTCATCTTTACAACTCCCTTTCTTTTCATGTGTTCACTAACAGTGTTAAGTGTATAATATGAGCAGGATTCAAATACACAGATAAATTAAAGTGTTTTAGGCGTTTGACTTTATTTTTGAAAGGAGTTGACGTTCAGATGGATCAAACAGATAAGCGAATTATAGAGGAGTTATGTAGCAATAGCCGGATTACGATGAAAGAATTAGGGGAGAGAGTTCACTTAACAGGACCAGCAGCCGCAGCTAGAGTGGAGAAATTAGAGGACAATGGGGTTATTGAGGGTTATAGCATTAAAGTAAATCAAGCGAAATTAGGGTGCTTTACGTATGCCTTTATCAATATCTATATAGAAGGTACACATCATCAACCTTATCTCTCATTTATCCAAACAAAGGAGGGGTATGTCATCAATAATTATAAAATCAGTGGAGATAGCTGTTATCTTTTGGAGTGCAGGTTTCCAGGTAATGAAGCGTTAAATCAATTTTTATTAGAGTTAAACAAGTATGCAAACTATAAATTATCGATCGTTATATGTAAATAGGGCATGAATAAACATGGATATTTGTGAATAGTTACATTTAAACTATAGGAGGCTTGAATTGAGGCTATGAAGGCAGCAGGGACACTTCTTTTTCTTATTCACAAGTTAGTATATGAAGAACTGTATTTAAACTAATGGGTGGTTTAGCTGAAGATCGGAGCTGTCTTTAAGGCAGCTTTTTTGTATGGAACTATAGGACAGGTTAGTTGAAGAAGAAAACGAATTAATTGGTGTTGAATTAAATACTTAACTATACTTTTTATACAAAGATGTAACTGCTAGGCAGGAAAAATATTTAGACAGTTGGTCAGAATATAAGAATAAGGAAAAAGAGTCGGCAAAGCGACCCTCTCCTAAGATTCTCCGTATTTAACTTTTTAAATATTTATTCAACGCTTGTTGTAAAGTTCCTAATGTTTGTGCCTTTTCATTTAATCTCATTCCTAAGCGTATCATATTGCTAGCCACTTCAGCTCTTAACCCGGTAATCACAGTGGTACATCCCATTAATGAAGTGCCTTCAATAATCTTCATTAAATGATCAATTACCTCAGTCTCCATTTCCATAATTCCAGATAAGTCCATAATCAATGTTTGAATACGTAATTTTCCAATCTCTATTAAAACTTTTTCCTCTAGAATATTCGTTCGGTAAAGATCAACCGCACCAATTAAAGGCAAAATACATATAGTGGGTGTTATTGGGATAATTGGCACAGAAAGATTTTCGACCAATTCTCTTTGAGCCATTATCAATGAATCTTTGTATTGAGAATATGTGATAAAGAAAACATTTAAAAACCTGTCTACTTGATTGTTTATTTGTTTTTCTACCGAAAAAAAGTCTTCATTTATAACCTGATTCGTTACCTCGTTATATTCTTGTAGGAACTTCCACAAAGTTCTTCGAATGGCTTGCACCCACTCTAATTTGAAAGTTAATGGTATTTCGTGTGTCGCCCAAGCTATACCTTCTTGTTTAGCAAATGATTTAAGCTCTTGTTCTTCACCCTCAATAATGTATCGAACCAGCTTACGGGCATTATTTATCAGGTCAATATTACCGACCATTAATATTTCTTCAATTTTGTCTTTCACATTAGATGCTTCGTTTAATAATGAATCTTCAAAATCCTCGTTATTTTCTTCGATGAATTTCATTAATTTATATATATCAAGTGACAAATCCATAATTTAATCTCCTTTTTTTAAATATGCCAAATAATAAATACCCTATTATTATAATTACTAAACCCATTTACACAAAAAACTTCTAATTTAAAGGAAAATGGATGATATTTGTGTAAATTAATATTGTGAATATTTCTACTTAAAGTAACGGGGCAGGTTGTTCGATTAAAGAGATTACATTGGAATATTTTCCTTACATTAGTAGAGAGTTTAGTTGAAGAAGAACTGAATTAATAAAAACAGCCAGGTTCTGGCTGTTTTTATTGTAAAAAATCCGAATGCTTGGAATAAAAATCAAAATTCAAACAGATTTATGGGATGACTTTATTAATTCCAGTTTTTCTCTATAAATTGAACTGCGGGATTTAAATTTGTTTTGTTAGCAATTGAAATGAGAGCTGGAACCACAGAAGGATCCGTTTTGGAGAAATTAGGGATCCGTGGATTTAACCGAAAAAAACGATTTCCTAGAAGCTGGGAACTGACCATGGATTCATAGTAACCGGATCCACTAGCGACAATCTGAAGAAATGGCAGTAAGGGTTCATTGGGAGATCGGTCCAAAAGGACTCCCCAATTGGGGGGAAGGTTCTTCATATTTTCGGGACGTATGTTATCTGCACTTACCATCCCCCACCCCTTCGTATCTCTTCTTAATCGAGTCGGCTCTTCACCTGTTCCAATGGATAATAACGCAATTTGATCCAACGGCTGTTTGGCTTTCCCCACTGCAAATGCGATACTGGCTGTACTGGGGTTAGTTGCTACTGTATACCCATCCACGTAGTTTTGATAGGCTCGTTGCGTCGCTGGAGCACCACTGCTCCGCAGTATTACATCACTCGCTTTCTCATTTAAATAGGGAGATCCAGGAAAGTTGTGGAATAACACAGGAGTCCAACGATTCAGCTCCGGTGAAAATAAATGAAATGCAGGTACAACAATTCGTCTTTTTAAGTCTTTGAGGAGAAGATCTGATGGGAAAAATGTTTGTACAGCTTTAATGAAACCAGAATATGGCAATTGTTGGTTAAAAACAGGTCCACCTGGTCGGGAAACGCTGAAAGCCGGCAGGATTTTATCCTTAAAAAACTGGAGTGTCTCCTTCGGCGATCTTCCACTTGCTAAAGCAAGGGCAGTGAATGAACCGATTGAATTTCCCGAAAAAACATTGGTTCGACTAATTAATTTTGGGTTTTGCCGAGCCAGTCTGTTCAAAAGTTGTAAACTTAAAGCACCTAAAGTGCCGCCTCCATCAAAGGACATGATCCGATATTTTGTCAAAGCTATTTCTCCTTTCTAATCTGGTCACAAATATCATTCAGTATATGTTTATTTTTCGGGAGCCGGATTATGTAGCTAAACATCCAAGGAAAGACTTCACCGAGTATATAAAAAACTACGGCGAGGATAGAGGAGGCTACGTTTGAGTGGCAGTACGGGCAAGCCAAACAGAATTATTATGCACGTACTTTGTTTGTAATGGGTGATAGAAAGACAGAAAGTACAGCCAAAAAAGTTTGAGGGAAAATAAAAAAGCCATAGCGTAGGCTACGGCTGCCTGTTCCGTCCTCAAACAGGTTCTTTTGCAACCTGTGCACAAAAGGTTATTGATTATTATTAAATATCTTGCGACCCCTCAAGATGGAGATCGTTTCCAACAACAGGGTTGTAAAGGATTTAAACTAAAGGGTGCGTTAGCTGAAGCTCAAAGCTGTTTTTAAGGCAGCTTTTTCTTGTGGTAAAATTAACAGGAAAAGGATAATAGGGGGAATGACTATGGAAGGGTTGGAAATATACGATTTTTTAAGATTAGTTTTTATAACCTTTATAATTAGTTTAATTGTTATTACCATTATTTTATTGGTTCAAAAGAAACGGAGCAACCTCGTTAATGGATTCACAGTTAGTATTACTTCAATAATTTCAATAATTGTTTCTGGTATTAATCTTATTATTATAGGATACATAGCTGATGAATTAAATTTAGGAGGAGATGTTATTTCCTCATATTTGTTTCTTATAATTTTAGGGTTAAGCATATTTAATTTTTTTCTTTACTTTAAAAATAAAAACAGTATTATTAGTGATTAATAAATAAATTTTGTTCTTAAAGGAGTTGTTGGGGCAACTCCTTTAAAGGGTGCGTTAGCTGAAGGTCGGAGCTGTCTTAAGGCAGTTTTTCTTCTTTAACTAACAGGTGTTATTGTTTAATGGAAAACCTGCTAATCTAGGATAATAGTTCTTCTTTTGTCTATACTGTCTATTAATATGGTATAGATTGGAGAGAAACAGGTATGACCTTAACTGATGTATGGGGTTTATATAAGGCAGATAAGCAAATCCAATTTATCGAGAATAACGGGATAGTATATCCATCAGTTCTTGCTTAGCTGTTTCTACACTTTCTTTTTGGAAATGTTTGTATTGCACTCGGATCTTGGATTCATCCATTCCTGCTGCACTTTCCAAAAAGCCAGAAAGTCCTCTTGCTTTTCTATCCACTTCGATGAATAAATCTACGGATCGAGCGTCCGCGACGAATCCGATTTCAACTTCATCAAGGCTTCTTTGGAATGGACCGCTATTTGGCTTGTATTCGAATTCCTGAAAGACACCCGTTTTGCTACGTTTGAAGGGTACATTTTTCACTTTGTTCAAGTAAAACCCTAATGATTCGATTGCTTTTAGGAAGCTACTGACTGTTTCATTTCCCAATACGTTTATATAATCGTTATCTTTAGGGTCCAATGCGAACGTCACATCCATTTCCGTCTTCATCCACACAGACACGTCCCCTATCGTGATTGGCGTTTCGTACGGAAGTTGCAAGGAAAACGGAATCACCTTTTCTTCGCCTTTTTCAATGACGAATGCATCCGAAACCTTTATTTTGTAAAGGGTAACATCATCTAAATACTTACGGTCATCCTGTTCCCTCAAAACCTGTGTCATCACATGGATGTGCAGCCCATTGATTTCCTGTTGGGTGTTTCCGCCAAGGACAAACACGTTCCCTTTTACCGTTTCTCCTTGTTTGTATGAATCTTTTTCTAATCTTGTATCCACTTTAGCCGCACCGATTCCGATGCTGGCTTTCGTTTTGTCAAAAAATGACATGTGCATAATTCCCCCTTTGTAAGTCTATAAATAGCATAGCATAATAGATTCATGGGCGCCTCTAGAAGGGGTTCAAAGTTTAATGAGACATGAAAAAGTGAAACCACAAAAATTCATGCATATGCACCACACGTATAGGCGTTTGTATTAGAGTTCATCCGCGTGACTTAAGTGGCTATCTTAAAGCTTGGAAAGAATGGAGAGTGTATTTCCTTCCATTTATATTTATAATGGTAAAATGTCAAAAAGGACAATGAGACCATTGCAAAATCATAAGATTGGACTCCAGAAGATCGTCATTAATGGCGGTCTTTTTCTTTTCATTTATTTGAAAGCGCACTGCGACCAAATTAATAGTAATAATATTTTATGAATTAGAAAAAGATAGGGTAAGGGAAGGAGGGATTGCGAATGTCAGTGAAAAAGTGGGTAACGGGGTTGGTCGTTGCGCTTGCAACGGTTGTAGTTGTGACATCTCTAGGATCATTCGGCGTATCTGCCGAATCCCGTGTTGTAGCTCAACCTGCGGTGAAATCGATTGAGGTCGACTTGAACGATGATTTCTTTAATCCGGAAGTCATCACTATTCCGAATGGAACAGCCACAACGTTGATTTTGAAAAACAAAGGTAAGAAAGAGCACACCTTCACAGTGGAAAAGCTCGGAATTGACGCTGAGGTCCAGGCAGGTAAAGAAAGAACCATTACCGTGCAACCGAAACAGCCGGGTACATATGAACTGATATGCCGGTACCATTTCCAGGAAGGAATGGTTGGAAAAGTGATTGTCGAATAAAAGGCAGGGCCAAATATGGCCTTGTTTTTTTATTAGACAAAGGAAAATCATTTTTCATTTCAGGATATGGGTGTTGGATCATGAATAATGGTTCCACCTCTAATGAATGGCAAATATAATGTATGGTAACGTATAAACCATTTAGAAAGAGGTGGAAAGGTGTATTTTTTTAAACCTATTTCTGATGAGGTTCGTTTATTTCAAATCATATTCAATAAACATAAAAAAACGATGAAGCTCATTTTAGTGTCCATTTTTGCTTGCATTGCTGCCATACTTCAGGCTGCTCCAGGCTTTTTACCAGGTATCGGATATTTTATAAGTCCGCTAGCCACTGCACCTATTCTGTTAGGTTCGATGCTTTCCATTCCATTTGGAGTGGTGTCCTACCTTTTGACAATTATGTTGTTATTCATCCTACAGCCAACTGAACTCATTGTATTTCTTTTTACAACAGGATTGTTGGGACTTGGCATAGGGGCATCTTTTTCTTTTTTAAGGAAGAGAGTAAGTGTTATTGCTGCTGGTGCCATTCTTTTAATGTCAGGAATTATGAGTCTGCTATTTATTTTTCACTTTCCGGTTTTAGGTCCAGCCGTGTCTGTTTCCTATTCATTTCTGATAACTGCCTTTTTATTAGCTTTCATTTATAGCTGGTTTTGGGTTGAAGTTGCTTTAATCATTTTTAAAAGACTAAAAATGATTTTAATTTCGATTCATTAAATCAAATTACCATGATTAAGTAGAATCATATATTTAGGCTTCAACGATTTCAAAAATCGTACCTTGGTTAAAATCCTTTACTTTCATAGAGCCATAAACCCCTAAATATAATCTGGTTTGATCCAGGTTCGTTCCCAAATTAACATAATAAGCTGATTGAGACCCAAAATCATAATCGGTCTGTATCACACTAAAATCATTTTGTTCACCATTTGGTCTTACGGTGGTATAAGCTAAAGCCCCTCTTACCTGAGGTTGAGATTCTTTCCGGGCAAGATCGGTAAACACAACGCTTCCTGTCAAAGCAGGGATTCTTTCCCCCATATAGGCTTGCACCCCTGTAAGTGCAGTTCCTCCAAACTTATCGGGTCTGGAATCTTCATGGAAATAACTGGTCAAAGGCTGAAGACGGCTCCCTGAAAGCGCAGCTGCTTCATTGTAATAAGCAATGGTTTTCTCATCCAAAGCCGGATTATTCGTGCACCTTTTTATAATTGATGCAGGAAAAGCACCTTCCCAGCCTCGCCAGCCCAAGTTAATAAACCCTTCTTTGTCAGGCTGAGAATTCATGAAAGGAGCTTGAACAAGCTCAGTAACCGGTATTGGTTTATACTGAACGAATGAAAAAATCGACTCGACCAAATTCTGGCCGACATTTCCCGCATATTTAATATACTGATTATAAAACCTTTGAAATGAAATGCCTGGTATATTGCGCACCCCTTTGGCCATTACCATGAGCGTTTCCTGAATGGGTGTGGGAAGCTCATTAAAACGAGTGACAATGGGTGGGTTATTGATGTATGGATTCTTACCTACATCCATTTCAATTATTTTACCAGCGATTTCGAGATCATCTTGGCTTAAGTTAAATGGATCATAGCCTGATCCGCCATCTCCGGTTGTTAAAACAAGTTTTCCTGTTTCAGGTGAAAAGTTTAAACTATTGACCCCATTATGATTTAAAAATGGTCTTCTTAAGTTAAGTAAAGTCCGTCGTTTTTTGGGTTGACCATTCGCTTGTAAAATCCATTCTTCAATTGTATCAATATGGTCATATTTAGTTTCTCTATTCATCCACCTTAGGTTTAATGTTTTGGGATCACACGGGTCAGGCTTAAAAGATTCAGAAAGAGCACCTGGTCCTTGTGTTCCGGCCACTGAATAATGGAGATAAAACAAACCGTTATAATAAAATTCGGGATGAAACGCCAGCCCCAGCAATCCCCGTTCATCATATCCGCCACCAGAAGCACCTAGTTTTAGGATTCGCGGGCGAATATCTAAAAAAGTCCTTATCTCTCCGTTTCCTATGTAAAAAATCTCTCCTACCTGGGTTGCAATAAATAATCTTTCAATGGAGTCACCCGGAAGTATAGTCGTTTTCAAAACAGTAGGTAAATTTATCTTACTTACAATGGGCCGTAAACCAACTTTCACTTTTATCAACTGATTTTGCCCCCCTTCTTATTGTTTTCTTTAATAAGAATATGATTAGAACTGTCCATTAGTACCAAATTAGGCAGGGGGGGAATCTGATAAGGCAATGCATCACTTTCCGTATGAGCGTAAGGAATCTAAAGGAGTGCGTTACTTAAGGGGCGGTTTAAGATGAAAAACTAAAACCAATACTTAAATTGTCTGCAATTATTGGAGATGAATGAGTGTTGGGGTTATTCATGATGGAGATAATAGATCAACATATGTATTTTTGGCTTTCTCGTTCAGGAATAGGTGCGATTGACACGCAACCATAAAGTTGCTTATGCTCATTGACACGCAACCATAGAGTTGCTTATAATCGGTGTATGTGGGATAAAGACGCTATATTCAAAGCACTCGGCGATTCGACTCGGCGGCTGATATTGGACGAACTAACAGAACGCAACGAGCTGACGTTGTATGAACTTACGGTACGTCTCATTACAAAGCACGACCTTGCCATTTCGCGACAGGCAATCGCTAAACATCTAGCTGCATTGGAAGATGCAGGACTCGTAAAATCAAAACGTAAGGGAAAATATCGAGTACTAATGTTCAACAACGAACCACTTAAAAACCTGCTGAAAGGATGGATAGAGTAATTTTATAAAATCGGAACAGGACTTCTGTCACATGTGTGTTTTTTCGGATTGGAGCCAAATTGTTTGCAGAGCACCAACGTGGTAAATATTAAAGGAGGCAAAAGATTATGAAAATCATTGTTACCAGTTTATTCGTACAAGACCAAGACAAGGCACTGGAATTTTATTCCGAAAAGCTGGGATTTGTAAAAAAGCATGACGTTCCCATGGGGAAATTCAGGTGGATTACGCTTGTTTCTCCCGACGATCATGATGGTACCGAGCTTTTACTTGAACCGAATGAGCATCCTGCCGCAAAGGAATATCAAAAGAAGATAGTAGCCGAAGGCATCCCGGCAACAATGTTTGGCGTTGCGGATATTCATAAAGAGTACAAACGACTACTGGAAAACGGCGTGAAGTTTACGATGGAGCCGACAAAAATGGGCGAAAGCACAATAGCTGTCTTCGATGATACATGCGGCAACCTTATTCAGATAATCCAGCAGTAACTTTATGTGAAATAGTGGTAAATAGGCTTTATATGATATTGTTGTCATTCTCCAATATAAATGGAACATTTTAAAAAAGTTCATAAACCGAAAAAATAACCCCGAAAATCGGGGTTATTTTTTATTTACTTGACGTCCACTTTTTTTTGAGCTCTGTGAACTTGTGTTTCCAATTTGAAATTCATTACCTAGTTCTACATCATTTCTTTTATCCTGTTTCTCGATTTGCTTTCTCGTTTGATCCTTGTTTTGCATCCCTTGTTTAGACAATACGTATCCATCTCGCTTTCAATGTTTATTGTTTTTAATATGCGCAAGTATAAGGAAAATACGTATTATTATTTAAATAAAAGGCTCTGTTAAATAATATTGTTGCTAAAAGAATATAAATTGAGGACCTCAAATCAGGTCCTTGATTTATATTCTATTTAAGCTAATCCGCCCATCAAATGTCACTGTTTTCCAAATCAAGCGAGTAGGCTTCCGATATATAGTGTGTAACTTTTCTAGGGGAGTTGTATTTGTCATTCTTACTAAATATAGTAAGTCCAACCTCGTGTACATCAATAAATGTATCGACCTTTTCAAAATCAAGGTTTTTAAATTCAATAGGTTTATCCCAGCTTCTTGTTGGAACTAAATTCCCTTCAGAAAGTCCCTGTCCAAAGAAAATAAACACGCTCAATCCATTTAAAACTAAATCAACCGTACAATCACAAATTACTTCTAGTATGTCAACCGAATCAACTTTGATAATAAAACCGTCAGAAGCAAATTTGTAGGAAGGGATTCTCTTTTCTAAAATAATCCTTTCAATGTGTTCAAAAATCACAGGTTCCAGCACAAAGAAAACAGGAAAGCTCATATTTTGAATCAACGTAAAAAGAAAGTCAGTTTCTATGTCTCTAATTCCAACATTGATTGATTTAAATATATCTTTGGGAAGGGCAAAATCATTTATTATGCTATCGTGTGAGCTTTGAACGAAATAATCTTTTTTCAATTTCTTCCCTCCTACTTAGGTTATTTTTAAGGCAAGCTATAACTTAAATGTCGATAGTCTTAATTTATCATAAGTAGCATCGGTGGATAACAAGCAGCTATCAATAACCATTTTGCTTACCGTTGTAGAATCATTACGGAATCTAATTAAATCCAGAAATTGAAACCAACTCAAATACTGGTCGAGGTATTTTGTTGCCACACCATTAAAACAGTCCATCCAACCTTTCAGACGGCTGTGATAGTTATTGACATTTTGGATATGGTAAAGCCCTTTTACACGTTCCTTCCCATCTGATTTGAAGGGATAGTGCTCTAATCCTTTAACTTTTGCATAGGTTTTGAAAGCCCGCCAAGCATCTGTACAAAGGGTATTCGATTTAGATAACTTGGAGCCGATTGCTTTCTCTAAGCGAGATTTTACGATACGTCCTTGCCCAATCACTTTTGATATAGAACAACAGTTCGTTTTTTCAAATATCAACATAATCGTTTAATATAGCCAAATAAAAAGAAGAAATTAGTTTAAGTCTGTTAATTATTGTATTTAAACGAACGCGGGCTTTAGCGCCATAGAGGGTCGCCAATTTGCGGCCTTTTGAATGTACGGTCTTAACAAAATCATACATTTGATGTAAAAACAAAATTTTAAACAGATTAGGGTTCTTCAGCAAAGGAATTATAACAAAATGCATTTGCAAAAAAATCTTAAATTTCCTGCAATGACGATTTTCCTTGTCATGACTTGAAATTAATTAGATCAGCCTAAATCCAGACATTATAGCAGGCAGGAACTAATATGCTGTTATTGGAGGTGGTTTAATGGGCGGGATTTCAATTAGCTTATGCATGATTGTAAAGGATGAAGAAGATTCCCTTCCTACCTGTCTTGCTTCTGTTAGGGAACTGGTCGATGAAATGATTATCATTGATACAGGATCAAAGGATGACACGAAACAAATTGCCTCAGCCTTCACTGATCATGTTTATGATTTTGAATGGATCGATGACTTTTCGGCGGCGAGAAACTTCGCTTTTTCTAAAGCGACAAAAGAATATATACTCTGGCTTGATGCGGATGATATTTTAACAGAAGAGAATAAGGAGAAATTTGCAACTCTGAAAAAAGAGCTTCCTCCTCACTTCGATTCTGTCATGATGTTTTATCATCTTTCTTTTGATGGGAATGGAAACCCCAGCTTCAGTTCCAGGCGGAACCGACTCGTAAAACGGGAGAAGAACTTCAATTGGATAGGATTCGTTCATGAGTATCTTGAAGTGACCGGACTCACATTTCAATCGGATATTGCCATACATCATAAAAAGGAAAAAAGCTTTAATGATCGTAATTTGAGAATTTACAAGAAGTCCCTTCAATCCGGAATGGATTTTTCACCGCGCGACAAATATTACTATGCGAATGAATGCAATGACCATGGTTTATATGATGAAGCCATCCAGTGGTATCGTAAATTTCTTGATGAGGGTAAAGGATGGAGCGAGGATAACATTCAAGCCTGCGGCAAGCTGGCGGACTGTTATATTCACTTAAAAGATTGGAGTTCAGCTGTTCAGAGCTGTTTAAAGTCTTTCGAGTACGATACACCAAGAGGGGAAATATGCTGCAGGCTCGGATTCATCCATATGGAGCAGCATGAATATGAACGCTCCATATTCTGGTACAATTTGGCGACGCGAATAGAAATACCAGAAACAAAAAGCCCTTTTATCGAGCGGAATTGTTACACATGGTTGCCGCATATTCAGCTTTGCGTATGTTTTGACCGCATCGGCAAGCTAGAGGAAGCAAAAAGGCATAATGAGTTAGCTGCTGAATACTTTCCGGATCACCCTTCCATCGACTATAACCGCAGATACTTTCAGAGTATTGAAAAAAAGGAAAAGAGCTGATTCCTTGAACGCCAAGGGATTAGCTTTTTTGCTTTTTGAAAGGTAATTTGATCTTTTAATCGTAAGAATATTGATTATCCTTAGACTAAATAAAAAATACAGATGATATTTCCCTCTTTTAGGAGGACGCTGGATATTTTACAAGTATAAAGGATTTGTGCAGTTTCACTGTTGTTACAAATTTCATAAAGTTGCGATAGCTAGTGGAACTACAGGGCCAACAGGAGATCCCGGCGCTTTCCTGTTGCTTCTACTAATGTTAATATTGCTGCTATCACTGGTACGACAACATATGAAATTAGAATCACTTTTACAGTTCCGTAATGAAAGTAACTCCATATCACAAACCATATCCTTTAAAGAAGGGTATGTTCTTTTTTTAGGCCATGAACTTTTAATGTACTGTATGTAGGCTGAGTATAGGTGCACGAATTTTAGTATGTGGGCATATCATATCCTCAACCTTGTCCATACCCCTTTTGATAAGAAGTTCTAATGCAGTGCTTGTGTTATTTGAGAAGAATAAGAAATAGTGATGCTTAATGCCCTATAGAACGGGCGAGGGGGGATTGTTAAAGAAAGTTCCCTGTAAGTTGATTTTAGTCTGGGAATATTTGATAATGTAAGGGTATAAATTCGTTTGCAAAAGGATGACTGTCATGAAAAAAGCAGAGGAAATAGCCTCCTAAATCAAATAAAACACATTAGGAGGCGTTGTATATGAAATTCAATAAAATTGATCGTGAAAATTGGGTTAGAAAAGAGTACTTTGAACACTATTTACAACAACAAACAACATTCAGTATAACGAATGAAATGAATATTACTGTTCTTATGGAAAACTTAAGAAAGAAGAATTATAAGTTATATCCCGCGTTTATTTTTATGGTTACAAAAATAGTTAATTCCCATCGAGAATTCAGAACCAGTTTTAACCAAGAAGGGAATTTAGGTTATTGGTCGGAAATTGTGCCTTCTTATACAATTTTCGATAAGAAGACAAACACATTTTCTAGCATCTGGTCACCAAATGCAAGTAGGTTTTCTGAATTCCATTCCCAGTATGAAAAAGATGTAGAAGAATACAATGGTACGGGTAGTTTATTTCCAAAGACCCCTATACCAGATAATTATATTCCGATATCCATGATCCCTTGGAGTTCTTTTACAGCATTTAATTTAAATATTAATAATGGTGGCGATTTTCTCTTACCGATTATAACTGGGGGGAAATATTCACAAATAAAAGATGAATGGTTCTTGCCTGTTTCGTTGCAAATTCATCATGCAGTTTCTGATGGTTATCATGCAAGTGTTTTTATGAATGAATTCCAAAGGTTTGCTGATGAAAGTGCAGATTGGCTTTAGTTGTTCATTGGGAAAATATCTAAAAGGGAACTGTGGAAGCAGTTCCTTTTTAGATAATTAAAAACACAGGTTTGTGTAAAGGGGGCGTTAGTTCAATAAGTAGATGTTTTTGGTGTGGTATTATATGGATATAAGAATGACTTACATTATTTAAAGGGAGATGATTTAATGTCATTTAATATTTTGATACCAATTATTATAATGGGTCTCATAATTCTTTGCGGCTTTGGAATTTTCAAGATTGCCAAAATCATGAAAAGGTAAGGCTAGCTGGCGGCCAGTACTTTATGAAACTAAAGGGTCAGGATAATTCCATAACACAAATTGGAAAATGTGTATTTGCTTGGACCAGAAATTGTAATTAAGCGATAAAACAAAAAAATCCCTACAATTATGTAGGGGATGAATTTTAACTGGTGAGTTGTGTTAATTAGAATATGTCTTCACGCATTTTATGTGTTTCCGTTTTTTATATTTCGGGCATGTAGCCTTTTTTGTTATGGATATATTTATCCCAATTACTGTTCGGGTTACCTTTCCTTGTACTATTAATATTTCAGAAATATAAGCTACTTCTTTATATTTTCTAATGCTCTATAAGCATTTGCTTCTCCTGAACCAAATAAAGCATCTTGTCCTTTCTTTCCATAGTCAAGAGTTGTTTGCTTAATGCGTGCGGATACTTGGGCTGGTTTATACTCCGGATGAGCTGCCTTAATTACTCCTGCAATTCCAGCTACTTGAGGAGTGGCCATGGAAGTACCGGCATTAAACTCATATGGAGTACCTAAATAGGTAGGCCAAGTACTTAGGATTAAGTTACTTGGATCAGCCGTCGCAGGGTCATTGGTTGCTGCGTATTCAGGCCCGTAATCTCCTCCGGGAGCTGCCACGTCAATAGCACTGTTTCCATAATTAGAGTAGAAAGCAAGCTGTTGAGTTGACCATTTTGTGGAGGCAGACACATTAATGACTCCTGGCATCTGTGCCGGTACTACAGTTGCAGGCCCTTTCACGCTCATTCCATATGGTTCATACAATTTATTTAAAAATTCGTTAACTTCCTTCTTGTCATCTAAATTTAAACTTTCATTACCACTGCCGGCCACTACAGTTACTCCATTCTTTACTGCATATTGAATGGCTCTCTTCCAAAGTAACGTTTCAGCGATTGATTTATAACTTTCTCCTTCAATGGTCATTTTGTTATTATTATAGAAACGTAGAGACATATTAATAACATCTACCTTGTCATTTGTTGCTGCAATGATCCCATCTATTATCCAAGTTGGTAATCCAAGGGCTTGCTCTGAGTATAATGCGCGATAGGCCCTGATTCCTAAATCTGGCCCTACACCCTTTACTTTACCATTTGCGCCAATGATCCCGGCAACGTGAGTGCCGTGCCCGTTGCGATCTTTTATATCAGTGGGATCACCTGTTTCAGATTCATCCATTCCAGCAGGAACAAGATTACGTCCGCCTATTATATTATTCTTTAAGTCAGGATGAGACTCATCAATTCCAGTATCAATGACTCCCACCACTGCTTTATGAGTCATGCTGCCATCTTTATTTTTATATCCGCCTGTTTCTAAATCATATGATTTCCCATCGTTGGTCACCCTCCGTATATCCCATTGGGAGTCCCAATAACTTTCAGAGTTTTGCTGGCTGATGATACTGGATCCATTGTTATAAGGGCTGACTGCTGTTTTGTCTAAGGTTAGGGGAATTTCCCTGTTAGCAGCTTCTATTGAAGAATTAGCTTTTAGGTTTTTAAGAAAAGAAGGCTCGTCAGATTGAGCTTCTATTCCTCCAACTTCGGGAAGGACTTTGGTTACTTTACCACCGGCTTTCCGTATTACCTCTTGATAATTCTCTGGTAATCCACCTTTAAAAGCTATTGCGTATGAGTCATTCATCTCCTGATTTTGACTCTTAGCTTGGGCAGGAACATCACCAACGGAAAGTATCCCTGCTCCTACTGCAATCGAAAGTACCGTATGTAGAATTTTCTTTTTCATATGTCTCCTCCTATATAATGGAAAATATTAACCATATACTATCTTAATATACAGCAACTTAAATTCCAAGTTTTTCTAATGAGTCTATTATTGAAATTGGCAGCTCTTTTTATTTATGAAATGATCGGGGCGGTTAGTTGAAGAAGGGAATATGTTAAGAAGCAATTTGAATCGTCTAACTTTAAGAGAAGTATTAAAAAAACAAAAAAATCTTTTCTTTTCATACAATTTTAACTATTATCAATAAGGGCACCAAAAAATAAAAAGAGGTGCTACAATGTACGGAATCATTAATTACGAGGTATTTTTACTAACAGGAATCCTATTAAATCTCATTCCTGGTGCAGACACAATGTATATTGTGGGAAGAAGTATTTCACAAGGAAGACAAGCAGGTGTTTATTCTGTTTTTGGCATTATTACAGGATCTTTAATCCATACGTTATTTGTTGCTTTGGGTTTATCAATCATCCTTACAAAATCTGTTATTTTATTTAATGCAATTAAAATTGTTGGTGTTATTTATTTGATGTACTTGGGAATTAGAATGTTGATCGATAAAACAAATGCAAATTTTGATATTGCTCCATCCAGTAAATTAAACATCAGAAAGTTATATATACAAGGACTTTTAACAAGTCTTACGAATCCAAAAGTTTCTTTATTTTTTATTGCATTTCTTCCGCAATTTATAGATACAAAGGTTTCAGGTCCTATTCCTTTTATCATTTTAGGACTTACTTTTACATTCACTGGATTTCTATGGTGTCTATTTATTGCAATTTTCTCTTCGCATGCTACAAAAAAACTAAGAGGAAACCAAAAGGTAGGAATGATTTTAAACAAAATAACAGGAATAATTTTTATTGGCATGGGGTTAAAGTTGCTGCAAACACAAGCTCCTCAATAACATTTAAAAAGCATTGCCCCCCTCATATATGTTATTAAAGGTTAAATCGGTTCATATGTAATAAACCCCTTTAGAATATACCCTAAAGGGGTTCTTGCTTATTCCTTTAAGTTGAGTAATCTGTTGGCTTTTTTTTGAGTAAAACATTATAGAACTAACAGGTGAATTAGTTGATGAAGGAAAATGTTTTTTTGTCTAGAATATGTCTAGTGGGAACTGTGAAAGGTGTAAAAACCCTGTGTCACCAAAAGGTTTATATATCAATGCACTTCAGTATCAATCAATATGAGGAGGGTTCAAATGGATAAAAGAGTTCAATTTGACTTTGAAATCAAGTTTACTAATGGCGGTGGGCTTCAAGGGCAGGAATTCCGCCTTGATATTGATGGAGATGACATCACTGACCAAGAGTTAGCCAAGTATATTGTAGAGGATATGAGGTTACTAATGGTTGGAGAAGTTAAGATATTTAATAAAAAGATCATTAATGAAAAACATAAACGAAAACCTGTTGATGAGAACCCCGGAAAGTAACCTGCTTCTTCAGCTAACAAGTGCCTTTGTAAAGATCGGAGCTGCCTTTAAGGCAGCTTTTTTTATGGAACTATTGGGGCAGTATAGTTGAAGAACGATTTAAGATGTTTCAATTAAGTTGGATATTTGAATGAGAATAAAAGTAGGGGGAAAAGAGGGGCATCGTACCCAATTATGTACATTGCTTTTATTTTTCGCTAAAATAAAGGGTATAATGAATGCGTATATAGTTTATTGATGATAAAAGATAATGAGGTAGAAAAAAATGATTGCAAAAACAGAAGATGATTTTAATGGTTTGAAGGAAATTGGCAAAATTATTGCCTCCATTAGAGATGAATTGGTACAAAGAACAATTCCGGGAATAACGACCAAAGAACTTGATGATATAGCCGGGGAACGTTTAGAAAAAGCGGGTGCAGTTTCAGCTCCAAAAGGTGAATATGATTTTCCTGGCTATACTTGCATCAGCGTAAATGATGAAGTGGCACATGGCATTCCGGGTGATCGGATTATTCGTGAAGGGGATCTAGTCAATATAGATGTATCTGCTTCAAAGAACGGTTATTTCGCAGATACAGGAATCTCATTTGTAGTAGGCGAAGGAGAAGAAGTATTAACGAAATTATGCGACGTCGCAAAAAAGGCATTCGAAGCGGGTCTTAAGAAAGCAAAACCCGGTTCCAAAAAAAGCAGAATCGGAAAAGCAGTGTTCGAAACAGCGAGACAGCAGGGATTCACGGTTATCAAAAACCTTACAGGACATGGTGTTGGACGTAGAATACACGAAGCACCTGACCATATTTGTAATTATTATGATCCATGGGATAATGAAATATTAAAGGAAGGGATGGTTATCGCATTCGAACCATTCATCTCAACCTTTGAAGAAGAAGTATTCCAAAAGGAAGACGGTTGGACCTATGCTACAGAAAAAAGCTATGTAGCTCAAGTGGAACATACGATTATCCTTACTAAAAATGGACCGATCATTGTCACGCTTTAATTCAAGCATAGACGGAATAGACGCGTATGCATATAAGTTGTTCGTCTGAAGTAACATATAATGTTTCTCGCATCTAAAGGAGTTGCTTTTGCAGCTCCTTTTCTTATGGAACTATAGGGGCAGGTTGTGCAAAGTTTCTTCGGACTGTTTCTTTAACAGACAATTTGTTCACCTTGTAATCGTTATTCCATATAATGAAAGTAGATAGGACAACTCTCTCCTGTCCTATTTATTCCCATCCGGTTCATTTGAAGTAACTATTCTTAGCGGCGAATAGTTACTTTTTTTAGTTACAAAGAATCTTCACCATAAGTCAAATGACAAAGGCTTATCATTAATTTTATTGTTTATTGGGCCTCGAGTCATTCGATAGTTTTTTCCCTAATGGTGTCAGAATGCCATCGATGGTGGAGGAATTCTTTTCACGTAAATATTTTTTCAGTTCAGCTTCACCCTTTTTCATGTTGGACCGATTCAATGTTTCACGTTCACTGGAGTAGGTCATGAAGGGTACACTATATCCGCAAGAGGTTTGCACTTTATGAATTTTAGCTAAAATGATTTGTCTTGCACCGGGCATCATTTCAAAATGACCTATCATCCGATCCCATTCTTCTGTTTCTGGCAGAATCACCTTGCCTGAACCATATAAGCGCAAGATCATCGGTGGACCTTCAAATGCACAAAACATAAAGGTGATCCGGGCATTTTCATTAATATGTCCGCTTGTTTCGTTACCGCTTCCAGTTAGATCCAAATACGCTATTTCGGTAGATGATAGGATGCGAAGGGTATCATACCCTTTTGGAGAAAGGTTTACATGACCCCACGCATCCAAAGGTGCCGTTGCAATAAAAAACAAATGCTGTTTCTTTATGAAGTTTTGATGCTCAGGTGACATTTCCGGAAAATACTTTGCCATCATTATTCCCTCCAAAGAAATCCATTATAAAATATAAGTTCTCTATTAATGAGTGGATCACCTTTTTCAGCTATACTCCCCTGATGAAAAAAGCGATAGCTACATACAGCGCCCATTTTCCCTTTGAGAATCCGGCTGATCTTTATGAACGATATTAATTTTAGATTACAAGGGTGAATAAGAATTTGAGATTTTCCAGTATTGTACTATGATAAATTTATATTGTTTGATTTTGGAAGGGTATGGGACAAAGACCAGACTCTTACAGAATCATTTAAGGAGTGGTAAAATGGCACGTGTTTTATTTATTAATGCTGGATCAGAAGGACATATCAATCCAACTATTGGCGTTGTGCAAGAGCTTATTTCGCGTGGAGAAGAGGTCGTGTACTTTACGATAGAAGCTTTCCGGGAACGTATAGAGAGGACGGGAGCTACTGTACGAACAATTGACGGTGAAAAATTTATAGAAGCTTTTCTCTCAGGGGGAAGAAATTATTTACTCGAAAGAATCAACGGTCTTTTACATACGGTAGATATCGTCATACCTAGCGTGCTTGAACAGATCAAAGGAGAGCATTTCGATTACATCATCCATGACTCCATGTTTGGCTGTGGACGTATGCTTGCCCAAATCCTTAAGCTTCCTGCAATCAATTCTTGTACTTCTTTTGCGCAGACAAAAGCATCATTCGATAAAATGCTGGAACAGCTTTCTAAAAAAATCACTCCAGAAATAGGTAAACCTATACAAGATGAATTTCAAAGACTGACGGCAATGGTGAAGGAAAAATATGATGTGGAGATCCATTCTGCTTACGAAGTTTTTTGTAATCCTGCACCACTTTCAATCGTTTATACAACAAGGGAGTTTCAACCTTTTAAAGAAGCATTCGACCAAACTTACAAATTTGTAGGTCCATCCATCTCTTCACGATTAAAGCAGGATAACTTTAACCTTGCTGATATCAAAGGAAAAAGTCCCCTTTACATTTCTCTTGGGACAGTTTTTAACCGATCTCTTGATTTTTATAAGCTTTGTTTTGAAGCATTTGGAAATAGCAATCACACGGTGGTCATGTCGGTCGGTCAACAAACCCCGCTAATTGAATTAGGAGAGATCCCCCAAAACTTCATTGTGAAAAACTATGTTCCACAAACGGAAGTGCTAAAATACACTAAATTATTTATCACACATGGCGGAATGAATAGTACCAATGAGGGTCTCTACTATGGAGTTCCGCTAATTGTCATCCCGCAAAGCGCGGATCAGCCGATGATTGCAGGGCAAGTTGCCAATATCGGAGCCGGTATTACACTACAAATGCAAAGCTTGACTGCAAACCAGCTGCGTGAGGCCGCAGATCATGTGTTAAACGACCCAACTTTCCATAAAACTGTTTCAAATTTAAAAGAATCCTTTCAAGAATCGGGTGGATATCAACAAGCTGTTGATGAGATTTTTGAATTTAAAAGACAATACGGTATTTAAAAATGAATGATGGAAAAGTGGTCTGCTATTTATATGGTTATCCTAAGAATAATGGATATTGCCGCTATATGCTTAATATTAAGGATGGTTTAAATTTCGAGGAGACAGAAACGAAGTGCCGTATATTTGAGAAAATAGGCAAGGGTTTAATTGAGGGTTGCTGCGGCAGCCTTTTTTTGTTGAGCTGAAGGGGCAAGTTAGCTCAACAAAGGAAGTAATGAATACTTATCAAATAAAACCTTAGAGCTTCTTACCAAGCTAATTTTAAAATTGCGGATAGTAAGACAGGGTTCTTTGATTTAAAGAATAGTGTATTAGAAACGAACCAATATAAAAAAGGGATTCTAATAGCTTAGAACCCCTATCGTTTTGGTTATTTAACAGTTATTTTCCTCTTCACTTCTGTTTTGTTTTTTGATTTATCAGTAACAGAGTAGGTTAATGTAAAAGTACCTTTTTTCTTTGTATTAACAGAACCTGTTACGTTAATCTTATTTGTTAAATTGCCATCCAGATTGTCTTTTGCTGTTACACCTTTTTTGGAACTGAATGATGAATGTAATTCAATCGTTTTACTCTTAGCTCCTGAAATCACTGGTTTAGTGCTATCAATCGTGATCTTTCTTGTAATAGTTGTTACGTTCTTTGAATTATCAGTAACCGTGTACTTCAATGTATAAGTACCCTTTTTCTTTGTATTAACGGTTCCGCTTACTTTAATTTTACTAGTCAAACTGCCGTCAACATTATCCTTCGCAGTCACACTTGTTTTTGGATTAAATGAAGAATTTAGTCGAACAGTTTTATTCGTGGCACCTAATATCACAGGTTTAACATTGTCATAAACAGTTATTTTTCTTGTGATTTTTGCTCCATTTCCTGACTTGTCTGCTACAGCGTAAGATAAATCATAGGTGCCTATTTTCTTTGTATTAACCGTACCAGTCACTTTTATAGCACTTGTTAAATCACTGTCAACATTATCCTTCGCAGTCACACTTGTTTTAGCATTAAAAGTTGAGTTGATAGGAATGGATTTCTTTGTTGTACCTGAAATTACAGGTGCCGTTTTATCTTTGACCGTTTTCGAAGGAAGGGAGAGTGACTTCCCGTTTTCATTTAATACCACTTGAACGATGGAATTTGCTTTTTGTTTACCGATATTTAATTTAAACATCGAGTCATTATTAAGCGTGAATTTCCCAATACTTTTCTTCGAGTTTGTTTTTATTTCTCCAGTTGTAGTCAATCCGTTAGAACTAAAACTTTTCTTCATCGAATTATTTGGAATGGGATTCGATTCCAAGAGATAGACTTCGGCCTCGTTCCCAAATGAACTTTGTCCAGTAATATAAGC
Organism: Bacillus sp. ISL-78; assembly: GCF_018613455.1. NCBI lineage: Bacteria > Bacillati > Bacillota > Bacilli > Caryophanales > Bacillaceae > Bacillus > Bacillus sp. ISL-78. The sequence goes on from NZ_JAGGQC010000020.1 coordinate 52,618, forward strand.
ATTGTTGTCTGAGAGTTCTTCAATATGGACTTCCTCTACTGAAGTATAACTATAATCATATTGATTCGTATTTGGCATTCTTGTTTCCACTTTTATTATTGTGTCAGGATCTAGTCCATCAACAGGTACGCCAAATCTTCCATTTTCATTAGTCGTACTTTCACCTAACTTGGTATTTTCTTCATCCAAAACGGTAATTAGACTATTTGCGGTTGCAGTTCCAGTTACTTCATTTGAAATCTGTGAAACTGGGTCAATTTCTGGTTTCGGCGACGTTGTTAATCTTAAAGTTTCAACACTAATCACATTTTCAAATTCTTCTTCATATAAAGTTAATGGTTTCAAATCTTTTAATGTTGTATTTTCATCGAAAGATTGTTTAATTACTCCCGTTGCTCCAGTTGAAAGAACATCCTTGTTTTTATTAAATAGACCACTATATTTTAGATTCGGCGGAAGATAAACGCTGATTGAATCTGACCATGTCGTAATTTTAGAAGTAGAAATAGGATAGTCAACCATAAACCAATCATATATGTCATAGGATGTGGCCAATAATTCATAGGTTTTTATTACCTTTCCTTTTGAAACCCTTATCTTTACAAAATCTCCTAGATGTATTTCGGGACATTCAAGGGAACTATAACTCCCTCCTGCGAAAACATTTTTTACGATCTTGTCATCGACTATTACCTCAATTTTTGAACCTTGACTCGCTTTATAGTAAATTCCAGTCATAGGTCTTTTGATCGGTGTTTGTCCAACTTCGCCTTGATCATCAATCATCATTTTACTGCCAAAAGAAATTGAAAAGTAAGCTTCAAGCGATGCTTTTAATACAAATACTTCATCAGAATCGATTAAGTTTCCATTGGGATCATACGTATTAATCGTAAAAGTGGTATTTGCTTGATGCTTTCCTACATATATTTTAAAAATTCCATCTTTATTCGATACTGCACTAAAAACTCCGTATCTCTCATCGTAGTAGTTTTTGCCCACATATTTCACTCGTGTGTTTGGTGTTGTCGTACCAGAAACTACTTCGTCAGCAGAGTAAAAATGATTAACCTTTGTCACATCATCTTGAGCAGAAACTTTCCATGTAGAAAAATTGAATGTGCTAAGAAATAGAAGTACTGACAAGAATAAAATAATAAAATTCCTTGTTTTTTTCATAAATCCCCCAAAATATTTATTTTTTCATTACCTTTTTTAGTATAGTTTATTTTTTTATAAAGTTGGATTTTTTTCTCAAAATAACCCTAGTTTTGTAATTTTTTATTTCATTTCTTGCTTAAACATACTGCCCCTTTAGCTACGTAAGATAAAGACAACCGCAGCACTCCTTATTACTGAGGTAAAGAAATTTAGTCATTAAGTTATGAATAACAGTTATTAGTGAAAGGATCTTGGCAATCAATAGGGGGATGTGTTGGTTTCTTTAATCCTAGTATTCAAACTATCGTAAACATAGGTGTTACTAAACGTATATCATCACTAAAATAGTTGATGATGTTATATAACTAACGGATGTGCTTTAGCTGATTATCGGGGCTATCTTTATGACAGCTTTTTCTATGCAACTGTCGGTGCATATTAGCTAAAGAGTAGTTACATATAAAGGTATTGTCTTTTTTACATAGAATATTTTAAGAGAATAGCATGTGAATAAAAGGGGGACATATATGGACATTTGTTTAATTGGCGGGGGGAATCACACGAATAATGAATTAGGTGAAGTGTTCCTGGAACTTTCAAAAATGATTAAACCTGATGCTAAAATTTTAATAATCCCTTTTGCAACCGATAATTCCAGGTATGAAAGTTGGATGGCAAGTATTACACAAGCCTTTTCAATAATGGAGAATGTAAGCATTGAATTATTAAACGAAGACCTTTCAGATAAAGAAATGAAAAAATCTATAAAAGAACATGATATTCTTTACTTTATTGGTGGAAAGCCAGAAAGGTTAATCCATGTAATTGAAGAAAAAGGACTTACCCCAATTATCAAAAACTTTCAAGGGTTAATCATTGGATATAGTGCGGGTTCATTAGCTTTCGGCCATGATTGCATAATCACAAAAGATAAAGACTATCCAGAAACGATAGTGATCAAGGGCTTAGGATTAGTGAGGTTTAGCGTTGAGGTCCATTACGAGGATAATATAGATGGAGAATTATATCCCTTATCAAATGAACGAAAGATATATGCAATACCAAATGGAAGTGCAGTTTTCTGCAAGAACGGGGAACTATATAAAGGTATAAATGATTTCTATTCCTTTCAAAATATGAAAAAGGAAATAGTGAATTCCAAAGTCTTATAGAACTGTTAGGGTAAGCTGCGGCAGCATGGTCGCAGGACGCTAAGGATAGAGAAAAGGAGACTGCAATGAAAGTAAATTTAATGATCTTCATTACATCAATAAAAGAACAAGAAAAGAATAGGCTGATGATGAAAACATTCGATTCCGATATTCGTCCTGTTACAGGGGATATAATCGATGATCCCGGGTTCGATCCACGATTTCATAATGGATATGAAGTTGTAAAGGTTACCATAAATTATGCTTCGAATGAATGTTTGGTATCCCTGCACCCGCTTGCGATCGAAATCGAGGAAATAAGGATGGAAACTTATTTGGAGAAACTGGAAGCAAACGGTTGGCGTGCTGTCTCAAAAGAATAATGGAAAAGTATGTAAAAATGATATAAGGAGTATGTAAATGGAAAAATACTCAACAACCACTTTAAAGATGATTAGAAATTTTGATGTAATGCCTGAAAGGGTATTTGATGCATGGGTGGACCCTGGGATGATGAGAAAATGGTTTTTTACATTGGAGGGGACAAATAAAGTGGCACAAAATGAGCCTCAAGTGGGAGGAGCTTGGGAGATTATTGATCATCGCGAAGGAAAAGATTATCGGGCGATAGGGGAGTACCTTGAAATGGACCGTCCCAATAAATTAGTGTTCACGTTTAAAATGCCGCAATTCAGTGAAGCGGCAGATACAATTACAGTTGAACTGAAAGAACTTCAAAAGGGCTGTGAAATGACATTTTCACAAAACATCATTGTTCCTCATGAAGAAAATTGGACACAATCCGATATCGAAAAAGCTCTCGGAGAGTATCACGATGGATCTGAACATGGCTGGAATTTAATGTTCATGGGCCTGAAGGAATTGGTCGAAACTGGACAAGTCAACTATAAAGGCTAATAGTCGTTGGCCACAGTTTTTAGACAAAAGGGAATCGGAATGGCACCCCGAACAAAGCAGACTTGGAATGGAAGGAAGAAATTCGTGACACTCCTGCCGAAAAACTGACTAGGCGAGACCCTATAGGCGCTTGCTTTGATGCGGCTAGGCAGACAGTCGGCGGAAAGGGAGCGGATTTCTGAAATCAACTGCAACTTTTTTTAAAACTGTAGAAAATCAATTACCGAGTTTGTGCTAATGGTCGTTTGCCAATGAAAAGCTCTCCAAATTAACTGGAGGGCTTTTCGGAATGTATGTTTAAATATTGACAATTCCCTTCGAATTGGTAATATTTACTTTATTATTACATATGTGATTTTTAATAGAAGGCGGTTAAATTATGGATGGGAAAATCAGTTGCGACGAGTCTAATAAACTGATAGTAAGTGGGCAATATCGCAAATTGGTCATGTTATTATGACAAACTTTATGTACATATTTTGTTTATTAGTATGGGGACTTAATTTTATTGCCGTCAAGATTCAAGGTACACCTGTGAGTTTAGAATTATCTTTAACCTATCGTTTAGGTTTGACGGCCATCCTATTTTTCATTTTATTGTGCATGCTTAGACCTAAAGGAAAACCCAAGAAAAAGGATGTTCCATTCATTATTGCGTTTGGAGTTTGTAATTTTGCTTTAAGCTATTTATGCCTTTATTACGCCACTATCTTAAGTTCAGCAGCAATGGTTACGTTAATTTTTTCGTTGAAAGTCATTTTAACGCCCATTGCCCTTCGTGTTTTTTTGAAGGAACCATTGCATTCACGTATCATAATTGGCGGGATAATTGGTGTGCTGGCTGTTTGTATTGTTATTTATCCGAGCTTACATGATATTCATGGGTTCAATGATATAAAGGGCATCATGATGGCCGTTCTTGGTACCATCCTCACTGCATTGGGCGATGCAAGCTCGGCTAGAAATGCCAGGGAGAAAGTGAACCCAATCTATGCCAATGTACTTGGATTTGCAGCAGGAGGAATTCTTTTGGTGGCCATTGTGTTCATCCAAGGACAAGCAGTCATTATACCGACATCCATTACATATTTATCGGCTTTGTTGTATTTAACTATATTCGCTTCCTTTGGAGCCTGGCTATTCTACCTCAAGCTTGTAGAAAAGATAGGTGGGGCGAAAAGTGGATACATGGTTGCCCTTTTTCCAGCAATTGGAGGTATAGCTTCAGTGATGATTGGTGAATCAGATCCAACCATTTTCTTGGGAGCCGGCTGTCTTTTCAGTTGCTTAGGTGCGGCGATTGCATTAGGTTTTGGCATGAATATTGGAAAGAGTAATTTGAAAGAAGAAATTTAATTCCAGAGAGGGATGGGACAATGGAAAGTAAATGGCCAACTGATATGAAAGTAGCGCAGATCCGGGTTGCACGTCCTACTGATCAATTAAAAAAGATAGTAAACTTCTATTGTGATGGATTAGGTTTGAAAAAAATCGGTTCTTTCGAAGGGCACGAGGGATATGACGGCATCATAATCGGACTTCCGGATTCCAGCTATCATCTGGAGTTCACTCAACATGAAGATGGCAGTCCTTGTCCTGCCCATCAAAAGATAATCTGCTTGTCTTTTATATTCCTGAACGTAAAACCATTGAGGAAATCACGAATAGGTTGAAAGGTATGGGCTATGAACCGGTTTCACCGGAAAATCCATATTGGGAAAAATCAGGTGTCACCATTGAGGATCCGGATGGTTGGAGAATTGTATTGATGAATTCGCCCGGTATATGAAATTAATTTTCAAAAAAAAAGCGACCGAAAAGCACCATGCTTTTCGGTCATTTTGGGTTTATGAGGACATCGTGATCTCGCCATTGATGTGAATGCACTGTCCTGTTATATAAGCACCTTCATCAGATGCCAGCAGCACATAGGCGCCTGCATGATCTGCCGGCTGCCCAGGGCGGCCAAGCGTTGCCTCTGTACCGAACTCGGCAACGGATTGTTCGTCGAACGTCGCCGGGATGAGCGGAGTCCAAATCGGGTAAATCGCTAAATTCACGAGTAAAAGCGTGGAACTCACGAGTAAATCGGCAAAATTCACGAGTAAAAGCGTGAAATTCACGAGTAAAATGGCTAAACTCACGAGTAAACGCCGATTCGACAAATAAAGCGTGAAAAATTCACGATTAAATGCCCCAATCCACGCATAATAGCCCCAAACTTACTGGAAATTCTCCAAAACTGGTTTGTTTCAATACAATTGGCTGAATAAAGGTGTAAAGGAGATTGAGGAAGGCAATGATTTTTCCTTTCGTAAGCAGTTATTGGTTTTGGCGGATTTTTTTTATCGTAATCAGTTTATTCATCATTTTTACAACTATAAATTCATTTTTACGCTAAAAATTTTGTAATGATTTATTTAGCCTTGGACATACTTAAGGAAGATATCAATAAGTAACATTTAATGAAGGAGGAAACCCAATGGCTAACGAAAATATCCAAATGAAAATGGAACATATTTGGCAGGATACATGTGGATCATGGGAAAATTGTACGGAAACTACAATTCAGTCATTTTTGGCAAAATCTCAAGAAAGCAATATAGACCCGCAATATTGCATGAGCTGGGTGGAACAGCATAAAGCCCAAATACCTGAGTGGGATGCCGTCTCAAAAGTATCGCTTGACTGGGTTAATCAACATACCTCAACGGGTTCACCCATTTCAATCAAGGATGATTATTAAAAAGCTGCTTCTGAATGGTTCGAATTCTACTATGGTTAAGAGGTGAAAATAGTTGTCAAATCATGATGAACAAAATGGGAAATCAATTCGTCGGGATCCAGATTACAGAGTTAATGAGTGGGATGAAATGAATGGTGAAGATAAATTTGTACAATCAGCCATCCAAGCGGATTTCAATAATCCAGTAATCGAAGAAACGATCTTGAAGTTCAATAAAATAGCGAATGAAGAAGAAAAGGATACCTGATTTTGGACGCGCCCTATAGGGCGTTTTTTTTTTGAGAAAGACGAAGGAGCGTTATTATGCAAAAGAACATATCTTTACTTTTTAGATTTATAAAATACAAATAAAGGGAAAAGGCATCTTGGTATCGTATAAAGTATAGTATAAATCGTTTTTATTTAATAACGTTGGCAATATCATTTATGGGAGTGAGAATCATGGAAGCAGCGGTAGAACGAATTTTTTCTAATGAATTGGTGAAATTGGCGGGGGATTTTTTTCAAGTGAATGCTGGGAATCCGGTTAAACTTGGAGATGCAGAGAACTACGTATTTGAGGTTTACAGGGATGGAACGCCATATATCTTAAGAATGACCCATCAATCACATCGTACAAGAGATCAAGTGCTTGCGGAGTTAAAGTGGATTGAGCATTTACAGAATAATGGAAGTGAAATTCCTAAAGTTCTCACTTCAAAAGAAAAGAACTTAGTTGAAAATGTAGAGGGCGCGGATGGTACGGAATTTTATTGTTGCCTGTTTGAAAAAGCTCCTGGTGTTAGGATGAATGTCACTGATGAACATTTCGATGGACCTTTATTTTTTGAATGGGGAAGGACCATTGGCCAAATGCATAAACAAACAAAAAGCTATAAGCCAGAAGCGAAATATAAACGGCTGGATTGGTACGAAGAGGAATTATTGAATGTCCAGCTCTATCAATCCGATGTACCGGAGCAAGTGATCCGCCAACAAGAAGTAATCAAGCAGAAATTAAATGCCCTTCCGGTTCATCAAGATAATTTTGGCTTGATTCATTCTGATATACATAACGGCAATTTCCATTATCATGAGGGGAGGATTCATGTTTTTGACTTTGATGACTGTTCATATCACTGGTTTGCCAGCGATTTGGCTATCCCTCTGTACTATCTGATGTGGAGTTTGGAACGTGAAGGGATAAAAGGGCTCGATGAATATGCTGCCAAGTTCATGAGGGAATTCATAAAAGGGTATGAGACGGAAAATATCCTGGCACCTGTGGAATACGAAACGATTCCTCTATTTTTAAAGCTAAGGGATTTAACGTTATATAATTTTTTTCATAAAAAGTATGATTTGAAGAATGCGGATCGTTCATTATCCAGCACCGTTCAAAAAATCGAACAAAGAATCATGGAAGGTCGAACTATTGTTCACTTCGATCCGAACATGGTTCATTAAGGGGGAGTGGGATGTCAGGTGAATATATGATCCGGACTGGTGTTTTGGAAGATGCGGAAGCGGTTTTGGATGTACAGAATTCCGTTATTTCCGAAGGTGAGTATTTTATTGCCGTATCGGAGGAGTTCAATAAAACACCTGAACAGCAACGAGATTGGCTACGAAGGTTATTGGAAAATGAACGGGAAACCATCATCGTGGCCGAAATGAATGATGAAGTGGTTGGATGGATTGCCTTTCAATCGGAAAATAGGAAGAGAATGTCCCACAAGGGCTCATTTGGGGTGATGATCAGAAAAAATTTCAGAGGGATGGGAATGGGAAAAGAGCTTATTGAAGCGTTATTGGATTGGGCGGAAGCCAATCCGTTGATTGAAAAGGTGAGTTTAGGAGTTTTTTCAACAAATCATCGGGCAATATCATTGTATAAACGGCTGGGGTTTGTTGAAGAAGGCCGGAAAATCAAGGAATTCAAGATGAGCGAAAGTGAATACGTTGATGATATTATCATGTACAAATGGGTTTGATCAGACCGAAAGAGCATGAATGGATTCATTACATGCTCTTTACGGTTTTGTTATGTATCTATTTTTAGTAAAACGTTATGCATTATCTAATTACTCTTACCTTCACTTGCTTTCTTCCCCACGTTAAAGCATCCGCTTCTTTCGCGATGAAGACATCGATTCTGTTTCCTTTGATCGCACCGCCCGTGTCTGCAGCGATGGCTTGTCCGTAGCCTTCGACTTCCACGATGGAGCCTAGCGGAATCACGTTCGGATCGACTGCTATCAGTTTGGCATCATCATATTTTTCTAAATCGACACCCATTCTTGTAGTGCCTGAACATCCTTCGCAGCTTGCTGTATAAGCTGTACTTGTAACCGTCAGTTCTTTAACGGCTGAACTTGCTGAACTGGCTCTTTCTTCTAATTTACTGAAGGTTCGTGCACCGGCGATACCGTCAGCGGATAATCCCTTTTGCTTTTGAAAGTTCATGACTGCTTGTTTTGTACCTGTTCCATAAATGCCATCGACCGTTGATGAGTAAACATCCCAGGCTTTCAACAGCCTTTGCAGTTCAGCTACAGGTCTTCCCATGTCCCCGCTTTTCAGTACCTGTATTTTCTGATTCGTTTGTGTTCCTGATATTCCATCGACTTTCAGTCCTGATTTTTCCTGAAACTTCTTTACGGATTCCTTTGTAATCGGTCCGTAGTAACCTGTTGCTTCATGATAGGGAAAAACCCCTTTTGTCAGTAATAATTCTTGTAATTCTTTAACATCACTATTACTCATTCCAAATGAAAGTGTGCGATCCAAAGCAGCGGCTTCGCCTTTAGTTGGCATGCAAACTCCTAGAATGAATACAGAAGCCGTTAGGATCGTTAATAAAATTTTCTTCATGTTTATCCTCCTTGTTGTTTCCTGCAATTAAACCATTCGTTAAACTATCACCCTTTTAGGCGCAGTTACGGAAAAACACCGCGAAGGCACTAAGTAATTGTTAAAACATGTAACAGAAAGAAAAGAAATGAGGCGGACATCGGGTTACCATATCCTTATTAATTGTAGAATTATGGAAAAAAATAGTTTCATATGAAACTAACGGAACCGTTTTGTTGAACAGGGGCATTCATTCATGTACGTTTAAGTTAATTGAAATTCCATTGCAGTGTTAAAGGAGGAAATCATTTGATTAAGGCAGTTATTTTTGACTTTGATGGCTTAATTTTAGACACGGAACCGGTTTGGTATGAGGCCTATAAAGAAACGATGGCTTTTTATGAATCTGATTTGCCTCTTGAACATTTTGTTACATGTATCGGAACCGATAATACTGAGCTAAATCAGCACTTCAAAGATCAGCAGGGGAAAGGTGTAAAATAGAATAAATTGAATCCTGAGCAAAAAGCCTCCATGTAGTAAAGATGAAAACAGCACAGGCACGTGAAAGTGTGAAGGATTATCTAGAAGAAGCAAAGAGAAAGGGATATAAAGTCGCCCTCGCTTCAAGCGGGTCACTCATCATTTGGTGAAGCTCGGCCTGTTACACTATTTTGAAGTTATCATCACAGGGGATGATGTTGATAAAGTTAAACCGGCTCCTGATTTGTAGGTAAAGGCAATTGAGGACCTAGGCATTCAGCCTGCAGAAGCGTACCATTTGAAGATTCGTTAAATGGGCTGCAAGCGGTCCTGACTGCTGGATTAAAGTGTGTCATTGAACCAAATCCCGTGACGGAAGCTTTAGCTTTTGAAAACCATCATTTACGCCTCCGATCCATGGCGGATAAGAGCTTGTCTGACGTTATCAAGCATATTGAGCAATAACAGTTCATCGGTAATTATAGTAAGATGAAAGAATGAAACCGCGCCGAAGATGGCAGAGTCTTCGGTTTTTCTGGTTTTAATGAAGGGTAAACATGGTGGGGAGGATGAGTTTATGGGATTGCATACAAATGACGAAGGAATCCGGCTGCGGGAGGTCAAGGAGAGTGAACTTCCTATCCTTTTCGAGCAGCAATTGGATCCTGCCGCAAACTATATGGCTGCTTTCACATCTAAGGATCCATCAGACAAGGCGGCATTTATGACACACTGGAAGAACATCTTATCGAACCGGGATATTCAAAAAATGACCATACTCTGCAATGGGGGTGTGGCAGGAAGCATTCTCAAGTTTGATCATTTTGGTAACCCGGAAGTGAGTTATTGGATCGGGAAGCAATTTTGGGGTAAAGGGATCGCTACATGTGCACTGCTCCATTTTTTGCCGGAAATAAAAGTCCGCCCTCTATATGCCCGCGCAGCCAAGGATAATTTTGCATCCATCCGGGTACTGGAAAAATGCGGATTTGAAAGATTCGATGAGGACAAAGGGTATTCCCATGCAAGAGGCAAAGAGGTTGAAGAATTCATTTTGAAACTTGAAAGGTAAGATAATAATAACAATATCGTTTAGCCTATGAGGAAACGGGTGACAGACAATGGGATATAAGATTTTTTCCATCATTTTTATTTTATGCGGTCTTTTTGTGATGTGGTTCGCCATATTTGGCAAAAAGAAAGAAATCAAAGAGTTCGGCTCCGGAATACCCACGAATTTCATCGATGTAATTTTAATGATGATATATAAGCTTTTACCTTCCATTATTAGAAAAATCCTTCTATTTGCATTGGGTCTGGCCATTTCTATCGGCTTTACCTATATATTGTATAAATCATGATGAATTTTCCTTATCAGATAAAATAACCTGAAACTTTCTCCTTACGTAATCGTATAAAATGGTAACGATATATAGGAGTTGTTGCTATTTCGAGGAAAAGAAGTGTTGGCAGTGTTTAGGATAATGGGGGCGGGAAGGTCACGCCGGCGGAGGCATTGGTTCAATATACCCAATTAGTAGAATATCAGTATAGTAATAATATGAATAATATGGTAATGTTGAATTTGTGTGATTTTGGAAATTCATAAAAAAGGAAGGTATTATATGTCTGAAGCGGTTCTTAAGGTTCAATCCTTAACTAAAAAAATTGGAAAAGCAACCATCGTAGACAATGTTAGCTTTGAAATAAAAAGCAATGAAATATTTGGTTTGCTTGGTCCGAATGGTGCTGGGAAGACCACGATCATCCGTATGATCACAGGTCTCATCAATCGTACGGGCGGTACGGTCATGATCAATGGCAGTGACCTCGATCATGATTTCGAAGGTGCGATGCATGAATTGGGGGCCATTGTTGAAAATCCGGAGTTCTATAAGTATATGACAGGCAGAAAGAATATCCTGCATTATGCCCGGATGTCATCCAATGACATATCCAATGAGAGAATTGAAGAGGTCATTAAGCTTGTCAAACTGGATCATGCCATCGATAAGAAGGTTAAAACCTATTCATTGGGAATGCGCCAGCGCCTTGGCGTGGCACAGGCCATTTTACATAAACCGTCGTTATTGATTTTTGATGAACCGACGAATGGTTTGGATCCGCAAGGGATTCGCGAGTTTCGTGATTATTTGAAAGTACTGGCAAGTGAAGGCGTCGGGATATTGATTTCATCACATTTACTATCGGAAATGCAATTGATGTGTGATAGTTTTGCCGTTATCGAAAAGGGAAAACTGATCCATACGAAAGAACATATTGTTGATGAAAAAACCGAAACGATCAATGAAGTGTCATTCACCGTCAGTGATGGGAAGCTAGCTAAAAAAATCCTTCAAGAACAGTTTGCGGATATTACGATCCTAAAAAATGGTGCGAAGAAAATCTCCGTATCGGCCACCCGAGAACAAACGGCCCATATAAACAGGAGCTTTAATGCAAATGATCTGGATGTCTTTGAAATTGGCATAACCAGAAAATCGCTGGAAGATAAATTCTTCGAAATCACTGAGCAGGAAATGAGGGAGTCTGTATGATGTCCTTAGTAAAAAATGAATGGATGAAAATCTTTTCAAAAGTATCAACCTATATATTCATCGCTTTTCTATTATTGGCAGCATTAGGGGCTGCGGTCATCGATTATAAACTAAGTCCTGACGAAACGAATAAAGATTGGAAGCAAGAGTTAAACGCCGATATCCAAGAACAGGAAAAGGCTTTGGAAGCCAAGGAAATCAGTGAAGAAGAAAAAGCCGCCATCATGGAAGAAATTAATTACAACAAGCAACTGTTGGCTGATAATATAAACCCTGACTTAAACACGAATTGGACCTATATGGCTGAATGGACTACATCATTAACATCATTTGTCACATTATTCGTCGTCATTGTTTGCAGCTCGCTCGTTTCATCGGAATTTTCCGATGGCACCATTAAACAATTGTTGATCAGGCCTTATAAACGTTGGAAGATCCTGCTTTCCAAATATATTACTTCCTTGTTATTTGCAGCGTTATTACTTGCGAGCCTGCTTATATTCAGTTATCTAATCGGAATCATATTCTTTGGCAATGGCTCGTATTCAGACAAAATCATGGATCCCGCTTCTTTCGGTGAATTCAGTCCGGTGGTAGTCGGCGAATATTTCGTGGACATGATCGTTTACTGGATACCAGGATTCCTAGTCATCACGACCATCGCTTTCATGTTAAGCACATTATTTAAAAACCAAGCACTTGCAGTAGGTATATCGATTTTCATCCTATTTGCCTCTTCGACATTAAATATGGTCATTCAATCATTCATCGGAAAATACGAGTGGTTAAAATTCGTCTTATTCCCCCATCTCGATTTAAGGGGCTATATTTCCGGAACGATAGACATGTTCGATGGAGCTACACTTGGATTCTCGATGGGTGTACTCGGAATCTATTATCTTATCTTTTTAGCGCTAACTTTCTTCTTCTTCCAGAAAAAAGATATCACTAATTAAATAGAGTGAAAAACCGAAATCAGTGGCTGATTTCGGTTTTTTTATGCAAAAGGAATGTTGCTGCTTGATTCTGGAATAAAGTGAAACCTTTATCCAAAATTATCCGTATAAGATAATATGAGGATATTCAGTTGGGTTTAGGGGTGTAAAATGAATAAAAACAAGGTTCTATCAATTGGAATTATAGGATTTTCTTTATTTCTAATGGGCATGGTGATATCACAATGGACAGTTGCTGGCGTAGTGATCGGGATAGGCGGAGGGCTCGTAATGGGGATCAGTTCCTACCTGTTTGCTAGTCAGTAGCTCCATGTACATATGAACAAAACACTAGTTAATTGCGGACTTCGCGGAAATAATCTGATAGAGATGGAGCAGATTTAAAGATGGGGAAAATGCATTATAAACGAAAGTTAGTCATTGTATTAATAATTATTGGAACAGCATTAGGGCTCTACGTGTACTCGGCATTCTCTCAAAAATTGACAAAATCAACAGATTTGTCTGATGAATCTATCGGGGGATTTAAAGTGTTTGATAACATATCGAGTCCAGAATTCATTAGGGAATATGGTGAACCCATCGATCAGGATAATAATAATGCTTATGATTATTATTATTGGAAAGGCGGGTTAAAAACGGCCTCTATCAATACAGACAAGGATAAAGGCAAAATCATGCGGTTGATCATTTCAAGCACGGACGACGCCCAATTTGAAAACTCCCTTCAAACAAGCAAAGGCATTAAATTAGGAAGTAAGAAAGCGGACGTCCTTTCGAAGTACGGAGATCATTATTATAAAAGTTATGAACAGGGAGCCGATATTATCGGATACATTGACCATAAACGAAATATTACCTTGGAATTCTGGTGTGTACCAGGTGGAAGGGTCGCAGAAATACGATTGGATGATGCAGATGTGATTTAATGTTTTTTCACCAGTGTCCCCGATTATCGGTTTTCTTTGGTTAACACGCACAGAAATTCGGCAATTGTGTTGGAAATTCGACCTATGCATCAGGGGAACGCATGAATCATTCGACGAAACAATGTTATACCCATTCTCTATATTAAAGGTGCGATACTTCTCAGATGAAGTGTCGCTTTTTTGTTTTTGCATTAGGCGATTAAACCAACTTCATCTTTCATAAAACATCAGAACTCTTTCAGGAGATAACTATTATAGAAATCGACTGTGTTAATCCCCTCAAACCCCCAATCTAAAGTTTGTAATGCGAATCTCCATATTGATTGAAAATTGAAAAGTTCTTCCGAATTTATCGTTACTATAAATTTTATTTCCAATAATTTTGCATACCTGGTAAGTATATAAATTGAGTTATTTAAGCGAAAATAGGTATTTTAACTTAAATACTTATGATTATATAAAATTCATTATATATAAAAGATTCTTTTGTAATGGTTAATAAGTATGTGTGTTTTGATATATTTTGTTATTATTCTGATATTTTTACTAATTTACTAGATATATTTACTGATGTATAATCTGTTAGAATTAATTGGAATTGGAGGAAATATATTGTTTAAATTCAGAAAGTACATTGCATCGATTTTGATTTTGGCTTTGCTATGTAGCTTGTTGCCTAGTTATACAGGTGCTTCAAGTGATAATACGAGTCAGACAATACAAAATGAAAAGGGAACAATCAATACTGACAATTTGGATGAAATGGTGAAAGAAAGAACGGAAAGTTCAAAAACATTCACTGATGGAGAAGGAAACTTTGTTAAAGAGATTTATCCAGAAGAAATACATAACAAAGTAGACGGAAAGTACAAGACCATTTCCGAAGAGTTAGTGGAAAAAGATAATAAGGGCTACATAGAGACAGAAACAACAAACTTGGAATTTAAGTTTCCTGAAAAATTAGAGCAAGATAAGCCTTTAATTTATCAATCTGGTGAACACAAGTTATCATTTGAGTTAACACATGCCTCTGATGGAGAGAAGCAAACTGAACCAACTTATACATCGGGTTCAGTAAAAGAAGATAATTCAATAACTCATAAATCTTTATACCCGAATATTGATTTACGGCATGTTGCCTTAAATAATGAGGTAAAAGAAGATTGGATTATGAATGAATATAATGGAATCAATGAATTTCATTATACGATTCAAACGGATTTATACGGTCAAGTTGAAAAGGACGGATCAATAGGATTCTATGAAAATGAATCTAAAGAGAAATCAGTTTTCACTTTACCAAAGCCTGTAATGGTGGATTCAAACTATAACGACACGTTAGGCGACGGTGTACGATCAACAGATATCCATTATGATTTAAATAAAAAGTCGGACGATAGTTATGAGTTAGTTTTAAATGCTAGTAAAGAATGGCTATCTTCGTCTAAGCGAGTCTTCCCTATTTATATTGACCCTTCTGTATCGATTGATGCATTGGGAGATACATTCGTGATGAGTGCCTATCCGAATAACAATTACAATAAAGAATGGGATCCATCACAAGGGGAATATGTATTAAAAACAGGATATTATGATAGCACTACAGGAACCAATTACCCATTTATTAAATTTAGTGTTATTGGATTTAAAGGGTGCAGCCATTGATTCCCAACCGTAAAACCATATGCGTACCCGGAAACAGATACAGTAAATAAAGGGCGTGGTTGGCTAGATATTTCCTGGAAACCAGTGACTAATGCAACGGGTTATAAAGTTCTTATTTGGAATGGTACAAAATATAAAGAATTTTCGGTAGGTAAAGTAACCAGTGTCAGTACAAAGGGGAAAAAGATCTGGCCTACGGATGCGGATTTGAAAAATGGGATGAAAGAACTTTATCCAGTCGAATTAGACAAATCGACAAGTATAGGTAAAGGAACAGAATTACCAATTGACCCTAGTATTACTTATGGAAATGGTTCAAATCGTTATAGTATTCGAGTCAAAGCAATTTCTGCAGCAGGGGATTCTGCTTCATCTGATGTTAACTATGGATACATTCCACTATATGCACCTAAAAATGCAAAGCTAACTAGTAATTTAGTGGATATGGTCAATAACAAAAGTAGTTTGACAGTGAAGTGGGATGCGACACCTTCAGCAAAATATTACGAGGTACAGATTGCAGATAATAAAACAAGTAAAACATATCAAGTAAAAGGCAAAACGTCTTTCACAACAGAACCCATTTATGGTGTTTCATCAAATTATTCCGCAACGGTTAAAGCCTATTTTGTGGACGACGATAATGCTTCAGAAACAGAACAGGGTAAAGTTACAGGAAATCGTGGTTTAAGTCCTGCTTCGAATAAAGCAACCGCATCAGTTGATCCTAGAGAAGATTTAAACGGGTTAGAAGATTATTTCACTTATGAAGACCACTCATTTGGAAATGTAACAGCTTCCGTCAATGTAACGACGGGGAATATGGTCATGGAGTTCACGGATCAATCCCTATTCACTCAAGGACTCTTGGGGTTTGATTTCACCCGTTACTATAATTCACGGTCCACTCGTACATCTGCGCTTGGGCAAGGGTGGACATTTGCAGGAAATGAAAATCTTGTAGAAGTAGATGCTAAGAGCACAGAACCAGCAAAAGTCATTTATTATGATGAAAATGGAACCAAACATGAATTTAGCTATGATTCTAGCAATAAAAAATATATCTCTCCAAAAGGGAAATATTTAACACTAACAAAGGAAACGGTTAATGGTGCACAAGGATTTATCTTGAAAGAAAAAAATGGTTTTTCAAAAACCTTCGAGGGGAATTCGAGCAAAAGTAAAGAATATCGCTTATATGCATACAAGGATATCAATCAAAATACAATCCGCTTTTTTTACACTCTAGATAAGTTATCCGAAATCTCTGAAGTCAATCAACAAGGTGATAAAATTCGGACTAGTATTCAATTAGCCTATAACACTGATGGACTAATCAATAAAGTAGGATACGGAAGTAATTGGAAGGAAATTGGGTATCACAATAAGCAGTTGGCATCCATTGTAACGAAAGATTCGCGCACAACGGATAGCATCACAGAAAAGCTTTCCTATAATTCACTAGGCCAACTAGCATCTTATGTAGATGGCAAGGGGAATGAAACCAAATATTTTTATGATGAAAATGAATTGAAGATATTCGATAAACAGGAAAAAGATGCATCCATATCCGTCTCTACTACGTACCGTTATGATAGTGCAAAAAATGAATTTTCGGTGACAGATACTGACGACAATGAGACGGTTTATAAACGAGATACAAAAAATGGAACGTTTGCTGTTAGCGAGATCATGAATAGTGATGAGACGTCTTCAAGTTTCCAAAATGATGATCAATATAATTTGTTGCAATCTATCGATGAGAATGGTGTAAAGGTTTCCATTACCTATGATACCAACGGCAATCAGAAGACCCATACAGATTCTAATGGAAAAACTTCATATGAATATGATGAAAATAATCGAGTAAATAAAATCACCAATCCAACAGGTACACAAACAAGATACACTTATGATGGGGTAAACTTGTCTAACACGAAGAATGGTGAGGAAACGACAACTTATCTGTATGATTCTTATGGTCGAGAAACGAAAGTGATTTATACCAATCAAACATATGAGGAAACGGTCTATGATGATAGAGTTGATACTAAAAAGATAAAAGATGCTAATGGTCAAATAACAAGTATCTCGTATGACCAGTTTGGGAATATAAAGAGCAAAACAGATGCTGGAGAAAGAAGTATATCTTACAAATATCATCCTTTACAGCCTAATGTGATTACAGACATAACAGACGGGAAAGGAAAAACTAGCAAATACAAGTATGATAAAAATGGGAATTTAACGAATCTTACAGATGCTTTAGGGAGAAATAAAACCTACGAATATAATGATAATGATCAAGTAATTAAAGCAACCCTACCGGGTATGTTATTTAAATATCAATATAATTCAAATGGGAAAATGGAAAAGGAAATAAAACCTTCTGGAAATAAACTAACTTATACCTATAATAATATGGACCAAATAGAAAGTGTAATAGCCACTTCACCATCTGACGAAATATTAGAGAGGAATCAGTCGTATAATGACAGTGGTCAAATAACCAGTGTAATATATAAAGATATAAAATCCACTCAACTTCTGAAAAAAGAATTAACCTATAATGTTAATTCTCAATTGCTGGAGTCTTACACGCAAGGTAAATACAAAATTGGGTATATATATGATGAGAATGAACAACTACTGAGTTCAAGCATCAATTATATTAAAGATAAAGAGCCTTGGGAGCTTGTACAATCTTTTAGGTATACTGATGAAGGAAAAATTGATGAATTAAATGTTGGAGTTGGTGAAAAAAAATGGTTGACCTTAGATTATGATTATGACTTGACTAATAATATAAAGAAAGCCAATATCAATGATAATCTATATCAAAAATCTAATATATATAATCATAGTAACCTTTTAAAAAGTATCGAATATACCCAAAGAAATGGTACGGGAGTAAAATATGAATATACATTTGATGGTTCAGGGAATATTTTAGAAGAAAAGAGCATACATGGTGTTTCAAGTTTTATTAACGATAAAAATAATCAATTAATCCAAGAAATACTACCCGACGGAACTATTAATAAGTATAGTTACGATGACGTTGGAAATCGCGTTGAAAGCACCCGGAGTAAAAAAAGGGATACCTTTACCTATAACACAGCTAATCAGATTACTTCTAAAAATGGAAAATCTTATTTATATAATTTGGACGGTAATTTAACTCAGGATGAACATTACAATTATGAGTATAATGCTCTTGGTTATCTAACAAGAGTCGACGATTTACAGGGCAAAGAAATTGCTAGATATGAATATGATGAAGCTGGATTACGCACAAAAAAAATACAAGGTAGTAAAACACACGAATATTATTATGATGAAGAGCATTTAGTTCTAGAAGTGGTGTTGGAAGGCAATCTTAATACCCAATATCGATACTACCAGTGGGATGAGGACGTTCCTCTAGGGATGGTCATTCGTGAAAAGGAGAAAAGTAACTGGGAGGAACAAGTTTTTCACTACTGGACTAATTATCGTGGGGATGTTATTTCAATTCGAGATAATGAGGGAAAAGAATTAGGTTCTTATTCGTACGATGCCTATGGTAATGTGTTAAGCGAGGTTGGTGAAGTAGCTCAATCTAACCCGATACGTTATGCTGGGTATTACTATGATATCGAAACAAAGAATTATTATCTTAAAACACGTTATTATAATTCAGAGAACGGCAGCTTCTTGGCATTAGATTCACACCCGGGAGATAATATTAATCCAATTTCATGGAATGGGTATACCTATGCAAATAATAATCCAGTTACATTTGTGGATACTGATGGGCAATATGCAGCAGCGGCAGGCACACTACTATTTATTCCTGGTGTTGGAGAAGCAGTGATACTAGTTGGTGGAATTATTATAGTAGGAGGAGCAGTAGTTTATGCTGGTTCATCTCTTTATAAGAAAGTTGATAATAAGGCAAAGAAAGATTTTAATGCTCCCGTAAAAAATGGATCTAAAACAAAAAATCATTCTAAACAAAAGAAGGGTTCATTATCATATAAGGGTAAGCCTTATTCTTCAAAAGATTTATATTCTAACGGAAAGTTAAAACAAAGAAGATATTATGATAAAAACGGAAAACCTAAAATTGATATTGATTATACTAATCATGGGAATGCGAAGCAACATCCTAAAGTACCACATAGACATAAATTTACTAACGGAAAAAGAGGTAAATGGTATTGAAACTAAAATTAGGAAATGAAGATGAGGTGAGTAATAAATGACATTAGCTGAGCTAACAGAAAGATTATTAAATGGTGAAGAATTTGTTTTTAATTTCCAAGATAATGAATACTGGATAAGCCAAAATGAAGGTCTTTTTTTCCTAACCTTGGTTAGTGAGAGTTTTTCTCAAGAGTATAAAAGTGTATGTGATTTAATCGAAGAAGGCACATTAAATTCTATACCATTTAAAGTGGCGTTTAAAGATATAGACCTTTGATTACTCATATAAAATAAGAAGAAATATCATAATGCAGGATAAAACAGCCTGTCACTACTCTATCTTTGTAAAATACTAATAGATTTGAAGAAAGCTTTGTGGAAGGGGATTTTCTACAGAGCTTTTCTTTTTTTGAGGAAGACAGTTTCTACCTGTGGATGGACCAAATATATAATAATAAGAAAACACCCCTTTTACATGGGGAGGACCAAATTAAAGAATTTGGCCGTTTAAGTAATAAGAAAGCGATGCGATAAAATAATATGTTCATAAAAAATTTCATCTATCATTACATCATTTATCCGATCATATTTGTTGGGGGTATATGCATTATTTGTTATTTTTAAGCTTGATGATACCCCCGTTCCTATAAGTGACGATATGCATATGATTTTAATCTATTATTTTGTAATTAGTGTGTATAATGCTTTGCCTGCCATGAAATCTAACCGTAATAAAAAAGGCAGCCAATAAAACAGTACTCAATGGAATTTACATATTTTTGCATGAATTCCGAAACCATTTATCCAGGTTATCCGTATATGTAATTATGAACGGTGCCGGGAAGCTCCGGTATTTATAAGCATTTATCATTTTAATAAATTTGGGAGATGAAGGATCATGAGCGAAAAGGGTTGTATGAAATGCGGTAGCAATGATGCTGCCAAGAAGGATGTAGCGATGACAGGAACAGGCTTGTCAAAAATGTTCGATGTCCAGAATAATCAATTTACGGTTGTGTATTGCAAGCAGTGCGGTTATTCAGAGTTTTATAATAGGCAATCATCTGCAGGCAGTAATCTGCTGGATCTATTCTTGGGATGATCACTGGCACGGAAAGAATCCCCTTTTCATGAAAAGGGGATTCTTGTTTTTTTATTTTACGTGAACCGGAATGGGATGCCAAAATAAAGGAAGGCAGGGAAGATGAGATTCGTGGCAGCCTTGCCGCGCTTATTCCTGATCAAATGTGGGCGAATATCATTACACTCGTGACGGCATGCCCGAGAAATGATAGTATAAATGTAAAAACTGGAAATTTAATGAGGGGAAATGAAATGAATAAAATAGCACTTCTTCAACTGTCTCTAGCCATGACAATTTTTGGTTCTGTCGGCTTCTTTTCGGAACTATCAGGACTTCCTGCATTGGAGCTGGTTTTTGTTCGCTGCATTTGTGCTGCCGTATTCTTATGTGCAGCCTGGATGATCACCGGACATTTCAAGAATGAAACATGGAATGGCAGGGAGGTAATGCTCATCATTTTCTGCGCGGTGGCCAACTTGTTGAACTGGATATTCCTCTTTAAGTCTTTTGAGCTGATATCGGTGACAATCGCCATTTCGCTTTATCATTTAGCGCCAATCATTGTACTCATTATAGGGAGCTTCATCTTTAGGGAGAAAATGAATGTATTCTCCATCTTGGCGATTTCCCTTTGCTTCATTGGCACATTACTCATTATGGGAACAGATGGATTTCGATCATCATCTCCTGAATGGGAAGGGATCATGTATGGGATCATTGCTGCCTTTTTCTATGCAGCAACCATGCTTTTAGGAAAGAGCATTGCAAAGACGAGTGTATATGCGACTACATTTCTGCAAATGTTCATTGGTTTTTTAGTACTGATTCCTTTTGTCGATTATTCGGTATATACAACGTTAAAATCTTCCGAATGGTTTTATACGGTACTGACCGGCATCATCCATACAGGCGTCGTGTATTTGCTGTTTTTTAATAGTATTCGCCATTTGCCTACAAATGTAGTATCTTTCATGATTTTTGTCGATCCGGCAGTTGCCATCCTTTTGGATATTCTGCTTTCAGGATTTAAACCGGATGGTATTCAAATTCTGGGTATCTCCTTGATATTTATCGGGGTGGTCTATTCACTTAAGACGACTAGACCGACCGAAAATGATGTCATGGAGAAAAGGCCCCACACAATGTGAGGCCTTTTTCCTTTTTTCATTTATCTATTGATTAAAATGATAGACATCCCAAATGTCAGGGGTTTCTGATCCAATGTACCAAGCAGCTGCACCGCCTAGATGACTTTGTTTTACCAGATCAATACGGAGCTTCATCGATTTTTTATCTTCTATCCAAATTTGATGCTTTTCCCCTTTGGAAGTATACTCCACGTAATTTTGTTGCGTCTGTTTATCCCATACCTTTTTAAGTTTATGAGATGAAATGATTTTGTTGACCTCATCCATGGTACGGTCATGACTTTTCACTTTTTTGGTCGACAAATCGGTCACCCATTCTCTCGTATAAAATGGTACAGCCAATATGATCTTATGGGCAGGTACGTCTTTCATTAAAAGCTTGGTTCCTTCTTTGATCCAAGGTAACGAGGAAACGGACCCGGCTACCGGGCTCCCTCCCCAATGCTCGTCATAACCCATTATGATTAGATAGTCCGCTATTTTGCCAAGTGCTTTTCTATCCAGGCTTTTTGACCAAAAAGGGTCTTCATTTTCTCGGGTGACATCCACAGACACTTTAATTCCATGCGGTTTTAGTGCCTTTTTTAGTTCACTGATGAAAAGTACAAAATCCTTCTTATTTTTTGGGTCGATGTTTTCGAAATCCACATTTATTCCATCACTTTTCGTTTTAACAAGTGAATCGCGTAAAGCTGAAACTAATTTCTGGCGTTTTTTTGTATTGCCTAATACAGAACCAGTCAAAACAGGATCAAATTTATTCCCGATAAGCTGCCAAACTTGTTTTCCTTGTTTATGGGCAGCTTGGATGTATTTTGTATCTACAGAAACGGAAACGTAATTACCAGTATCCGTCAGCGTATAAGAACGGGGAGATACTACATTCAAATTGGGGTGTTTAAGCTGCTGGGTATAGTTTTCTTTCAATCCATTATACTTCCAGCCCATGACGATACGGTTTTGCGCCTTTTTTTGAAGCTGGGATTCCTTTATCCAGCCCTTTTTTCCGCCAAGCAATTGAACCTGACAGTAATAATCCGGAACCTTCAATTTTTGGCCGACTTTAAGGGTAACCGTGCGTAAGTTATTTAATTTCGTCAAATCACTGGTTGTAACCTTGTATTTAGTAGATATCTTCCACAATGTATCGCCTGATACAACCTTATGGATCTTATATTTCTGGGGGATCTTCAGGTTTTGGCCAACAGTTATTTCGGAAGAGGTCAATTTATTTACTTTTTGAAGTTCGCTTACTGAAACACCATATTGATTTGCTATTTTCCATAATGTGTTTCCAGTCTTCACTTTATGAATGATGGGACCAGCGGAATCCCCAACGGAAGAAGAAATGATGGGAAACTCCTCGCCCTTTTTTAAGGTCTTTAATTGAGTGGAACCTAATTTAGGAGAACTAAAAACTTTTGTATTGTCCGCTTTAACAGAACCTATGGATTGGGTTTTACTTGCTGAATGACCACTGGTCGGAAAGAGACACATACAAAGAAGGCTTAACATGATAAAACATCCAAAGAATTTTTTCACAATGATTTTATTCCCCTTTGAAAAATTTAACTTTACTAGTTTACTATGGGGAATAGCCATATAAATAGAGGTACATTGTGGAAAGGCATTTCTAACCAGCGTGTGGGACGAGTTATTCCGTATGAAGGGCAAGTGATTTGTAAGTAGAAGGGGAGAGTTTATATGTCAAATTTTGCATTGCAGTTTTATGATTTCAACATATGGGCAAATAATCAGATTTTCAACCGTTTAAAAGAGCTTCCAAAGGATGTTTACCATCAAGAAGTTCAAAGTGTGTTTTCCTCGATATCGAGTGTGATGGCCCATGTGTATCTTTCTGATCTGGGGTGGGCGGAGGTTTTTTCCGGTAAAAGCATGAAACATGCATTGGAGCTGGCTGAACAACAGAAGGAACAAACGGAGTCAAAGGAATTGGAGGAAATGGAGGCCATGTTTATTGAGTTGTCCGAGCGGTACAAATCGCTGCTTGGCCAAATAGAAAATTTAGATAAGCCTCTAATGATTGAGAATCCAGCAGGCGGACAAATGAAAACAAGTGCAGCTGAATTGGTACCTCATGTCGTGAATCATGGAACCTATCATCGCGGCAATATCACGGCCATGTTGCACCAAATGGGTTATGCCTCAACTTCGACGGATTATGGTCTTTATTTGTTTTTAAAAGGAGAGTAACGGGCCTGGGCTGTAAGCATTGACAGTCCTGTTCTTTAAGTAAGGCCGCCTGTCATTTTGAAGATAACGAGATCCTATATAAGTGAAAGGTTAACCGGTTCTTCCTGGTTGGCCTTTTTTACGTTTTTCACCTGGAAATCACTTGTACATGACATTTGTCATCTTCTAGTCATGACACCTGGTACTAATAAAATCAGGTTGGATTCTTTATACTATGGATAACGACAAATAAAAGGAAGTGCAATTGAAATATGACCTTGCAAAATACGAAATCCTTGAGAAAACAAATTGCTCCTTTTGAACAATCAACGACAAAGCAAAGTATATGGCAGATCATCAATACCTTGGGGCCGTTCATCATTTTATGGTACCTAGCATATATAAGTCTTTCCGTTTCTTATTGGTTAGCTTTAATCCCAGCTGTGTTTGCTGCAGGATTCTTGACGAGAATATTCATAATTTTTCATGATTGTACGCATCATTCATTTTTCAAAGACCGCCGTGCGAATAGAATCGTCGGTACGATCATGGGTGTTTTGACTTTATTCCCGTTTGATCAATGGGGACATGAGCATTCTGTGCATCACGCAACAAGCGGTAATTTGGATAAGCGGGGTACAGGTGATATTTGGACCCTTACGGTAGATGAGTATCTGGCTGCACCGTTTAAACTTCGTTTTGCTTATCGTTTTTATCGTAATCCATTGGTCATGTTTGGTTTGGGGCCGATTTATGTTTTCCTTCTTAAAAATAGATTTAACCGTAAAGGTGCTAGAAAGAAGGAAAAAAATAATACGTATTTGACGAATGCATTAATCGTCGTTTTAGCGGCATTGCTTTGCCTGGCAGTAGGCTGGAAGTCTTTCCTTCTGGTACAAGGTTCCATTTTCATGATTTCTGGTTCGATCGGCATTTGGCTGTTTTACGTCCAGCACACATTCGAGGACTCTTATTTTGAAGAAAATGAAGAGTGGGAATATGTATTGGCTGCAGTGGAGGGAAGTTCTTTTTATAAGCTTCCAAAACTGATGCAGTTCCTTACTGGTAATATCGGTTACCATCATGTTCACCATTTAAGTCCAAGGGTGCCTAACTATAAACTGGAAATGGCGCATAATAATACGCAGCCTTTAGAGAACGTTCCGACAATCACTCTTGCGACAAGCTTGAGCTCACTCCGTTTCCGCTTATGGGATGAGGAATCCAAGAATTTCGTCGGTTTCAAGGACATAAAATATTTAACGAAAAAAAGTGTTCCCACTCAAGTGAAATCTGAACTGTAACGTTCATGTATCATTCCAGACTCCCTTAATAATCCTCGGATTTGGGGAGTCTTTGCTTCATATAAGGAACTCGATAAAGGGGAGAACTTAAAATGATTCGAATTGTCATTGCAGAGAATCAGCAAATGCTATTAGAGGCAATAAGTTCTCTACTCAATCTTGAAGAAGATATAGAAATTGTCGGGCAAGCCATTAACGGAGAAGAAGCGATGGCTCTTGTACACCAATTACAGCCTGATGTGTGTATCATGGATATGGAGATGCCTGTAATGAGCGGACTTGAGGCAGCAGAAGCATTAAGGTCATTTGAATGCAAAGTGGTCATTTTAACTACGTTTCGAAGGACTGGTTATTTTCAACGTGCATTAAAGGCTGATGTAAGTGGTTATTTATTGAAGGATAACCCGGGTGAAGAGTTAGCCTGCTCGATTCGCAGCATAATGGATGGCAAGCGAATATACTCCCCAGAGCTTATTGATGGGCCTTCCAGCCATAATGGCCGGGAAATGGGAGTGTTAGGGCTGTTAGCCGATGATCCATCCAATATTGAGCCGTCCAATCAAAGCGGCACAATTGGGACAGTAAGGAAGTATTTTTCGACGATCAAGGACAAAATGAAATTACCGGCTGGTTAGGATTTGTTTTTAAATTCTGTTGACACGTTTTTTTAAATTGTGTACGATGGATTAAATTATAATATTGAAAATTCTGTGATGAAGAGAGTAGTTCATTTTGAAATGGAAAGCGAGTTAGGGATGGTGGGAGCCTAATGCAGGTCGGATGAATGAAGCGCACTTTGGAGAAATTTCTTGAAACGTTCAGTAGGGAATATCGGGGAGTCACCCCGTTAACAATGGAAAGTGGCCGCAATTTGCGGCAACTAGAGTGGTACCACGGGAATTCATGCTCTCGTCTCTTATTTAGAGGCGGGGGCTTTTTTGTTTAGGAGGGAAAATGACGATGAATAAACCAATTGCAGAATTGATTTCAACTGCTTTGAACAATGAAATGCCAGCAAGTGAAATAGAAAAATTAATGGAAAAGCCGAAATTGATGGAGTTAGGTGATGTCGCCTTTCCGTGCTTTACTCTTGCGAAAAAATTCAAAAAATCGCCTCAGGTGATTGCGTCGGAAATAGCCCAACAATTAAACAGTGCGTTGATCCAAGAAGTGAACGTAGTGGGAGGCTATCTGAATATCTTCGTCAATCAACAGATGGTGACGGAAAACGTGCTGCAAACGATATTAAGGGAAAAAGATCAGTATGGTTCGATGCAGCCTGGACAGGGAAATGTCGTGATTGATTATTCCTCCCCGAATATTGCCAAGCCTTTTTCCATGGGGCACTTACGCTCTACGGTCATAGGAAATGCACTGGCCAACATTTCCGAAAAAAACGGCTACAATGCCGTTCGTATCAATCATTTAGGAGATTGGGGCACGCAATTCGGTAAGTTGATTGTCGCGTATAAGCTGTGGGGCGACAAAGAGGCAATCGAAGCTTCGCCGATTCAGGAATTATTGAAAATCTATGTGAAGTTCCATGAAAGAGCAGAAACCGATGAATCGTTGAATGAAAAAGCACGCGCAAGCTTCAAGTCGCTTGAAGACGGGGACGAGGAAGCACTGGCATTGTGGAAATGGTTCAGGGATGCGTCTTTAAAAGAATTCGAGACGATTTATGATTTATTGGGCATCCGTTTTGATTCCTATGCGGGAGAAGCGTTTTACAATGATAAAATGGATGCGGTTGTCGGGGAACTAAAAGAAAAAGGCCTGCTTGCCCTTTCAGAAGGTGCCTATGTCGTGCCATTGGAAGATATGCCGCCTTGTTTGATTACGAAAACGGATGGTGCGACACTTTATGCGACACGTGATTTAGCTGCAGCACTGTATCGTAAAAAACAGTATGAGGCAAAGAAAACATTTTATGTGGTCGGAAACGAACAATCCCTGCACTTTAAACAACTCTTTAACGTCATTGAAAAAATGGGGTATGAGTGGTCAAAAGACTTACAGCACGTAGCATTTGGCATGATGCTGAAAGACGGTAAGAAAATGTCGACCCGTAAAGGGAAAGTCGTGCTGCTTGCCGATGTATTGGCAGAGGCGATCGAAACTGCAAAGCGCAATATTGAAGAAAAAAATCAAGCGCTTGAACAGAAAGAACTTGTTGCAAGACAGGTCGGTGTCGGAGCGGTAATCTTTAATGATTTAAAAAATAACCGCATGAACGATATTGATTTTTCATTAGAGCAAATGATGAATTTTGAGGGAGAAACGGGCCCATATGTACAGTACACATATGCGCGAATTTCCTCCTTGCTTGAAAAAGGCGATTTTAAAGAGCAAGCCATCCAATTTGACGCTTTAGGCGAATATGCGTGGCCAGTCATCCAGCTGCTGGAGCAATACCCGATCATTGTCCAAAAATCATTTGAACAAGCCGATCCATCACAAATCGCGAAATTCAGCCTGCATGTATCGCGTGCATTCAATAAGTATTATGCACATTCGAAAATCTTAGTGGAAGATGAATGGAAACAAATGAAGCTCTCATTCGCTTTTTCCGTTGCGATCGTATTGAAGGATGCGTTAAGTTTATTGGGAATTTCAGCACCGAATAAAATGTAAGATAAAAAAGCAACAAGAGTGAAATATGGCGGGCCCCCTCCAGCGGGTGCCCGCCTTTTTTGATATGAAAAATGCCCTTACTCCCAAACGGGAATGAAGGGCATGCACCGTGAACATGTCACGGTGATAATGAATTAATAAGCCAGGCTGAATAGGGCTTTGATGTGTGATAGGTAACGAACATTACTTGCTTCTTTCATCAATGTAGCCGGCAGGCCTTTAAGGGACGTGTTATTGGCCCCAACGGTTGCCACTGCATCCTTACGGCCAAGGCTCGCAAGTGTACCTGAGTTTACAGGTGAGAATTCTTCAAGTTTCTTGCCTTCAAATGCTGCATATAGGTTGTATCCTACAAGCTCACCCATTTGCCAAGCATTTTGTGCAGTTGGAGCATATGGACGGCCGCCTTCTGGAGGGAAGGCAACGGCACTGTCGCCGACAACGAATACGTCTTTATGGGATTTGGATTGCAGATACTCATTGACGGTTGCTTTGCCGCGATCCACTTCAAGGCCTGATTCGCCTACGATAGGAAGAGCCGCAACTCCGCCTGTCCAAACAAGCGTATTGGCCGTTATCGTTTGTCCGTCTTTCAATTCGATTTGATTTCCTTTAACACCCGTTACAGGCAGGCCTGTCAAGAATTCCACGCCGCGTGCTTCCAAGCTTGTCATGGCACGTTCGATTAAGTGATCAGGCAGGACCGGAAGGATTTTTGGACCAGCTTCCACAAGCTTGATTTTCAAGTCCTTGAAGTCCACTCCGAACTTTTTGGCGATTTTAGGGAAATGATCCACGATTTCACCGATTAACTCAACGCCCGTCAATCCGCCTCCGCCGATCACGATGGTTGCGTCCGCTTCATTATTCGTTTGAGAATATTCGCGGATGCGATCTTCGATATGTTTGTAAATCTTGTTAGCATCATTTACGGATTTCAAGACCATGCTGTTTTCCTCAAGTCCCGGAATGCCGAAGAATCCTGTTTGGCTTCCCAAAGCAACAACCAGGGCATCATAGGATAATGTGGAACCATTGGCAAGTTTCACTTCTTTATTATCGACCGAGAATGACTCCACTTTGGAAATGACAAGGTCGATATCTTTTCCTTTGAAAAGCTTTTCCAAAGGAATGGAAACGGCTTGTTCAGAAATGGATCCGCCTGCAAGACGGTGCAATTCGGTGATGATTTGGTGCGTTGGAAATTGGTTCACCACTGTAACCTGCACTTCATCCTTTTTGTAATATTCACGTACGGATAAGGCAGATAGTAATCCTGCGTAACCTGCACCTAAGATGACGATTTGTTTTGACATAGTTAATCCCCCGTCCTTACTGATTGAAAGTTATCAAATTATTTTTGGTTTTTACGTTCTGAAGAGACTTCAAGAAAAGCTTGGGCGAAACGGAAAAGCTTTTGTGCTTGCGGATCTTTCATCATCCTTAACAGACCAAAAAGACCGATCACATCATTATTCGCTTCTGCACGATCCTTAGCTTCGATGGCATTTGCCGCAAGGCCTTTCACTGAATGGACCACAGGTGTCGCGATCTCCGAAATGGCGCTGACCGTATCATTTTTCAACACATCATCAGTCGCAACCGATTGAGCGAAATCATAAGACTTTGTTAAAATATTCACTAACTCAGTTAGTTTTGGTAACTGCTCGACTAAAGTGTTCAATGATTCCTGAACCTCAGGCTTTAATAATTGGTCCAGTACATCTAATTGTTTTTGGCGGGCATTAAGTTGTTCAGTTTGTGATTGGGTAATCGTTTCTGACATATCCAATTCTCCTTTGCAATATGCATTTTGTTGATGTAATTAGAAAAACTTGTAAAATATTACACAATGTGAGACAAGAAAAAATACTAACAAAAATGTAATAAAAGCTAAACTATAGTATATCCCTTTAGTGGCTTGAAAACAGCTGATTTTTTAAAAAAGATTCATAAAATCATCTTTTCCTGCTTATTTGAAGTACAGATATTAATGAAAGTTACCTGTTTTTACCTAAAGTGTACTGTAAGAGGGTGTCTGCCATCGACGCCTGTCATACATATTTCCATCTTGATTTGCCATCCTAAATGATGGAGGTGAAAAAATGTGACTGATTCAAAATCTAAACTTACAGAAGAGAATAATGATAAGAAGCTTCATAAACTGGTTGGCAGTATGGAATATACTAAAGCGCAACTAATGGAAGGTATGAATGGAATTTCTGAAGTTTACCTCAAAAACAGCGAGGAAGGCACATCGGAAACACCTGATAAATAATATTATTGTGTAAGCATACTTAAAATAGCAGGAACAACTGGCTTGAGGAAAACATACAAAGCGTGGAAGATAAATTCGCCAATGGCGAGCTGGATAGTCTCGATGTCATTCGCCGGTATGGTGTCATCATCGATTATGCAACGAATAAAGCCTTGCCGGAATCAACAAAACAATTCCGTGCATCCATGAAAACCCGTTCGTTGGCTTATTGGAAATAACGTGAAAAAGGTTCCGAATTCACCCGGAACCCCAGACTGCAGACCAAACTCGAAGAATAGTGAGTTTGGTCTGCATTTTTTTAGTTGAAAAACGTTCCAGTTGATTGGAATGGAAGGTTCGAGACTCCTGCAGCAAAGCGCATCTAGAGGGGGCCCAACGACCGCCTCTGGATAAGCGAGTGCCAGGAGAGGAAATCAACATCCAAATAACATCCCAATCATGGTTCTTAATGGAAGCCCATCAATTCCTTCACATGTTCACAATTATCTTTTGAAGTGAGCATTTCCAAGAGCGTAAAGGCAACCTCGAAAGCTGTGGATGGATTGTAGGATGTAATGATATTGTCCGTGACGACCACCGGTTCGTTCACGACAATCGCCCCAAAATCTTTTAGCTGCCCCTGTCTCTTACTGGTTGGATGGTTGTATGTTGTGGCTTTTCTTCCATTCAATATCCCGCTTTTTCCTAGTGGGAGGGAACCTACACAAATGGTTGCGATGATTTTGTTCTTATTATGAAAATGCTTGATCACATCAAGAAATCTCTGATCATAGGCATCCTCATAGAACCCGGCTTCTTCAAAGCCTCCTGGAATGGCCAGAGCATCGTAGTCATCAAGGTTCACTTGATCGAGTGTCAGTTCGGGCTGCACGATGAAGTTCCATGTGCATTTCAATTGTTCGTGAAGTCCCACCGTAACCAGGTCCGTGGTGCCATCACCCTCTAATTTATTCCACCCCAATACATCTGTAAACACACTTGCTTCAACCGCCTCGAATCCATTGGATAGCAGCATCAATACTTTTTTCAAAGCAGAACCCCCTTATTTATATTTGAATTAATTATATAAAAAGCAAATTCCCTAATACATACGATTAATTACGTATTCATCACATTTCTTTTTATTTTATAATGTATTTGAAAGGATTCTGTTAATAATAAAAAGTGGGGGCGATTGAGTTGGATCGAACGGATAAAAAAATACTTTCCTTGTTGGAGAATAATGGGCGCATGTCCATGAAAGAACTGGCACAAGAAGTGTCCTTAACGGCTCCAGCAACGAAAGAACGTGTGAATAAATTAGAGGAAAGCGGAGTGATAAAGGGATATAAAACGGAAATATCACTTGAAAAACTTGATAGGAGCATTACGGCATTCATATTATTCGAAACGGATAGATGCAAGGATTTTTATCAATTTAGCTTGAGCCATCCGGAAGTTTTGGAATGCCACCGGTTAGCCGGTCAATACAGTTATCTTATTAAAATAAGTACATATTCGATGGAAACGCTGGAAGACTTCGTCGATGAAGCCATTAAATATGGGAAGTCTTCCACCCATCTGATCTTTTCTTCCGCATCGAAAAATGTTTTTTCAGGAGAGGAGATTTAACCGGCTTCAACCACTTTACTTTCCTACTCTTTAATATATAAGCGATTAGCAGGAAAAAACTCCACCAATATAGAAAGTAAAATAGTAACAAAAATCACAGTAGGATGTTCAAAAAGGGAGTGGAGAAGAGTGGGTTTTGTTTATGATGAAGATAAAATAATGGAATTCCTTTTGCAGAATAAAAGTGAGTTTGAAGAATATCTTTTATCAGCAGCGGTCAATGTCAGGGATAAAATCGAAGAAATCCTTCTGATTGGAAATGTCGATCTTTTGAATAATGCACATAAGCTCGTCCGTTATATAGTGGAGCAGAATGAAACGGATTTGACTGCCTTTGCCGAACAAGAGGGAGTTACGTGGGCAACCCACTCCTTGACACTTTCATTCAAGCTGGAATGGATTCAGGCCCTCCGCAGAACGCTTTGGACCTTTCTTTATAAGTTCGAACAAGAAAAGAAAGCGTTCATTGAGGATTCCAAGGTCTTTTTTGATTTAGAGAAAATAGTGAATGAAAAGGTTGATCTATTTCTTAAATCCTTTTTCGTCAGTTACTCCGATTACAAAGACAAATTGATTCTCGCTCAGCAAAACTTGGTGGAAAACCTATCCGTCCCGATCATTCCCATCACTTCCACCACCTGTGTCCTTCCGTTAATTGGGACAATCGATTACTCACGGATACAGATAATCGAAGAAAAGGTATTGATGGAGATAGGTAAATTGCGGATACAAACCTTGATCTTGGATTTGTCCGGTATCATCGAAATCGAAGTTGAAATGATCACTGATTTGATGAAAATTCTCGATGGGACGGCAATGATGGGGTGTAAAGCTGTGGTGACTGGATTACGCCCAGAGGTTGTTACGAAAATGATCCGTTCAGGGATTCAGCTCGATAATAAAGCGGAAACAAAGGGTACGCTGCAGCAGGCATTGAAGGACTATCTTGTAGTCACCTAAATCGTGAAGTGGGAGTCGCCATGTTTTGGTGACTTTTTCTTGTGGGTAATTTGGAATATAAAGGAAGAATATTTTTGGTTTTATCCTACCGAAATAAGTAAATTGAATGGGGAAAGGATGCTCCTGATAAGAACCGAATCTTGGTTCCGGAAATTCGCACCCTTTTGCCTACTGACCATTATAGGCAGGAGTGTCGCGAATTTCTTCAGGTTCAACCTTCCAAAGAAGTTGGTTTCACTTCAGTAAGGAATAGACATATGTATCATGAGTAATCCCGTTTTGGTAAATATAACTCCTTAATATTCCTTCCTTGATGAAACCCCTGCTTAAGCAAGAGCTCACTTGATGGCTGATTTTCCAGAAAAACGACCGCTCCGATGCGGGTTAAATCAAGGTCGTTGAAACCGTAGGCGATAGCTTCCTTAAGAGCTTCTGATGCAAATCCTTCGCGCCAATGCGCTGGATGGATTTCATAACCGATTTCTGCCCGTCTGTATTTGGGACTGTGGGCATGAAAACCGATGGTGCCAATCAATTCCTGTGTATCTTTTCTTTCAATTCCCCATCGAACGGCTCGTTTTTCATGATAGTTTTTTGCAAAGGCTGCTACAATATCCTTGGCCTGTTCGACATTTTCCAATGAATCCTGGCCATAATAGCGGGTGACTTCATCTTTTGATAAGCATTGGAAAAGAGCTTCCGCATCACTTTCACGAATTTCCCGTAAGCGTAACCTTTCTGTGTTCAATACAGGGAACATTTTTTCCTCCTCGTAAATCAGTTTTCTATCTATTCGGTCTCGATAAAGGTTTTTCCTTTATTATGAAGTGCTTATTTTGCCGGTATTATCGGTGTTAATCGGACAAGCTAACATTAGTTCAATAAAAAACATTGGATGAAGGGGAGATAGATCATGGGAAAAAAACATCGCAACCGCATCGCTTCACCAAAAAAGAATAACCATATACCGAAAGCGGATATCATAGCAGAACATGAAGCACACGGTAAGGAGTATTCTGCAAATAAACGAAAGAACGGTCCTGGTTCCAATACAGATTGAGTAAACGTAGTGACCGCTCCTGCCTTTAATGGGCAGGGCGGTCATTTGTTTGTTTTCTTGCCATTGAAGGGGCCATCCTATATCTTAAAGAATGAAGAAACATTGAAGGGAGTTAGGATGATGAAAGCACTTGTCTTTGATGATTTCGGCGGGCCGGAAGTTCTGTCCGTAATGGAAATTGCAGAGCCTGAACGTTTAAAATCAGCCGTGATCGTTCGAATGAAAGCAATTGGGTTGAATTTTGCTGATGTATATAGAAGGAAAGGGAATTATCATTTGGTGGGTGATCCCCCCTTCATTCTAGGGTATGAAGGGGCTGGGGTCATCGAATATGCCGGGGAAGATGTCCATCATGTGAAAGCAGGAGATCGTGTCGGGTTCGCTGATGTTCCCCATGCCAATAGCGAGCTGGTTTCAGTTCCATCTGATAAGCTGTTACCGCTGCCTGAGGGCATTTCCTTTGAAACGGCCGCTTCCGTTTTACTTCAAGGATTGACTGCCCAATATTTAACGCATGACAGCCATCGAGTTAAAGAAGGGGAAATCATTCTGGTCCATGCCGCTGCAGGCGGAGTCGGGCAATTACTGACACAGATGATCAGGATGAAGGGCGGGCTGGTCATTGGCCTGACCTCATCAAATGATAAAGCGGCTGTTGCCAAACAAATGGGTGCGGATCATGTTTTCCTTTATGGGTCGGACTGGGTGGAGTCCATTAAGGATGTTACCGGCGGTAAGGGCGTTGATGTCGTTTATGAATCAGTGGGCCAAACCTTGATGGATAGTTTCCGTGCGACCAAGACGGGAGGGACTGTCGTATTCTTTGGGATGGCAGGCGGTGATCCAGAGAAAATCGATCCCAGGATGTTAATGGATACATCCAAGGCATTAATAGGCGGAGATCTTTGGAATGTCCTGACTACCCATGAAGAACGGACAAGAAGGACAGAAGAGCTGTTCCAATGGATTCTGTCAGGGGAAATCCACATCAAAGAACCGACTCTTTTTTCGTTAAAAAATGGGGCGGATGCACATCGACTTCTTGAAAGCAGGAAAAGTTCGGGGAAACTATTATTAATACCGTAACAAATCATGAGGGCTTTCCATTCTAAATGGGGGCCTGTTTGTCTGCCGAGATTCAACCCCTTATTCATACTGATGATTAAAACCTTTTTCAGTTCCTTTATTTAGACCGATTCTTAGACCCTTGGAATAACTCCATTTAAATGCCCCTGCCCTTACAGGTGTTATGGCCTGCCGTCAAAACAACTTGCTGCCCAAGTTCCCTTATCCACAAGGGCCATATGCAACACACGAATTCAGAGGAGAAATCCACAGTGCGCCAATCACCAAACCACAATCTTCATTCTGCAATTCACAGTCGGCATTTGTTACAAAAAAAAGAGAACGGAGCCGTTCTCTTGGAAAACATATTAAAAGCGTGTGATTTTTAGGAGGAAATGGAGAGAACATCGAGACGCTCCTTTTGGATTGCGAAATAGGATTGGAGGGTTTCCTTTTTCTTTGTGAGAGGGAAGTTCCGGACGTCCGGGGCCACTGCATGATTGCCGAATTGGAGAAGCAAGGTCAACAGCCTGTCCAACTGGCCATATGTATCGTTTCTTATGCGGGCCATATATTCGGCCGTGACCTGTTTATCATCGGTACTTTTCCTTTTTCCTTCCGCCCGGAATTCATCGGTCACTGTCTTTACACGGGAAATGAGCCATGTTTCGCACCAGTCGTTCAGCACATGGCGGATGAAGTCCGCTTGATGGTATTTACGGAGAATGGGCTCGATATGTTCACCCATTTCCAAATCATTCACTTCCCGGCGGAGGGCTTTCTCGGAGATGTTTCTATGAAAATGGTCGCGTTCAAGCAGGCTTTTGATGGATTCTGCCTGGTGGGCATACTTGACCATCTGTTCCAATGCTTCATTGTACATGATTTTGCTTAAATAAGCAGAGGCTTGTTTTGGGGCAAGAAGCAACTGCTTATTGGCGGGAAGCGCCTGGCCAAATTTCTTAAGGGAATGAGAATAGATGAAACGGGCTAACTTCTGCAGTTCCTTTTGGATATCATGGGAGATGTTCGTCGCTTCTTGCAGAAATGAACGGAAAATATATTTGCCGACCCTTTCCAATTCCCTGCATACAGAATCATTGATATGCCCAAGGTAGCCAGAGTTAAAAATCGTTCTCCGCAACAATGTCCGTTCCGCCCTATTTTCCTTATACTCATCCAAGACGCCTTCGTTAAAGTTGAATACCAGAATTTCTTTTTTTGAAAAAGCCCTGCTCGCAAAAGAAATCTTTACGATATGGCCTAAAGCGTCATGGATGGCAGCGACTGCATCCAATAAGCGCTGCCTTGTGAATGGCGAGCGGGAATCAGGAACGATTTCATGATAATCGAACAGTACTTCTTCAGACTTCAAAACGGACATTCGGAAGGCACCCATAAGCAACAGCCGTTTTCCATGAATCGTTAGGGCCTTGAAAGCAGCGCTATAAAAGAAACGGTACTTTTTGCAATAACGGTCCGTCTTCCTGTTATAGCCAAGATTACTTGCAGGACCAAGGTTAAACTTGTACAAAACATCTTCACCCAGATGAACAGGCACAAACACTTTTTTTAGTGATCCTTGTGGTACGGTGAATTTATGGATGATTTGCCTTAAGTACTTTTCTGTCGTTCCGACTCCCCGGGCCATCATATGAAGCGGGCACTGGATGACCCCATCCCAATCACTGTGGAGCAAGGCGTACAAACACGTATCGAATTCAGTGGAAGATACATTTCTTAATAGGTATCGGTATGTTTCTTCATAAATCATAAGGCTTCGCCCCCTTTGGCATCGATTCTTTTCTAGAGTCTATATAAACATTGAATCGGAAAAAGTAGCATCAGTGGAGCAGATAGTTTTGACGTAATTTCGCTAGATTTAAAAAATAGTAAATTAGTTGCACAAAAGTGGTAAAATGGGTAAATAGGAACATACATGACAAGGAGAGATTTTTCAAACCATGATACTTTCACTACTCGGTTTCATCTTAAAAGGAATTTTAATGAAAATACCATTTGCCATATTGGGACTTTCCTTGATTCCGCAGAGATGGACGAACGCCATCACCAAAAAAGATATACCTTTTTTCATAGAACAAGTGCTGAGACTTTTAGTTTCTGCTGCGATATTGTTTTTCGTTATCGATATCATGCTGCTGGATCTTACTGCCGCTGCATTCTTTTCAAGTTTTGCCATTATTTTCGGGCTCATTCTCATCATCGATTCAAGCATGTATATATACAGGGCCAGTGAATCTTCAAGCACCCGACGGAATCGGAGGGGAAATGAAGCAGCAAAGCAGCCAAAAACACCTTGGAACGTACACTTCAACAGTTTGATGGGTGTCGTGTTGATTGCCGCATGGATCATCATGCTGTTTTACCCGCTCACATTTGCCGCAGATCTGCATGGATTGGCGAAGGTCGATAAGAAAAAAGAGCTGGAAGAAGTTCAAGATATAAAAACCATGCCGCTCGTTACAGTGAAAATGGCTGACGCAAAAGGCGATGCGGCGATTAATAAAATAGAAAATGCATCATATTTCACTGAAGGCGAATACCGTCTGACCAATATCAATGATGAATTGGCTTATACATCACCTATTGAAATGGACGGGTTTTTAAAAGCCGGGAAAGCGGAATACACGCCAGGTTATAATCTGATTTCCGCCGTATCGACGGATAAAGGGGCAAGTACTGTCAAAGGGAAGATGCTGTATGCTCCATCTCAGTACCTTGATCATGATTTGGAAAGGACCATCCGCAAGGCATATCCGAATAAAATCATCCATGATTCATATTTGGAACCGAATGAAGATGGAAAGCCCTTCTTCGTAGCTTCAGTCGGACATTATTTGAAATACCGCAGCGGTCCCGTGGTGGACGGGGTGGTATTGGTGAATCCGGAAACGGGGGACACGAAATACTATCCAAAAGGAAAAGAACCTAAATGGGTAGATCGGACATTCACATTGGAAACAGCCCTGGAATATTGGACTTACTGGGGAAAATATATTCACGGTTGGAAAAACCAGTCCCTGATTGGGCCCAAGAAAGATGTCCTGATTCCTAATGAGGATAATATGCAGGTTACGTTTAACGAAAAAGGCGAATTGATTTACGTAGTGGACTTTACCCGGGCTAAATCAAAAGGCAACTCCAAAACCCTTGTAGGTTATGGTGTTTTCAATGCGAAAACCGGTGAAATGACGTACTACAAAGGCGTCACGTCCGTTCTGACCGGAAAGGAAGCAAAATCCAACGCCAATGCGAGTGAGTTTTTGTCCAAATATCCAGGCTGGAAAGCCACTAATGGAATTTTCTATACGATTTACGGTGCTCCCACATATGTGATTCCGGTTACAAAGGGCAGCAAGTTCCAAGGTGTGGCGATCGTTTATGCCAATAGCGATAATCCCCAAGTGGTCTTTGGGAAAACGAAAGACGAAGCTTTCCGCAATTATAAAAAACTGATTGCCTCTTTAGGGAAGGTGAGCGGTGTGACGCCTCAAAAAGGATTTGAGATGAAAGAAATAAAGGGGAAGGTAATGAGGATCAATGATGCCAATCTCTCGAATGGATACGTATTCCATTTAATCGTCGAAGGCAATGCCAAGAGGTTCTCGGTGGACCCAGGTGTCAATGCGCTATCTGATGTGGTGTTGACGAATGTAGGAGACCGGGTTGTGCTGAAGGTGATGGATATGGAAGAAGACATCGTTCCAGTCGATGAATTCACTAATCTGGATTTGCCAAAGAAATGATAATGGACCGTGGGCATATACACTTGCCATCTCCAATATAAGCATGAAAAAAAGCATTGTTATCCGCAATGCTTTTTTCATGTTTTCGAATGATTGTCATGATAAGTCCGATAAATTGAATGAATGGATGGATTCCATATAATATCCCTTTTGAATGACGGCTTTTATGGCAAAGTGCCCATTTAACCGTTTCCGTACGCGGTACAGCAGTGATGCGATTTCCTCTGCCGTCACAATTTGCTCGGGATCTCCGACACGCTCTGGCCAGACTTGCTGGACAATTTCTTCCTTTGAAATAAGATTGTCCAAATTTTCATATAGCAGCTTAAAGCAATTGAACTCCTTGGTCGGCATTTTAATGGGTGCTTCTTCATTGATGATCACGGTCTGAAGGTGCTCATTGATAGCGACGGTTTGAAGGAACTCGGGGTTCACCGGCGTGAAATCCATTGTTAAATCGTTGTCGATGGAGATTATGAATTCAATCAAACCATTGACCAAAGTAATCGAATCCCCCGGTTCAATGTGACAGGGATTGCCCGGTACGAGCGGCATCTGGTTCACGGAGGTGCCGTGTTTGCTTGCCAAATCCTCAATGAGGAGCTGCCCTTCCTCCATATAAATCCGGCAATGTTCCCTGGAAACAAAGTCATTGTAAAGCCTGAAATCAGCTTTGGAGTGCTGGCTTGCCCGGCCGATCAGCAGGCTTTTCCCTTCATATACATAGGCGAATTCCTCGGTTTGGCCTTTGTGCATTGTCCTCAATACAACCTTGAAAGTTTTATAGATCATTCACTTCATACCCCTTAAAAAATCTGAAAATTAAAATTATTTTCATGAATTTATCATTTTGGCTACATGGCTGTTTAGTGGGTTCAATTTTATAATTATAAATTATCAGTCGCTTACTTACTAACGAAAAATGAAAAAAGTCCAAATTAGGCACACAGCCATTATAACAAAGAGAAACAAAGGATGAAGAAGAAACTATTTTTGCTGATGTTCGCTTTGACTGTGGGAGAAGTGGTTCCTCAAAGCCGGCAGCAGCACCGGAAGAAGTTTGCGATGAAAATGTACCTTACGCTTGTGGAAAAGGAGTTGACCAAAGGTGAGTATGTGGAGAGATAGGATAAATGCCTTCAGCATCCTGCTGATGATCATCAGTATGATCGTATATATTATTTTTCCCCAGCCCTTTACCCTCATTCTGTACTGTATATTTGGCATTGCCTTTATCAGCCTGACTTTACTGAATTAGACTACCTTCGAATGGGTGGAGGACGGAACCAATAAGAGAAGAAGAAGAAAGCCTGCCGAATCAATGGCAGGCTTTTTTGATGTTTCGATGAAATTATAACTATTGGCATCTTAGGAAACGAAGCAGGAACCTACAGGGTGCCTACTTGAGTTTATAGGCATGGAACAAAATTGATTGGAACGGAAGGCGCGAGACTCACGCGGAATAAGCGCGTCGAGGGAAGACCGCCCGCGGAAAGCGAGTGCTTGAGTGGAATGATTTCATCGGGTTTGTCACATTCTGAAGCAGCAACCCATTAAGGGTACCTGCTTTCTTTCATTCTAAGGACCGCAATCGTTTTATGAAATCTTGGGGCGTCATGGATTTAACACGACTTTAAAAGAGCCATTTTTATGCAAAAAAGGTATAATTAATTGTTGGAAGCAGACATTAAAAAATGGACTGCAACTTAGTTTTATCGCGTGTTTTAACTGAATCTGGAGCGAAATATCTTTTATAAAAAAGTCAAAATAAGAAAAGGAGAAACCATGACTAATGAAACAGGATGGAATTTAGACAATAGCTATGCACGTCTGCCGGAAAAGTTTTTCACGAGCACGAACCCGACCCCTGTACGTTCACCGGAGTTGATCATTCTCAATGAGAGTTTGGCGGATTCCCTTGGTTTGGATGTGAAGTCGCTGCAAAGCGAGGATGGTGTGGCGGTGTTTGCCGGAAATGAGATTCCTGAAGGTGCTTCGCCTCTTGCCCAGGCATATGCTGGTCATCAATTCGGTCATTTTAACATGTTAGGGGACGGCCGGGCGATATTGCTTGGCGAGCAGGTGTTGCCAGTAGGCGGGAGGGTCGATATCCAGCTGAAGGGTCCAGGAAGAACGCCATATTCCCGCGGTGGCGATGGACGGGCTGCACTTGGCCCGATGCTGCGCGAATACATCATCAGCGAGGCGATGCACGGGCTCGGCATTCCTACCACCCGAAGTCTGGCAGTGGTGACGACCGGTGAAACGGTGATTCGTGAAACCGGGCTGCCTGGTGCGATCATGACCCGTGTGGCTTCGAGTCATCTTCGTGTCGGAACTTTTCAATTCGCTGCAAAATGGGGCACGATCGAGGAACTCCGGACACTTGCCGATTATGCCATTGAGCGTCATTTTCCATACATTGAAGCCGATGAAAGCCGTTATCTTTCGCTGCTGCAGGAAGTGGTCAAGCGTCAGGCTGAGCTCATTGCCCGATGGCAGCTGGTCGGCTTCATTCATGGAGTGATGAACACCGACAACATGACGATCAGCGGGGAAACCATCGATTATGGCCCTTGCGCCTTCATGGATGCCTATGACCCTGCAACCGTATTCAGTTCAATTGATAGGCAAGGCCGCTATGCCTATGGAAACCAGCCGGTAATTGGGGGGTGGAATCTTGCACGGTTCGCTGAGTCCCTATTGCCGCTGTTGCATGATGACGAGGATCAGGCCGTTACACTGGCCCAAGATAAGATTTCCGTTTTTAATGATCTGTATCACTCCAATTGGTTAGCGGGAATGAGGGCGAAACTGGGGATATTTAACGAAGAGACTCAGGATGAGGCCCTTATTAATGGCATCCTCAGCATGATGAAGAAGCATGGTGCCGACTATACCAATACTTTCCGTGCTCTGACCTTTGATAAAAAGGAGGATACGGTCCTTTTCGGGACACCGGAATTCGCCCAGTGGCAGGAACTTTGGCAGGCGAGGCTAGGGAGGCAGAAAGAATCGAAAGAATCTTCGAATCAGTTGATGCAGAGCAGCAATCCTGCAGTGATCCCGCGGAACCACCGGGTGGAAGAGGCTTTGGAGGCGGCAGTGGAACAAGAGGACTACACCGTGATGGAACGGCTGTTGGATGTTCTTGCAAATCCTTATGCACACTGCGAAAAACAAGCAGAATACGCCGC
Organism: Bacillus sp. ISL-78; assembly: GCF_018613455.1. Classification (NCBI taxonomy): domain Bacteria; kingdom Bacillati; phylum Bacillota; class Bacilli; order Caryophanales; family Bacillaceae; genus Bacillus; species Bacillus sp. ISL-78. Next base: position 94,506 of record NZ_JAGGQC010000020.1, read on the forward strand.
ACTGCCTGAGTCAACAAAACCTTACCGGACATTTTGCGGTACCTGATAATGAAACATGCATGGAGATAATGTAAGAGCTCCCGCGATTGAAGTCGATTCTTCGTCAACTTCAATTGCGGGAGCTCTTTTTGTGTTCATCAGTAAAAAAGTTTTGTTTGAAGAATGTCCAGGGCACGGTCAATCTCCGCTAAATCTTCGTTTGATGCATGTTGCAGCCGGCTTTGGAAACGGGATTCCACGATTGCAAAAGCCTCGTTCATCATGATTTCCCCTTCTTTGGTAAGGCGGATGTATTGTTTCCGTCTATCTTCCGAATCACTTATTTTTTCAATTAAATTCTTTTCGCTTAATTTTTTCAGTTCACGGCTCGTGTTAGGCATGGAGATATGCTGACAGTCACTGATTTCACTTGGTGTGACAGGCTGACTGACGGTTATATATTCAAGAATTTTATATTGTACAGGCGTGATGGAATCAGATTTGGCGTTTTGGGTCAATTCGTGTGTCACTTGATGTACGGAAGTTGTAAATGTGACCATTTTTTCAAAAAGAGCTTTTTTGTCCATAACTTTCACCTCTTACTGAGAAGATATCAAAAATATTATCAAAATACAATTATCATTTGATAACAAAAAAGATGGTGTTATATGATTGTTATCAAATGATAAGTAAATAGGGGGTGCGTCATGAACATGCTGGTCATCTACACATATCCAAATCATAAAAGCCTAAGCCATGCTTTTTTGGAAAAAGTCGTCAAAGGAAGTAAGGAGAACCCGAACATAAAGGGGCTGCAGGTCTTGGATTTATATGAAGAGGGCTTCAATCCGCTCTTGGAATTCAATGAGCATAAAAGAAGGCGTGATATGCATCGTGATCCTCAGCTTGAAAAATATAGAAATCAAATTACTTGGGCTGACAAGATTGTCTTTGTCTATCCGATCTGGTGGGGGAGGCCTCCGGCTATGCTGATGGGATACATCGATCAATTATTTTCTGCGAATTTTGCCTACAGGGATAAAAAGGGCTTGTTCCCGGAAGGCCTTCTGAAAGGAAAGTCGGTCGTATGTGTGTCCACGATGAAGGGACCTGCAAAGTATCCTCTTCTCTGGTTGAATGATGCGCATAAAGAGCACTATTCAATTTTGTCGGGATCAAGAAAGTGAAGTTTTTCGAATTCGGGAATATGGAAAGCCCTAAGGGGAAACAAACCCAAAAGCTAGAAAAGGTTTATCGGTATTTCAGGAAGGTGGCTAGCTAAGTTATTACGAGATTAAAGAAGAACCCCATTCATGCATAATGAATGGGGTTGGCCGTATTCATGGTTTTGTTTTTACGATCCTCCATTTGTTCTTGATGAGGCTAAGGATCGTACAAATCACCAGGATCGTCAATGAAGCCAATCCACTGAACCATATGCTTTGGAATTCACTTACATGAGGCTGGATGATGTATGAAGCCACAATCGCCAGGACCGCACTTATCGGTATGTAATCATCGACTTTTCCTTTACTGAATACGATAACCAGGATTGGTGCCAGCAATGCCGAGTATATATTGCCTGAATAAAATAAGAGCTCCAATAGGTTGGGGGAATAGAAGAGTGTGGCAACGTAAACCAATCCTCCAATACAGATCGAAAGCAGGCAGGCCATCCTTATTTTTTGCTGGTCGCTTTTTTTGGGTTGTAACAGGCAGATGCCCCCTGTTGATCTATTACATGAAAGAGGGGTTGAAGTATCAGTAGGAAATGATAATATCTTTGATGTATGGTCCCCTCTTGGGAATGGTGACATCTTTGAGAGGGCAGGAAGGCTCGCAGAACGTTTCAAATGGATTGATGAAGTCTCGCTTTCCCGGACACTCGGGTATATAACTGGCGGAAAAAGGATGATAAGGGTAACCAGTTATGGCCGAAAGTTGGGGATGCCGCAAGTCTGGTGTTAATTGATGCAAGTTGTTCTGCAGAGGCGGTTGCCAGGCGTTCGGAACGTAAAGCGGTCATTTACAAGGGGAACTTGGTTTCCGGTTCACTATATAAACAAAAGCAGTCCATTGAACGGTAGGACTGAACCAAAAAAGGATTTCTGGATATTTCCGGATTTCCTTTTTCGTTTTTGGCGGCTTCCGTGTATTTTTTATTTACATATGTTATATGCTGTGAAAGTGATTTTTTTGGCTATATGGGTTGCCCTCCCATGTCTTTATATTATAAAATGTCTTGCTTTTGCTTGCCGGCCATGAAACCTTAATCAAGCAAACAAATTAGCGGGGAGCCGCAGTCTTTGTTACTATTAATGGGAACGTTATCATTTCTCATGCATCTGCAAAGGTCATATGACATAATTCATATGTCCAGCAATGCAGCAGCGGACCATCCGGGACCGCGTTTATTAACATGGTGATGTCCTATCGCCTTTTTCAAGGGAAGGACAAGTGAAATTCACCATGAGTTTGAAAAGTATCATGTTCAAAGGAGATGGAATCTATGAAAAGTTGGAGATCTTCTGTGACTCTATTTTCTTCTTTTCAATGGTTGTTTTTTATTTTTGCAAATACGGTAGTTGTGCCCATATCGATTGGCGCAGCTTTTGATCTTCCTCCCAATGTTACGGAAATGACCATGAGAAGCTCGCTCATTTTCACCGGGATCGCTTGCGTGTTTCAGGGGTGGAAGGGGCATAAGTATCCGCTTATGGAAGGACACTCCGGTCTATTGTGGGGAGTGATGCTGAATTTAGGGTTATCTGCACCATCCATAGGGCTCGGTTATGCTGAAATAGGAGGGGGCATTGCTACTGGCCTCTTTGCCGCGGGTGTCGTGACCCTCATTATTTCTGCCTTCAACCTGATTTCTCATGTCCAGAAGATTTTCACTCCCATGGTCATGACGGTTTATTTATTCCTTCTGACGTTCCAGCTCATTTTTGTCTTTTTTAAGGGGATGCTGGGGATTACGGAGAATGGGGAAATTAACATCCCGGTCAGTTTCCTGTCAGTGGGGATTGTACTTCTAGTCAGTATATTGAAAATAAAAGGACCAAGGACGATAAGCAATTTCTCGATATTGATCGGGATCATAGTGGGATGGATTTTTTACGAGTTGCTATTTCCGGAGGCCGGGGGAGAAATGGGATCGACGGGTGCCGCTTTTTCATTTTTCCCATTAGGTGCTCCAAACCTTCAATTCGGGATAATAGCGATTTCCTTTTTTGCAGGATTGCTGAATTTGTGCAACACGTTCGCATCCATTCAGGCTGCATCGGAATTAATCGGTGATGAAGCAGAACACAAGCAGTATCGAAATTCTTTATTCATGACTGGCGGATTTACCATTTTCGCTCCGTTGCTTGGCCTTGTTCCGTATACACCCTTTACTTCATCGATCGGATTTTTGCAGAGCACTCAAATCTATGAGCGGAAGCCCTTCTTGCTTGGGGGCATGTTATTGACCATAATTGGCCTCATTCCCCCTTTCATCTCTTTCCTGGCCACGATGCCGATAACAGTCGGGAATGCAGTATTGTTCGTTGCGTACCTTCAGCTGTTCGGTACGGCATTCAACAGCGTCAAAGGTCAGCATTTCACTTCAGACACGATATTCAGGCTTGCCGTACCAGTATTGATTGGCGTGAGTTTGATGAATGTCCTGCCTAATGCATTTTCGAACCTGCCCGCGCTATTACAGCCCTTTTTGACGAATGGGCTCATAATGGGAGTATTGATATCAATCGTGCTGGAAAAAACGGTCAACTGGAATCGTTATGAACAACTGCAGAACTAACCTGACTTCGATTGAAAGAGCTATACATAAAGCTAATTTAAGAGGCGATCATGAAAACCGGAAGGGTATTACCCTTCCGGTTTTCTGCTTTTTCATTGGCCTTTTAATGGGAAATGGGCGTTGTAATCAGTAGCAATACCCAATCCCCTTACATATTTTGTTGGAGGGAGTATTTGATGTGCTGTTCTTTCCCTGACCATTTCGTTTCGAGTACCTGTTTTAAGATTTGCCTTATTAATAAATACACGGAGGTTATAAAAAATGTATGAATTTCAAAATCAATTGCAAAATCTGAATGTCGATGATTTCCAGGTGACTCAGCCAGTTCCTTGGGAGCAAAACCAGTACAATCTGGATGATTCGTCCCGGCAATTCATTGGTGTTGGCGGTTGCTTTGGTTGTTTTGGCTGCTTCTTGTGCTTTGGCTGCTTTGGTTGCGGCGGACGTTGCGGACGCTGTGGACGCTGTGGTGGATGCGGACGTTGCGGAGGGTGTGGCGGTCGTTGCGGACGTTGCGGCGGTTAAGGTTTCAGGTCTTCTAAAGAAAAGTCCCTGCATATGCAGGGACTTTTCTTTATGGTATTAGACATAAGAGACAAATTGTCGTACATAGGATTGAAGTGAAGTGCTGTGCTAAAAGCAGTACTTAGAATGCATCGGGTTAGGAGGAGCGGAATGGTTAATTTAACCCCTTCTATGCGTTTGAAAGTGAAAAGGGATACGTTTTTTCTTCCGGAACCAAACAGAGGTGTGTATTTCAGGAATAACATAAGTTCGTTCCGTATGGAGGGCGCCTCGATCGTTCAGTGGATTGAAAAGTTATTACCGATGTTCAACGGGAACCATACATTAAGCGAGTTGACGGATGGATTGCCTGGCCCATACCGGAACCGGGTGATGGAAATTGCCGAGGTTTTGTATGGGAATGGGTTTGTTCGGGATGTAAGTCAGGACAGTCCCCATCAATTAAGGAATCAAGTTCTTGAAAGGTATGCTTCGCAAATCGAGTTCCTGGAAAGCTGCGGCGATTCCGGGGCTTACCGTTTTGAAACTTATCGAAAGAAAAAGGCGTTGGCCATAGGCTCTGGCCCATTGTTCCTTTCATTGGTGTCCTCGATGATCGAATCCGGATTGCCTGCTTTCCATATCTTCATTACGGACACAGTACCGACCAATAGAACAAGATTGAACGAGATCGTGGCACATGCGCGTAAGACAGACGACGAGGTTGCCATAGAGGAGGTCATGCTTGAAAAGGGAACAGGGATTGAATGGCGGGAGATCGTGCGGCCTTTTGACTCGATCTTATATGTGTCACAGGAGGGTGATATAGAGGAATTAAGAAAACTTCATTCGGTTTGCAGGCAAGGGGAAAAGACCCTGTTTCCTGCATTGATCATCAATCAAGTAGGCATGGCTGGTCCGCTCGTCCATCCGGATTCCAAGGGCTGCTGGGAGTCAGCGTGGCATCGTTTACATCAAGGTGAGCTTGAAAAGAATCAGGCATCATCTTCCTTTTCCGCCACAGCCGGAGCGATGTTAGCCAATATAATGGTATTTGAATGGTTTAAAGACGCTACAGGCGTTACGACAGCAGAACAAGCCAATCAATTTTATCTGCTGGATATGGATACATTGGAGGGAAAATGGCATCCGTTCATTCCCCACCCTGGCGTGACGGGTAATGGGACTGCTGCATGGATTGAAGATTTTGAACGGCGGCTTGAACAGAATTCGGACCCGGTTGAACCGGGGAAAGTATTTATGTATTTCAGCCGGTTGACATCCGCGGAATCCGGTATCTTTCATCGTTGGGATGAGGGGGATTTAAAACAGCTGCCGCTGGCTCAATGCCGCGTTCAGGTCGTGGATCCGCTGTCGTCCGGTCCGGCCGGACTCCTGACTGAAATCATCCGTTCAGATCTGACGCATGAGGAAGCGAGGCGGGAAACCGGTCTTGCAGGAGTTGAAGCATATGCATCCCGAACACTCAGCCAGCTCGTTGCGACTCTTCCTTCGCTTCAGGGAGCAGATGAAATAAAGGAATCGATCGGTGTCGGAGCAGGGGAAACATTTGCTGAATGTGTCTGCCGTGGATTGCAAAGCAGTTTGGATACAGAGTTTTTAAATAAGCGGTTCAACCAAGAGAAACTTGTGACGGTGCAATTGGCTCAAGTGGAAGATGAGCGCTGCAGGTATTATCTACAAGCGTTGACCCGGCTGCAGGGAGATCCGATCATCGCCTTGGGTGAGGAAGTGTCCGGTTTCCCGGTAGTTTGGGCAGGAACGAGCGATGGCTGGTCCGGGGCTGTCGGTTTGAATGTAACGATCGCATTACGGAACGCATTGCAAAAGGCCGTCATGAAAGTCCAAAACCAGACCGTTTGCTTAACAGCTCCAGGTTTAGTGGCATCACCTGTTCTTGAAGAAGAAAAGGTGGATCTTGTGATTCCTTCATGCGGGGTGAAAGGGAATTCCGAACTAGTACAGTCCGCCATTCAAGTTTTGAAGAAGAACAGTAAGCGAATCCATGTTTTCGAATTAAATCTAGAACCTTTCTTGAAGGAAGAAATGGCAGGTGTGTTCGGGGTGTTTTTGCGAGAGGAGGAATCAGGGTGAAAACTGACATATTGCTTGTCGGGGAAGGAGTGTTGGCCGACCATGTTCATGGGTACCTGTCCGGCCAATATCAGGTGAATCGCCAAACCGATTTCGAGGCAGGAATCCGGCAAACGACGGCGATGGTCCTTCTGCTGCAAGATGCTTGGAATCCCGCTGTCCATGTAAAGGCGGAAGAGGTGATAGGGAAAGCGGGCATTCCATGGCTGCGGGGGTTCGTATCATTTGGAGAGGGAGTGGTAGGGCCGTTGGTGCGCCCGGGTGTTCCTGGCTGTTCACAGTGTGCGGACCAAAGGCATCTCATGGCCGGGCGTGATCGAAAAGAAATGTGGGGAATCCGCCAGCAGCTACAGGAAAATGGGGGGATGGAGCGTGATCCGGCGGCATCCCGCACTGGCCTTTTACAGATGGCCCACTTGATTTGTGCAGAGGTAAGGAAGGTGATGAAAGGAGAGCGCGCCCGTTCGGAGGGGCATGTATCTTTAATCAGCCTGAAAACGCTGAATGGTTCTTGGCACTCCTTTTTACCAGATCCATTGTGTCCTGTTTGCTCAACATTACCTGATGACTCAAAGGAGCGTGCTAGGATTTCGTTGCAGCCAAGTCCGAAAATCAGTCCCGATAGTTATCGAACCCGTTCAATGGATGAGCTTAATGAAGTGCTGGCCAAGGATTACTTGGACCACCGCACAGGTTTCCTGAATAATAAAATGATAGACCTTGTGCCGCCATTTGCCGATGTAAGTGTTAATTTGCCTTTGTTCATAGGCGATGAGGGGGCGGCAGGCCGGACTCTCTCATATGCGGTCAGTGAGATGACTGCCATATTGGAGGGATTGGAAAGGTATTGCGGAATGGAGCCCCGCGGTAAACGGACAGTCATTCATGACAGCTACAACAACCTGAAAGATTCTGCGCTCGATCCCATCAGGATCGGGGTGCACTCGAAGGAAAATTATTCACAGCCTGATTTCCCGTTTCAACCGTTTAATCCTGACCGCTCGATAGATTGGGTGTGGGGCCACTCATTTTTGCAAGAGCGGCCGATCTTGGTCCCGGAATTGCTTTCCTATTACAGCTTGGGCTGCGGTCATGGATTTGTCTATGAAACTTCCAATGGCTGTGCTTTAGGGGGAAGTTTGGAGGAGGCCATTTTCTACGGCATCATGGAAGTGGTCGAACGTGATTCGTTCCTGCTGACCTGGTATGCGCAGCTGCCACTCACACGCCTTGACCCTTATTCTGCAAATGACAAAGAACTTGAGCTGATGATTGACAGGGCAAGGGCGGCAGCGGGATATGATATCCATTTATTTAATTCGACAATGGAACATGGTATACCGAGCGTATGGGCGCTGGCGAAAAACAGGAAACAGAAAGGATTGAATATCATCTGTGCGGCAGGGGCCCATCTCGACCCGGTCCGGGCTGTGAAAAGCGCGGTATTCGAGTTGGCCGGCATGATGCTGACACTTGACGATAAATTGGAAGAGAACCGGGATGAGGTTGAGAAAATGCTGCAGGATTCCTCACTGGTACGGAAAATGGATGATCATGGCATGCTGTACGGTTTACCGCAAGCCGAAGAGCGACTGCAGTTTCTCCTGGATGATGACCGCCCGATGCGAACTTTCGCTGAAGAATACGGGGAAAAGGTGAACCATCCGGACTTGACGGAAGATTTGCAGGAAATCCTTCAGCAGTTCCGCCGATTGCAACTCGAGGTGATTGTGGTGGATCAGACGACACCGGAAATTGCACGGAATGGATTACATTGCGTGAAAGTCCTGATTCCGGGGATGCTGCCGATGACATTCGGCCATCATCTTACCCGCATAACGGGGCTTGAGAGAATACTGAGGGTTCCGATGGAACTTGGATATGCTGAACGGCCGCTTGATTTCGAACAGCTCAATCCGCATCCGCATCCTTTTCCATAAGCGGTGACGTAGGAGGTTGGAGGATGAGTCTAGAGGCATTTTTGCACAATTTACATTTTGATATCGAAAAGGCAAGTCCGCCAAATTGGGAAGTGGATTGGGATGATGCGCCGCTAACGTATAAGCTTTACCGTGACTTGCCTGTTGTTCCGCTATCATTGGAGGTGCCGCTGACGCTCGAGGGGGAAAGCGGGCCTTCAAAGCAGGACCTCGAAGGAATCGGTCATTTCCTCTGGTATGCCTATGGCCTGACCCAAGTCAGTCAGGTACCGAGATCCTCGGAATCTGAGGACCTCATGCAGTCATTCCGGCGTTTTCCGCCATCAGGGGGAGCTTTGTATCCAAGCGAATTATACGTATATTTGAAGATTGAGGGATTACCTGCTGGCGTATACCATTATGATGCGGCACACCACCGGCTGGTTTTGCTGCGGGAAGGGAATTTCGATTCATATATAACAAAGGCTCTTGGTGGAACCATTGATATGTCCGCTTGCTTTGGCACGGTTTTCGTATCGACGATGTTTTGGAAAAACTTCTATAAATATAATAACTTTTCATACCGTCTGCAAGGTCTTGATGCAGGCGTGCTTCTTGGACAGTTGCTCGAAGTGGCGAAACGCTTTGGAATCGCTGCCGGGGTGTACTTCCAATTCCTTGATCGGGCCATCAATCATCTGCTCGGGCTTTCGGAGGAGGAAGAGAGCACGTATGCGGCAATCCCCTTATCGGCAGAGCCTTCTTGGAGATTTAGGGAAGAAGGAAGTATGGACCGACCTGTCACTTCGACGGAATTATTGCTGGAATTGAAGGGAATTCAGACTGAACACTATGTTCGGTCGCAGAGGATCAGGGAATTTCCGATGCTGACCAAAATGAATGAAGCATCCATGATCGAATCCACCCAATCATTCCGGCGGATCCATCCAAAGAATGGGGCGGAATCAGAAGGGGAAATTGTAGCCCTTCCTATCGTGAAGCGGTTGTGCTATGACTTCGCATCGGTTTGCCGGAAGCGGTTTTCACCTGAAATGGACTTTGTACTCGGGAAAGTCAGTCAATCGCAACTGGCCGCTCTCCTGCAGGAGGCAACCGCTTCGTTCTCCTATCGAAATGACTTGGATGGAACAAACGGGAACAACGGAAATCGCGTATCCCTCTATGCTTGTTTATATAATGTGGAAGACATACAAGATGGTGCCTACCATTATGACAGCATGACACATTCATTACGGCAGATACAACCAGGAGATCATCGGCTCCTATTGCAATACGGAATGTCCCTCGATATCATGAACTTTCAGCAAGTGCCGATCTGCATACATGTAGTTGGTGAGCGGGACCATTCCAAAACGCAACTTGGATATAGAGGATACCGCATCCAGCAAATGGAGGCGGGGATGCTCGTTCAGAAATTACTGCTGGCGTCGTCAGCCCTCGGAATGAATGGGCACCCGCTGCTCGGCTTTGATGTGAATATGTGTGATGAACTTTATAAGATAGACGGCCCGCAAAGGAAAACGAGCCTGATTCAAATCCCGATCGGACACTATCTGAACCGCCCTTGGCTGAAGGGTAGTCTGCATAGTTGAAGAAGACGAAACGAAAGTCTCCATTTCATTTAAGGAATGGAGGCTTTCGTTTTTATATTACAGTGTGGCAGAGTGCAATAATCTCTGCTGAAGATTATACTGAATGAATAGTAGATAAAGTTATTAATGCAGTACGCTTTTAACTAAACATTTTAAAGGATGTAGCTTATGGAATGGAAAACGGACAGAAAATCCAAGAAGCCTTTATATAAACAAATAGCCGCTTACATCGAGAGTGGCATAGCTGATGGAACGTTCCTATTGGATAAGCCGTTACCGTCTGAACGCTTCCTGGCAAGTGAACTGGGAGTTAACAGAAGTACAGTTGTTGCGGCTTATGATGAATTGGAAGCGAATGGGCTGATTGAACGAAAAAAAGGAAGCGGAACGATGATCAGCAAGGATATCTGGGGAATTACCCGAAAACGTATCCCTAGCTGGAATAGATATATCGAAGCGGGATCTTTTTTGCCCAATATGCCAGTAACCCAAAAAATACGTAAAGAGACGGAAGGGCATAACCTTATTAACCTAGCTAGCGGGGAGCTTTCAGAAGACTTATTTCCAGTCCAATCCTTGCGTGAAATCATTTCCAATAGATCCTTCATTGGTAGCTTAGGTTATGATCATCCTCAAGGCAATGCGGTTTTAAGGGAAACGATAGCCAATCATGTTAAACAGTATAGGAGAATTGACACGGATCCATCTTCTATACTCATTACTTCTGGTGCACAGCAAGCCCTGCATCTGGTGGTCCAATGCTTGTTAAAGCCAGGGGATGCCGTTGTATTGGAAGATCTATCATATAGTTACAACCTTCCCATCTATCAATCCGCAGGGCTAAGAACCTTTCCTTTGCCGGTTGATAAAGATGGCATCAACCCAGAGGATTTACTGGAACTCCATAAAAAACATCGGATCAGGATGATTTTTTTGAACCCTATATTTCAAAACCCTACAGGAACTGTCCTTCATATCAACCGCCGTAAAAGGATTCTTGAGCTTTCATCCGAATATGGAATACCGGTCATAGAAGACGATCCTTATAGTTTAACGTCCTTTGCCGGGGAAGAAATTTCCACTCTTAAATCGATGGACAACAACGGAAATGTTTTATACATAAGCTCTTTATCAAAAATTGTTGCTTCCGGTTTAAGAATTGGGTGGATCATTGGACCGAAATCAGTCATAGATAGACTATCGGATGCTAAGCAGCAGGTTGACTTCGGTCATGGATCATTCACTCAATGGATAGCGAATGATTTTTTGGATTCAGATTATTTTCCTGCCCATCTTGCCGGCTTAAGGAGGCAACTGGGAAAAAGAAGGGATGCAATGGTTTCGAGTCTTCAACAATTCCTGCAAAAGGAAGTAGATTATTATTCGCCAAATGGCGGAATTCATTTGTGGTGTAAGCTGAAAGTGCCATTGAACGAAATAAAGTTACTGGAGGAATCCATCAAAAGAGGAGTCATATATGTTCCGGGTTCAACGCTAGGTACAAATAAGGAATACGTACGCTTTACATTTGGAAGGGAAAATGAGGATTCCATTCACGAAGGCATCAAAAGGTTTGCAGAGGCGGTAAAAAGTTTATAATCATATGATTCCAGACTGTAGACAAACTTGATGAAATATCAATTTGCCTGCAGTTTTTTTATTAAAAAGTGTTGATTTCAGAAATCCGCTCCCTTTCCGCCGACTGTCTGCCAAGCCTCCTCGACGCAAGCGTCTGTGGGGTCTCGGCTAGCCAGTTTTTCGGCAGGAGCGTTGTAAATTTCTACCATCCATTAAGGATTACAGGAAAAAAACATGAAGGATAAACTAGTCTTAAAGAGGGTTTGGTATAAGACGTGCCATCAGTTTCTTCTTTTAAAAACACAAAGTTGATTGGAACAGAAGGTACGAGACTCCCGCGGAAAGCGGGTGCCTGGAGTGAAAATCAATGTTCCTATTTTACAAACCCACAAAAAAGCTGTCGGCAAAAATTATTATCTAGTTTGGAAACAAAAGGGTTCTATCTAAATAAAACCAAGTTGATTGGAACGGAAGGTACGAGACTCCTGCGGGAAAAGCGCGTCAAAGAGAGACCCCGCAGGCGCTTGCGCTGAGGAGGCTCCCGGACCGCCCGCGGAAAGCGAGTACCTGGAGTGGAAATCAACAAGTGGATGGTGGAAATTTCACTGAATTGGATGGTCCTAAAAATGGTTGTTCTTTTATTATAGAGGGGAAGGGTTTTACTAATATATTTACTCAGTAAACACAAAGAGCAATCTTAATGTAGTTACACTGCGATATACGATGAGATTTGGTGTGATCTTAAATCAAGGAAATGGAAAATAATATTGGGAGGCGTTGATTCATGACGGTAAGTGTAATAGCAGTGGTGGTCATTAGTTTAGTTGCCCTGGTCGGCACCCTTTCATTAACGGGGAAAAGTGATAGTGATTATTCTGCAGCAACGAGAGGAAATTTATTGAACCTTAGTTATATTTATATCGGTCTCGCCCTAGTATTAACTGTGGGCATCATCTACTTCGTAATAAAATCAGCCTAAGATACCGTAATAGCCTATCAAAATGAATAGGAATGTGAACTTGTTCACAAACATGACGAAAATATGAACAAAAAGAATCTGATCGATACCTGGAAACAATACTTTTGCAAGCTGAGTGAAAAATCCTTTCAACATAATTATGGATGAAAAATATATAGATGAATCATTAAATAATAGTTGTAGTGGAGATGATCAAATATGACATGGCCTGTATTGATTTTGACAATTATCTTAAGTTTGCTTAAATTATTGGTTACCTGTCTTCCAACCGATGCCGTGAATTGGATTATGAGTAAATTTAAAATACATTCAGAAATTAGTGACGCGGATGCAATCGTGACCTTTGATGGAAAGCGTTTGGAAGGTGAAGGTAAAATTCAAGTGCTTAATTATTTTAACGAAGCTAAGTTTTTGAAAAAAAATCATATATTTCCCGGGAACGAGAAATTGTTTTTACATCCAGAGAACAGTGGGACTCCCATTATAATGGATGTAAAAAGAGGGAAAAACGATGTTAGATTATATGTGTTCATTTACAACGACCATGTGGACGTAGTCAAACAGTACAAGAATAAAGTAGTGGCGTATAGTCTTCTTTCGGAGAGCCTTCAAGAACGTTCCATGCCAGTAATAAGGAATTTAGTTTAAAAGGAATAAAAGTGAACTGCATCCCAATTGGAGATGCAGTTTCTTTATGAAGAATAACGAAAAGGACTATCGCTGGTAACTTTCAGATGCCGAAAGTCAGTCGTTCTCGGTTAATACCTTTAAAGTCTTTTCCCTGATGCTTATCCGGTTTTTATAATCTTTAGCTACCAACTCTGTATATAATAAATCAAAAAGCAATAGGAGCGGAAGCAATGGAGAGATGTTTTGTCCCATATGCATGCTGTTTTTGCTTGTGACCAATAGTGTTAGGTCGCCAAGCTGGGAGAGCGCGGAATTCTTATCTCCAGTAAAGACCAAGATGCATGCGCCTTGCTTCTTTGCGATTTTAACTGCAGAAATCACTTCTTTCGTCGTTCCGGAAATGGAAATGCCGATGACAACACTATTCTCGTTACTTAAAGCTGCATCCATCATGGACTGATGGGGGTCTGTAATGGCTTCGACAGTTAAGCCGATACGAAAGAACTTGGACTTGAACTCCTGGGCGGCTATACCAGAACTCCCTATTCCATATACATGAATCTTATTTGCCTTTGTAAGGAAAGAGACAGCTTTTTGGATATTGTCATATGTCGTTATATGAAAGGTATTATCAATGATACCTAAGTGATCTTGATACAGTTTAGCGAAATAATCCACCTGCTTGATGTTCTTCATGTTTTTCGGCGTACTTTGGAGATCTACGAACCTTTTTAACTCATGCCTGAACTCATTAAACCCAGAAAAGGCTAACTTCTGGCAGAAACGCGTAATGGTTGCAGGTGAAATATGAAGCTTTTTAGCTATTTGACTGATCGTTAACTGACTTACTTCTTCAGGGCGCTGCAGAATATAATGGGCCAATTCTTCCTCTGTTTTGGTGAACTTGTCCATGCTGCATTCTATGCCATATATGAGGTTTTCTGCTAGGTATTCCATTTGATCACCCATTTCGGATTTCTTATCTGTATTTATAGTTTAATGTATCCAGTAGGTACGTCAATAACCGGAGGAATGGAAACAGGAATATGAAAAAGAAAAGACCCAAACTGTTGTTGCCAGTCTGGGTCTTTTCATTACTATGCCATGTTCTATTCTTGGATGGCATCCACGAATCTTTTGGTGATTTGCTGCGGCCTGGTAATGGCACCGCCCACCACTACTGCATGGACGTTCATATCCAATACAGAGCGGGCGATTTCTGGTGTGATGACATTTCCTTCCGCGATCACTTTCGCTTGTTTCACTGCTTTTACAATCTCTTTGAGCACAGCATAGTCATCCTGATATATTTTCTTGCCGAGCGTTTCGTTCGTATAGCCGTATAAAGTGGGCGCCACAATATCGAATCCTAAATCGTCCGCGTATTTGGCTTCCTCAATGGTGGATACATCCGCCATTAGCAGGACATCCGGATATTTTGCTCTTATTTCACCATAAAACTGCTTTAACGTTTTACCGTCCGGCCTTACCCGGGCTGTAGCATCCGTCGCAATGATTTCCGCTTTGGTTTCCATCAATGCATCAATTTCGGCCATGGTGGGAGTGATATAGACATCGTTTTGTCCATACACCTGTTTAATGATCCCTATGACTGGAAGGTCCACATTTTTCTTGATTTCCATTATGTCAGCTACAGAGTTTGCGCGAATGCACTTCGCACCGCCTTCTTTGGCAGCAATGGCCATGCGTCCCATAATGAAAGAGCTGTGCAGCGGCTCATTCTCCAATGCTTGACATGATACAATTAAGCCTTTGTGAATTTTATCCAGCACCTGTTGCATGTTTAACACGTCCTTATCGTTGTCTATATTCTCAATGACCCAAGAATTCTTCCACTTCATTTTTGATGATCGTCACTTGGGGACCGTAAACTATTTGAATGCCGTTTCCTTTTTTTACGACACCTTTTGAACCGGTTTGTTTAATGACGTCTTCTTTCACCAATGATTCATCCTTTACCGTGACACGGAGACGGGTTGCACAGCAATCGACTATCTCGATATTTTCCTGTCCGCCCAATCCGTTAACGATGGTCTGGGTTCTCTCAGATGCCGTTACTTGTGTAACAGCGGCCTGTTCATCATCTTCACGGCCAACCACTTTCAAATTCTTCTTCCTGATCAAGAATTTAAAAGTGAAGTAGTATAGGAAAAACCACGGAATTCCGACGAAAAGTACATAAATCCAGTTTGTTTTACTGATGCCCTGGAGTATCCCGAATAAGGTGAAATCAATAAATCCTCCTGAGAAGGTTTGACCGATCGTTATATTGAATATATCTGCCATCATGAAGGCAAGTCCGTCAAACAAGGCATGAAATACATAAAGGATCGGTGCGACAAATAAGAAACTGAATTCAAGCGGTTCGGTGATGCCTGTTAAGAAAGAGGTCAAGGCAGCTGAAAGCAGCAAACCGGCCACGATTTTCTTATTTTTAGGTTTAGCGCAGTGGTAAATGGCCAATGCAGCGCCAGGCAGACCAAACATCATCGTGATGAACCGTCCCGACATGAACCGGGAAACACCCTCATAATACTTGACGGTAGTTGGGTCGGCCAATTGGGCAAAGAAGATGTTCTGGGTCCCGCTGACAAGCTGCCCTTTAATCTCCATCGTTCCGCCTAAAGCTGTCTGCCAGAAGGGAAGGTAAAAAATATGGTGCAGCCCTAAAGGCCCGAGCATCCGTAATATGAATCCGTAAAAGAAAGTCCCGATCGTACCTGTGCTCGTTACCAGCGCACCTAATTGGTTGATGAAAAGTTGGAAATAAGGCCATACGATAAAAAGCACGGCTCCAACCAAGATGGATGCGAAGGAAACGACGATGGGAATGAAACGGGAACCCCCGAAAAACCCTAACACTTGCGGAAGCTGAATTTTATTATATTTATTGTGCAAAAGTGCGGCAACGATCCCTACTACGATCCCGCCGAACACACCGGTCTCCAGTGTCTGGATCCCGACCGCCATTCCTTGTCCGGCACCTGCCAAATTCTCTTTGGCAAGTTCCCCGTTTATTTGAAGCAGTGCATTTATTGAACTGTTCATGACGAAATAGCCGATCATCGCTGCCAATGCAGCCGTTCCTTTATCCGAACGTGCCAGGCCTACTGCAACACCTACGGCAAAAATAACCGGCAAGTTGCCGAATACGATGCTTCCTGCAGAACTCATGATCGTGAAAATGGCCTGCAGCCAAGCAAAGTCTAAAAATGGATAAGCCTCAACTGTATTTGGATTGGAAAGAGCACCGCCAATTCCGAGCAATAAACCGGCTGCTGGCAAAACGGCAATCGGGAGCATAAAAGATTTACCGAACTGCTGCGCTTTCTCGAAAGCTTTCTTCATAATGATTCCTCCCTCATTTAACGAGCCTTTGATACTCTTTATTTTCTATCGCTTTATACTAGCTATATTAAATCCCTTTGAGAGCGTTTTCAATGCGATGCAAGGTTATATCAACTGTTTTCAATCTTGTGCTTATTTCTCTGAAAATGTTTTCATTAATAGAAGGTGCTGGATTGGATAAAAAGTTATATGAATATATTGAAATCTTTATTGCTTATTTTTATAATTCGTGTATTGGTGAGTAAATGTACTATTTAATAAGAAAAAACATTTTTTTTGTGCAAAATCCGAATATTATCTTGTGCAATCAAAAAAAAGTATATATAATTACCTCAAACGATAGTTTGGCAGGTGATAGTCATCTTACCGATAAACGCTAACGAAACGAAGAAATTGCTTTCTCATATGTATAATGAGGTATCGAAGGAATTGTTCGGCTTTGGTACGACGCTGCTGAAGGTTACTGTTGAGCAGAATGTGATTACATTTCAGGCCAAACATCGACGTGCCCCGCGCTCCGAAGCTTTGGAAGGGGAAGTTCCCAGCCTGAAGCAGGAGGTTGACTTCCATATGTCCCTGCTTTATAAAAAGAAACTGAAACAAAAGCTGGAAACGCAAACTGATTGGGATATCGAAGCTGTCCTGAGGGATTATGACTCAGCGACACAGCTGGCATTCACCAATATAGTATTGAAGGAAAAAAATATATAATCATATAAATGGATTTCCCTTCGGATTTATCTGGAGGGGACGCCACTAGAGAACCAAATGATAAGTTTTATCTTTGTTTACAAAGAAAAGACAATCTTGGGTAGAATTTCAATTCTATTTAAGATTGTCTTTTTTTACATGTAAATCAGTAAAAAGGAAATTTTAAACAATATGAACTTGGAGGTTTGGATGATGAAAAAAATATTGATGATGTTATCACTGTTCACATTAGTTTTAGCTGCATGTTCTTCAAAGGATGATGGAAAGGAAAAACCAGCGAAATTAGTCGTTTCCACTTGGGGATTCGCCGATGATTTCTTCCGTCCTGAAGTCTATGAGCCATTTGAAAAGAAGCATAATGTCGAGATTGTCGTTGATTCAGGAAATAATGCAGATCGATTGAACAAAGTGCGCCAAGCGAATAGCGATGTGGATGTTATCTATTTATCCGACTACTATGCACAGCAGGGCATCGATGAAGGGTTATTTGAGAAAGTTGACCATAATAAAATTCCGAATATTGGTAATATATACGACAAAGCAAAAGCACCGAATGGCGCTGAGTATGGACCAGCCTATACCATTGCACAATTTGGGGTTGCCTATAATCCCGATGAATTGAGTAAACCGATCACCTCTTGGAAGGATCTTTGGAGCAAGGATATGGAAGGGAAGATCACGATCCCATCCATCACTTCGACAACTGGACCGATGTTTTTGGATGCCGCTTCAAAAGTTAGCGGAAGTGAAGAGTTCAATGAAGATAAAGCCTTCGATCAAATGAAAAAGATCATGCCGAATGCGGTTAAGGAATATGGGCAAACATCAGAGTTCGTCAACATGTTCTCGCAAGGGGAAATCGCTGCTGGCCCGATCATGGAAATGTATTTTGGCGATTTACAGGAAGCCGTTCCCAATGCTAAGTTCATATCCCCTGAAGAGGGCGGCTACGCCGTGATGAATACGGTGAATATTGTTAAAGCCAGCGATCAAAAAGAATTGGCAGGCGAATTCATGAATTACATCTTAAGCAAGGAAGTTCAGGAAAAATCAGCGAAAGCGAAAGTGGATTCTCCTGTCAATACGGAAGTCAAGCTCTCTAAAACGGAAGCGAAAGGCTTAACCTATGGGGCTGAAGTCATTGACAGCCTGCGTGTATTGGACATGAAGTTCGTTAATGAAAACTCGAAACAATGGATCGATCGTTGGAATCGTGAGCTTACACACTAAGAAAGAAACGAGGTGTGCTTGATGAAGAAAAAAATGATTCTTGATGTGGATACTGGAATAGATGATGCGATCGGGATCATTCTTGCTGTCAAAAGCCGTCAATTCGACATATTGGCGGTCACAACAGTGAACGGGAATGTATCACTTGATACGGCCACATTGAATACATGCAAAATAATGGATTTATTGAATGAACAGGACATTTCAGTCATAAAGGGGGCAGATAGTCCAATTATCAGGAGCCCCTTTTTTGAACACCGGATCCATGGCGAAGACGGGATTGGCGGAGCCTTGAAGGATATGCCAGTCAAAAAGCGGCCTGATGATGGATTTGCTTCTGATTTCATCATCAATTCCATTTTAAATTTTCCTGGTGAAGTGACTCTTGTCATGACGGGACCTCTTACGAATTTGGCATTGGCGGTGAAAAAATGTCCGCAAATCACCAAGCTCGTTAAAGAAGTCATTTTCATGGGCGGAGTGATCAAAGGGGTTGGCAATGTCACGCCGACCTCTGAATATAACACGTATGTCGATCCTGAAGCAGCCAAAATCGTATTACAGGCTGGATTCGCATCCATCACGCAAGTTGGTCTTGATGTCACGAGAAAGGTTCTATTGGGTGAAGAGCATATCGAATCGATTCAAAACCATGAACTTGCTGACTATATAAGGCAAAGTACATCTGATTATCGGAAAAGGTATATTGAACGTAACGGCATATGGGCATGTGCGATGCATGATCCATTGGCTGTAGCCATTGCCTTGCAAGAAGATCTTGTCACCAGAGAAGAATATTATGTGGATGTTGAAACAAAAAGCGAGCTTTGTGACGGACAGATGGTTTGCGACTTTCAAAATAGGCTGATGAAGCAGCCGAATGCGCATGTATGTCTGGACGTCGATGCGGAAGCGTTTTTCGACCTGTTCATTCGCATAATCAATTCATAAATAATACGAACAGGGGGTTCCGAGGTGAAGAAACGCTATCTATACCTGCTGCTGTTACCAGGCGTTCTATTTTTAACGATTTTCATGATCATTCCGATCCTAATGACGATTGGCACGACCTTTTTCCATGAAGGCGGCGGTTTTTCCATACAAGGATATCTCGATTTTTTCCAAGACCGATACTTTATTGAAATTCTGCTGACGACACTTAGGGTGAGTCTGTTCACGACAATCATTTGCATTCTATTGGGATTTCCAGCAGCTTATTATATTTCAAAACTGAAACAACGAAAAAAAGCCATCATGCTTTTACTGACGATCTTCCCGCTATTAACAAGCCCTGTTGTCCGCTCATTCAGCTGGATGGTGATCATCGGTAAAAATGGTGTCGTGAATAAATTGCTTATGGGCATGGGCTTGATTGAAAAACCGCTTGATATATTGTACACGCCCACTGCCATCATCATCGGATTGGTCCATTTATTCCTGCCATTGATCATCGTGACGCTGGTGGGTGTGATGGAGAACATCGAGACGGACTTATTAAAAGCGGCGGAAAGCCTTGGAGCATCAAGATTGGCCGTATTCTCAAAAGTGATCATTCCGCTTTCGGTTCCAGGTTTGGTCATTGGCAGCATCCTTGTTTTCGTAGGAAGCTTCACGGCGTATACCACTCCTGCTTTATTAGGCGGGAAACAGCGGGTCATTTCGACCTTTCTTTATCAAAACGCGATTACATTGAACGAATGGCAAGTGGCATCGATAGTCGCTACGATAATGATTGCCGTGACCGTTCTGATCATATCGATCATGAATGGTTTGGCAAAAAAATTAAATCCAAAGGGGTAGAGGTGTATGCAGGAAAAAAATCGAGGATTGGCCCTGTTTACATTCCTGGTGTTCCTTTTTTTACTAGGGCCTTTGCTTATCATATCCGTTACGTCATTTGAAGGCGGAAATATTTTGAAGTTCCCGCCAGAAGAGTTTTCTTTCAGATGGTACGAAAATATTTTTAATGTGGACATGTTTTTGGTCGCTTTTAAAACGTCCATCCTTGTTTCACTCGGAGGCAATCTTTTGGCACTGTTACTGGGAGTGCCGGCTGCCTATGCATTAAGCCGGTTTGATTTCAAAGGGAAAAGCGTGATAAATGCCTTTTTCGTTTCTCCGATATTAATACCGGGAATTGTGCTGGGCTTTGCGTTTTTACGTTATATTGTGGGGACTTATCAGCTTCCGATATATGCGGCCCTTTTTGTGGGACATACTGTTATCATGCTGCCGTTCATCATCCGTGTGATTTCTTCAAGCTTATCAAACTTTGACTTTTCGATTGAAGAAGCGGCCGAGAGTCTCGGAGCGAGTAAATTGGGCACATTCTTTACAGTCGTCCTCCCGAATATAAAATCAGGAATTCTGGCGGCAGTCATGATCGCCTTCTTGGAATCCTTCAATAATGTAGACATTTCAGTTTATATGACAGGCCCTGGGGTAAGTACGTTTCCGATTCAGATGCTGACGTATGTGGAGAACTACTTCGATCCCACCATTTCGGCCATTTCCGTATTGCTCATGTTCATAACGGCTTTCTTCATGTTTATAGTAGAACGTCTCATGGGATTGTCTTATTTCACAAAACGATAAAGGAGGTAATGATGGATGGCTTTATTCACTTTACAAGATATATCTGTAGCCTATAACAAACAGAATATATTAAAGGATTTCAATCTTGAGATTGAAAAAGGGAAACTGGTATCCCTTCTTGGCCCGAGCGGCTGTGGGAAAACGACGACTCTAAGGTTGATTGCCGGTTTTTTACAGGCGAATGAAGGAAAGTTTTTATTCAAGGAAAAGGACTATACGAAAGTGCCCGTCAACAAGCGGAATTTTGGCTTTGTGTTCCAAAACTATGCATTATTTCCGCATTTGTCGATATTCGATAATATTGCATTCGGTCTCCGTCTGAGAAAGAATTCAAAAAGTGAAATCGAAAAAAAGGTAATGAATGTACTCGAGATCGTTAACTTGAAAGGTTTTGAAAAACGATATCCCCAAGAGCTTTCCGGAGGGCAAAAGCAGCGGGTCGCGATTGCCAGGGCACTGGTGATTGAGCCGGACATCCTCTTATTTGACGAGCCATTGAGTAATCTTGATGCCAACTTAAGGGTGAATATGAGAGTCGAGATTCGCCGTATCCAACAAGAGCTGGGGATTACAACGGTATACGTTTCCCATGACCAGGAAGAGTGCTTTTCGATATCCGACCAGGTGGCGATCATGAATAAAGGCATCATCGAGCAGCTTAGTGATCCCGCGACCATTTACAAATATCCTGAAACCAAATTTGTTGCGGACTTCATCGGCTTCAAGAACTTCATTGAATTCGATAAGCGTACAGATCATGACGGTAAAATCGAACTGAACAAATCCGGATACTCATTTGTGCTGCACAAGGATCCGCAGATGGCCAATTCAACGGGGAAAATAGGCGCCATCAGACCGGACGATCTGCTGATCAGGGAAAAAGATAACACGGGAGCTGTTCAGGAAAATAGTTTATCTGGCCGGGTCAAGGTAAGTACCTATCTTGGAAGAAGCTATCAATATGTCGTTGAAACTCCAATTGGGGATTTCACTGTGAACAAGGAAATGGCGGAATCCTATCGGACGGGCCAGGAAATCATCCTTGAAATTCCAAGAAACCAGATGGTGCTTGTTGACTAGCTTAGGAGGGTAAGTTATGCGAATGGATATGCTTGTAAAGGATATCAACGTGTTTAACAGCTATTTTAAAAGATTCATTAAAGGGAATGCAGCCATCAAGGATGGAAAGTTCTATTATATTGGAGAACGTGGATTGGATGCCTTCGAGCCGGATACAATCGTCGATGGACAAGGGAAGTATATGATTCCAGGTTTGATCGATATCCATCTCCACATTGAAAGTACGATGGTGACGCCTGCGACTTTTTCCTACGGGTTAATCAAAAATGGCGTGACGACAATCGTGCCGGAACCGCATGAAATGGCCAATGTTTTCGGCATTTCCGGAGTGAAGGAAATGATCAAAGCAAGTCAAGATTGCGTAGCGGATATGTTTTATGCCATCCCGAGTTCGGTTCCTGCGACATCGATGGAAACAACAGGCGGTTCGATCGAAAAAGAAGATATAGACGAATTGATGCAAACCGAGGACATTATATGTCTCGGTGAGATCATGAATTACTATGAGGTCATAACCGACCCGGATTGCAAAACGAATAAGATCTTGTCCCATATCCGTTCCCGTTATCCAGATTTGATCATAGAGGGGCACGTTCCAAAGCTGCTCGACTTGGACTTGCAAAAGATCATTAATGCCGGGGTGAATTCAGATCATACACACCAGACCGTGGAAGGGATGGATGAGAGGATCGCTGCCGGGATGTTCATTGAGATTCAAGAGAAATCAATGACTGAAGAAGTGATGGATTACTTGAAGGAAAATCAGGTGGATGAACATTTCTGCTTTGTCACCGATGATGTCATGACCGATTCTTTCCAAAACAGAGGACATCTGAACGTCCTTTTAAAGAAAGCCGTTCAAATGGGGATGACTCCGGAAAAAGCCATTTATGCATGCACCTATACACCTGCACAGCGGATGCGGATGTATGACCGCGGCGCCATTGCACCTGGAAAAGCAGCAGATTTCCTGCTGCTATCGGATTTGAAAACATTTGAAATTGAACAAGTATACAAAAAAGGTGAACTGGTTTATGAATCTTCACGGCCATATATTCAAGAAGTGAAGGAAAAACAATTTCCTGAGCATTTCTATCAAAGTGTGAAACTTGCGGAACTTACCGAAAACGACTTTAACATCACGATCCCGGATGGGGTTCAAAACAGCAAGTGCCGGATCATAAACGTGCAGAACGGTTCTACCTTCACATCTGAAACCCAAGATCGTATCGAAGGGAAGAATGGTCAATTATGCTGGGAAGAAAGCCCTTATGGTTTAATCGCCACATTCGAACGATACGGGAAAAACGGTAATCGGGCGCACGGGCTGATCACCGGCGATGTATTGAAGCGTGGAGCTGTCGCCACAACCTATTCGCATGATAACCATAATCTTCTTGTGATTGGCCATAATAAGCAGGATATGATGATTGCCGCTAACGAAGTGATAAGGAAGCAAGGCGGTGTCTGCTGCGTCCACGATGGCAAAATCCTATCGATGATTCCCCTGCCGGTTGGAGGGATTCTTTCCGAAGAGCCGATGGACATCGTGTCAAAGCAGGTTCAGCACCTGACAGATGCACTTAAGTCGTTAGGCTACGAACATTATAATGTCATCATGTCATTAAGCACCTTATCGCTTCCTGTCAGCCCGGCTCTGAAAATAACCGACCATGGATTGATCAACGTGAACGAAGGGAAAACAGTCCCTCTCATGATGAGTGATGAAGCTTAAACCGAAAAGGGGATTATCCAATGGATAATCCCCTTTCTTAATGCGGCAAATGTTAGCTGGACCTGTTTATTTTCATATAATTACCATTAAGGTAAAAATATGATAAAATAGAGGAACAACTGAGGATAGAGTGGTAGGTCACGCTTTGCTTTTCCATCTAATGATAGATTGGAAAGGAGGTGACCGCTTGATTCATTTCTTATTGAACTTGATTACAGATATGGGTAAAGAGATATTTGTTGCTGTAGCAACCAGTCTTATCCTGTCTATGTTCGCCAAGAAACGGAAAAAGAACCACTCATCCTCCCAAGATGGCAATGGTTCTTCTTCTGACGATTAATTAAGTTAGTTGTGACCAACCACTCTTGCTAGTTGTCAGCCTCATGTTAGCGCATGAGGCTGTTTTTAGTTTATGTCAATATAAGGATAACATACCCCGATTTTAAAGTAAATATTCAGACAATGAAAAGGGAGTACCATGGGCTTGGCTGCATTTTTTTTTGAATCTTTTAAATTTGGAAAGCCGCAAAAATAAATTGACTCTTTCTTACTGATATGGTATGTTAATTCCAATCTAAGAAAAGGTGTGGTGTTTTATGTCGGGAGTAGGTATCAACTAATTTAGTTGAATAAGGTATTTAATCACTGTTATGTCAGTGGATTAAGTATGCCTTTTTTTACAGTGCAATTCTGCATTGTGAATACCTACCTTAAGACTGCTTCCTTTTCCATAAATCGTGTAACATGCAGGTGTTACGGCGAAAAGCATGGTGGGATTTGTCCTATCATGCTTTTTTGTGTACGCAGGTCTATTCGAGCTGCCCAATTTGTTATCGATTTTAGGTACTTATCCATGGATAAGGCCGATGCCCGCAGGAGCTTTCTACTCAAATGGCTTGTTCATTTGTAAAGGTAGGGGGACCATTGCGGGCATTTTTTGGATTCGGGAATTTCATTCACTCACTCATTCAAGGAGGAACATTTGATGAATACAATGACATATGAAAAATTACAATATAACCAACTCAAGGAAATGGTCAAAAACCATTGCGTAAGCGGTTTAGGAAAGGCGTTATTGGATCAGCTTAAGCCGAGCAGCACCTTGAAGGTCGTTAAAAATCGTTTGAACGAGACAACGGAGGCAAGGAACTTACTGAATGCGGAAAGCCATATTCCCTTAAAGGGCATATCACATATTGGCCTCCATATCGACAAACTGGAAAAAGGAATGATTTTGGAGCCGTCAGAGTTAGTGGCGATAGCAGACTTCTTAAGAGGCTGCAGGAATATCAAGAAATTCATGACCGATAAAGAATTCTTTGCACCGACACTGCATTCGTACGCCCGCTCCATGACTGAATTCAGGAGCATCGAAGAAGAAATCCAATTCACCATAAAGGGAAATGCTGTCGTTTCCGAAGCAAGCAAGGACCTGAAACGGATCAGGAACCAAATCATCAAGACGGAAAGTAAAATAGAGGAACGGCTGAATAAGTTCTTGAAGAGCGGAGCCAATAAAGAGTTCATTCAGGAATTTTTCATCAGTAAAAAGGATGATCGCTACACCATCCCGATCAAGGCCTCCTATAAAAATCAGGTGGCCGGAACAATCGTGGAAGTATCGGCAAAAGGGGCTACCGTGTTCATTGAACCTGCCTCAGTCACGAAATTGAATGTAGAATTGGCAAGCTTAAAAGCGGAGGAATCGATGGAAGAGTACCAACTTTTGGCCACATTATCCGGAACGGTTTTCGAACAGCTGAAACCGATCAAGATAAACATCGAGTTGATCAGTCAATATGACATGATCTTCGCAAAAGCCAAGTTCAGTAAAAGCATGGATGCCATCGAACCGAAAATCAATGATCACGGTTATATTAAATTAACAAGCTGTAGGCATCCACTATTGCCGCAAGACAGCGTACCTTTGGATTTTGAAATCGGTAAGGACTATCGCAGCTTGATTATTACAGGCCCTAATGCCGGGGGGAAAACTGTCGTCCTGAAAACGATCGGCATCCTTACCTTGGCTGTCATGTCAGGACTGCATGTTGCCGGGAAAGAGGGAACGGAGCTTGCCGTCTTCGATCAAGTATTCGTCGATATCGGTGATAATCAAAGCCTGGAAAATGCACTGAGCACGTTTTCATCGCATATGAAAAACATCTCGGAAATCATGGGGGCAATAACCAATAACTCCTTGCTGCTATTCGATGAAATCGGGAGCGGAACGGAACCGAATGAAGGAGCCGCATTGGCGATCAGCATCCTTGAGGAATTTTATCAGCGTGGCTGCATAACCGTTGCGACGACCCATTATGGTGAAATCAAGCGCTATTCGGAAATACACAGTGATTTCATGAATGCGGCCATGCAATTCAACAGTGAAACACTTGAGCCAAAATACAAGCTGTTGATCGGTCAATCCGGTGAAAGCAATGCCCTTTGGATAGCCAAAAAAATGAATGTCCGTGAAAAGGTTCTGCAAAAGGCAAAGCTCTATATCGAAAATAAAGACTACGACTTGGAGCGTGTCCAGGAAAGTAAAATCAAAAAAGCGAAGCCAGCGGCCGTTCCTAAGGAATCAGCTTATGAATATGAAGTCGGCGACAAAGTGAAGGTAAGCGAACTGAACGGATACGCGATCGTTTATAAGAAAAAGGATTCCTTCAATAATGTCACCGTACTTTTCGAAGATACCTTCAAGGAAGTTCATGCCAATAAGCTCGAGCTCGATATAAAGGCTGTCGATTTATATCCTGAAGGCTATGATCTTAATACTTTATTTGTCAGCTACAAAGAAAGGAAATTGAACCATGACTTAGAACGGGGATCAAAAAAGGCGCTAAAGAACGTAGCAGCGGATATCCGGAAGAAGCTTGGTGAATAACCAGGGATGGTTTATGAACGGGAAAAACCAAATCCTGATGACTAATGAAAATGTAATACAGCGGCAGTGATAACCGTGTTCCAACCCAAAAGTTAGTCATCGGCAGGGTATGAGTTCTGTATGAACAGGGCTCATACCCTTAATTTTGTCTTAATTTCTCGTGTGAAGAAGGAAGGATTAGGCTCTAGACGCAGAGATAAAAGGTATTAAATAATTAAAAAATCAATTAGAGATG
The DNA here is from genome assembly GCF_018613455.1 of Bacillus sp. ISL-78. Taxonomy (NCBI): domain Bacteria; kingdom Bacillati; phylum Bacillota; class Bacilli; order Caryophanales; family Bacillaceae; genus Bacillus; species Bacillus sp. ISL-78. Next base: position 121,473 of record NZ_JAGGQC010000020.1, read on the forward strand.
AACGATAAAAATAAGAAAGGGATACATGCAACATCTCGTTGTTAGTATCACCTAGATATTTAGCTTTTTACATCTTTTGAATGACCAAACATCTTTAAAATAAAAATTGAACTTAGAAAAAGTAATGGTATTCCTACAACAAAATAATAAATACCTTTGGGCATATACATATCAAAGAAATATAAAAATAATACTACCCAGAGAAATAGGACAATATATTTTTTTGAGTTTTTCATTATTAATCATCCTTTGAATTTAATATCTATCAACCTAGCAAAGCCAATTGCTCGGTTAAGTTAAACACCCCAATACCTAGAATGAAAATCACAGTTTACTTAACCTTGTTTCCAAAATAAACGATTTTAATAGACGGTGGGTTCCAAGTATGACCAGTACAATTTCAGTAATGATACGGATCTCCTTGTTTAGAGGAAGCGATGTCGACATTACTTTTTCGTGTGGGTTGTAGGCTTGTTGATCAACCGTTAGGTGAGGTAAGAAAGTTTGCGGTTTTTCGTAGCTTGAGTTACAATCAATTACGGATATTAAAAGTCTGTAATAGTTTTAATTATGAGGTGCATCAATGAAGTATTCAAAGGCAACCAATTATGCACTACATACAATGGTGCATTTAACGATGGAACCAAAAGGTCAGGCGGTAAGCGTGGATCAGCTGGCACACATGCAGGATTTGTCTCCGACGTACTTGTCGAAGATTTTGACGAAGCTTGTGAAGGCTGGATTGATTGAATCAGTGCCAGGGGCAAAAGGCGGCTACAGCATTTCCCGCCGCGCGCAGGACATTTCATTTCTGGATGTTATTGAAGCGGTGGAGGGGCAGTCGGTGCTGTTCAACTGTGGGTTTGACCATGACGAAAGCGAATGTTTAATTGAACGCGTGATGATCGAGGCGGAAGGCAACATGAAGAAAGAGTTGGCTGGACGGACGATTCAGAGCATTGCGGAGCAAAGTAGGGAGACAAAAAAAGAAAAATAAATTTTTTTGCGCCAATTAAAGACATTAAGGGTCTCTAATAGATTTTATAAAGAAGGAGTGTTTCATGTGTTGGATTGTGTAATTATTGGCGGAGGACCTGCTGGACTGAATGCTGCGTTGGTCATGGGGCGTGCTGGACGGAAAACAATGTTGTTTGATGAGGATAAACCCCGTAACCGGGTGACGCAGGAGTCGCACGGATTTATCACACAGGATGGGGTGAAGCCTTCAGAGTTCAAGAAGCGGGCAAGAACTGATGTACAGAAATATCCGTCTGTCTCCATCAAGGAGGAGCGGGTGGAGATTATTGAAAAAGCCAGCGGTGTGTTCCGGATTCAAACGAAAGGCGGAACGGATTACACGGCGAAAAAAGTGCTTCTTGCAACAGGTCTTCGGGATGTTTTGCCGGAGATTCCAGGCATTCAGAATGTATACGGAACGAGTGTTTTTGGCTGTCCATTCTGTGACGGCTGGGGAATGCGGAGCCAAGCACTGGCGGTGATTGCGGAAAATGAACGGGCTTTTCATATGGGAAAACTGCTGTCAAACTGGAGCCGTGATGTAATGGTGTTTACAAATGGCTATCAGTTGCTTGTTGAGGAGAAGGGTATCTTGGCTAGGCAGCAAGTAACAGTCGTGGAAGAAAAGATTGAAGGTCTTGAATCGGAAGGAGGGCAGCTGACATCGATCCGGCTGAAAAACGGACAGGAAATCCAAAGGGAGGCAGGTATTGTGGTGACAGACTTGGTGCAATCCGCTCCTTTTGCGGAACAGCTCGGCTGCGAAATCACTCCAAACGGCGGGATTAAAGTGGATTCATTTGGACGAACAACGGTTGAAGGGGTATATGCATGCGGAGATACATCACTCAGCACGCCTTCCCAGCTGGTGATTGCGGCGGCGGAGGGCAATAAAGCGGCGGCTGGAGTCATCATGGATTTAGTTGAATCTGCATTTCTTTTGGAGGTATAAAATCCTTTTTTAAAAGAAAGAGACCATTTGTAAAGGAGAATGAAGTATGACGGAAATCTGGGAATCAAGTTTTATAGAAAATCAAATGATGTGGGGGCTTGAACCTTCAGATTCTGCAATTTTGACAAAGGATTTTTTCCTTGAAAAGAAAGTTAAGGATCTATTGATTCCTGGCATTGGATATGGAAGAAATGCAAAGGTTTTTACTGACAACGGAATACATGTAACAGGTATCGAGATTTCAAAAACAGCGATTGAATTGGCAAGGCAAAATGAGGTTGATCTTAATATTTTTCATGGTTCAGTAACCGATATGCCTTTTGATAACAAACTTTATGATGGTATATTTTGTTATGCCCTCATTCACTTATTGAATAATCGTGAGAGAGATAAGTTTATTAAAGCTTGCTATAATCAGTTAAAGCCAAACGGATATATGATCTTTACTACTATATCAAAAGAAGCCCCAATGTTTGGTAAGGGCAAACAACTGGGTAAAGACTATTTCGAGATAATGGAAGGGATGAAAATGTTTTTTTATGATTCCGACTCGATTAAACAAGAATTTGGAAATTATGGACTGATAGAGTTTTCTGAAATTGTTGAGCCCCATAAGAATATGGAAAATAAACCTCCATTTAAATTTATAATGGTAAAATGTCAAAAAGGACAATAGTTAGACATCGGCAGGGTATAAGTTCTGTATTTACAGAGCTTATACCCTTTAATTTTGCTTAAATCGCGGTTTTACTTTCAATGACCGTACTGCATAATTTTGCTTTACATTAGCCAGTACAGAGTCAATGGTGACTTTTTCTCCTGTATAAACATCACCCTAACCTATCGATCATCAGGCAATGGACAGCTAAATCCGTCAGAAAACTGAAAAGACTGGAAATTCTAATTATTTTTTTTATATCTGCTATAATTCTATTAACCAACAAATCGCACGTCATAGGATGTCTACAATGAAAATCATAAAAATTTTGTTTAAATATATCAACCAAAGCATTACGAGAAAATACTTAAATATCTTTATGCTCGTTTTAATCATTCCTATTATTGTGATTTACTATCTGATCATTGGATATGCAGAGCAAACAATAAAGAAAGATATCGTTGCACAAAACCGTTCAAGCACGGATATGATTGTCAAACGATTGAATGCCGAGATGACAGATGTTGTATTGCAGCTACAGTTGATCGCTGGAAAAGATACGGGTACTCAACTTGACTTGAATCGCATGTACACTCAATCAAAGCAGGCCATCACACAGAGCTCTATCGTCCATTCTATCTACTATTTAGACCAAAACAAAAAAATAAGGTTTGAAGCTCCTTTTGTTAAAGATCCGTCTTTTATTTTCTATGATTATCCGAATTTTGAGCAAGTGCGCTGGAGCCATAATTATGCTGTTTCCGATAATATTCCAAACCATTCGGGAGTGAATGTTGTTACAATTTCCGTTCCGGTTTTTTCGGCAAATAAAAAATTCCAAGGTGTACTGGTAGCGGAAATCAGTAAGGATTACTTGTCAGAAGTATTAAAAAGTGTGAGTTTGAGCAAGGGGCACTTTAGTTACATTACTGACAGCTCAGGAACGGTCATTGCTTCGACGGCAGGGCAGCAAATTGGCCAAACATCTTCATTGCATGCCTTAGGTGGCTTTTCAGAGTCCATGGTGATTGAATGGCAAAAGGAAAAAAGCGTTGCGGCTTATCAAGCAATGCAAGATGGATGGGACCTCGTTTATGGGGTGCCGGAACGAATCGCATTTGAACCTATTGAAAAGCTTTCTTTTGCACTAAGGATCAGCTTTGTGACGATCTTGGCTTTATGCTTATTTTTCACTTGGCTTGGAATGAAAAGCATTCTCTATCCAATCATTCGTTTGACTGAATATGCCCGGACGTATAATCCCCTGCATACCTATATCCCTTTAAAAGAAAAGAAAAAGGAACGGCCGGACGAACTCGGACTGCTGACTGATACGATTATTGATATGGGAAACAGCAATTATGAAAAGCAAAAAATGCTGGAGGAGAAGGAGCGTTATCTATACGACGTCCTTGAGGGAATTCCATATGGTATCATCACCATTAATCAAGAGAACGTCATCACTTATGTGAATCTGCAATTTGAAAAAATGGTTCATCATGAACGGTATGACATGGTAGGGTTGCATCTTAGTGACTTGCCTATTAAATCTGAAAATGGGGACTTTGTTTTATTGCAGACCTTACACTCAGGAAAACAGGGTGAAGAAATCGAAAGCGATATTATTGATGCCAATGGCAAAAAGAGAATGATTAAAATTACGACTTCAAGTTTTTACAATGAAGACTTGCAAACTATTGGAATCATCGCTGTCATGCAGGATATTTCACAAATGAAACTGCTGGAAGCCAGATTAAAACAAAATGACAAGCTGGCATTGATCGGTCAAATTACATCAGGACTTGCTCATGAAATCAAAAATCCCCTTGCCATTTTATATGGATCGGCTGAAATGTTATTGGAAGAAGCAGAGGAAAGTGAATGTTCAGAAGAAATCAAGGAATTATCGGCTGACATATATGTTGTTATAAATAGAATGAAAGATATTGTAGAGAACTTTCTTAACTTTGCTAAAGTTAACAAGAAGCAAAGGGAAAATATATTACTCAAAAGCATAATAGAAGAAATTATCCATTTACTGAGAGTAAAGTTAAATGAAACAAAGATTCAAATCATCAAAAAATATGAGGACGATTCTAGTATTAAAGGAGCTTATGATCAATTAATACAAGTGTTCTTAAATTTAATTTTAAATGCGATTGAAGCAATGCCTGATGGCGGATCGATTACGATCACAATAAAGGAAGAAAATGATCGTGTACTCGTCATTATCGAGGATACCGGCATTGGAATCAATGAACAAGATCTAGAGTGGTTATTCAATCCTTTCTTTTCAACCAAGGAAAGCGGTTCCGGTCTAGGACTTACGATTGCCCGGGACATATTGGCCGAGCATGACGCCAAACTTGAAATGGTAAGTGAAATGGGAAAAGGGACCATCACAACATGCTGTTTTTATAGGTAATGCCAAAAAAGAAAGAGTCAATGGTTAGCCTGACAAGATGTAAACCACTGATGGAATTCGTTAATTCTTTCAAAAGCAAGGAGGAGCACAATGACTGTTACTTGGAATGTACTAATAGTGGATGATGAAGCGCAATTATGCAAGTTGGTCGCCCGTAAATTACAAAAGGCTCAACTGCGTACTTTCATTGCAAACAATGGACAGGATGCATTACATATCATTAATAAAACAAAAATCGATGCCGTTATTTTGGATTATATGCTACCTGATATGACAGGGATAGATGTCTTAAAAGTCATTAAAAAAGATAAGGATATTCCAGTTATCATGTTGACTGCTTACGGAAATGTTGAAAGCGCTGTATTGGCGATGAAACTTGGAGCGGCGGATTATTTAAATAAGCCGATTGAACTTGAGGAACTAAAAAACATTGTCTTAAAGGTATGTCAGCAGCCGCGTGGGGAAAGCGATGTTAGGTTGAGTGTTCAAGGGTTTGTGTCCCAAAGCGGGAAGATGAATAAAGTGATGGAACTGGTGCAACGGGTAAAGGATACGGAAGCCAGCATTCTCATTCTTGGAGAAAGCGGTGTTGGCAAAACTGCTTTAGCGAAATGGATTCACGAAAACAGCATCCGCAAGGACAAGCCTTTTGTAGCGATTAACTGTGCTGCAATTCCGGAAACGTTACTAGAAAGCGAATTGTTCGGTTTCCGGAAAGGATCTTTTACAGGAGCGACATCCTCACAAAAAGGTAAGTTTATGGCAGCGGATGGGGGAACGATTTTCTTGGATGAAATCGGGGAAATTTCGTTAGGAATGCAAGTTAAACTACTGCATGTTATTGAAGAAAAGAAGATCATGCAGCTTGGGAGCAATGAGTACCATTCAATGGATGTAAGAATTATTGCCGCTACAAATAAAAACTTAAAAAAATTAGTCCAAGAACAGAAGTTCAGGGAGGATTTATATTACCGTCTTAATTTAATGGAGGTTGAAATTCCTCCATTACGGGATCGGAAAGAAGATATCGGCCCGCTTGTAAATCATCACATTGAAAAACTAAATCAAAAATACAAAAAACAACTTACCATTCACCCTGAAGTTGTCCAACAATTAGCTTCCCATTTTTGGCCAGGCAACATTCGGGAGCTATTAAACACGGTAGAGAGGATCCACATTCTAAACCGTATAGGAACGATCGAAGTCGCCGATTTAGAGTACACATTTACTAATCAGCAATTAGCCCATGACAAACCGTCTTTGCACAATGAGCAAAAAACGATAAGCAATAACCTTTCACAAGCATTGGAAGAGGTGGAGGAACAAATGATTAAAAAAGCACTTACGGAAACAAACGACAATCAAACAAAAGCTGCAGAAAAGCTGGGCATTGCACGTCATACCCTTATTTATAAGATGAAGAAAATGGGGATAAAACCATGAATCCGTGTTTGAGGAAGGAAAGAACTTGAACAGCTGCCTGTATAAAGTGTGCAGAGTTTTTGTGATGTTAGTATGCTGCCTATTTTTATTGTCCTGTAACGACTCTCGTTCCATAGAATCAACAGAAAAAGAAAACCAGACAAAAACAGATCAAACATCAGGAAAGCACGTTATCCAAATCGGATCCAAATCGTTAACAGAACAATATCTGCTAATGAAAATGACTGCGTTGTTATTAAAAAATGAAGGGTTCATAGTTAAAGAAATCCGCTTTCTAGACAGTCCTTCCGTTAGAAAAGCCGTTGAACAAGGATTTATCGATATGTACTGGGAATATACGAATACAGCCAGAATGTACTATCATAAGAAGTCTCCCGTTTATAATGGAAATCAATTATATCAACTTGTAAAAGAAGAAGATGCGAAGAGAGGGATAACCTGGTTAAATCGCAGTGATTTTAATAGCAGTTGGGGACTCTTGGTTACACGCACTTTCATGGAAAAACATCATATTTATACAATTAGCGATTTGATGAAATATATCCAAAGAGATGAAAATAAAATAAAGATTGCAACAAACGAAGAGTTCTTGATTAGGGAAGACGGATTCAAGCGATTAAACGAGGCGTATCATGTTGACCTGGGGAAAGAGGATATGATTGCCCTTGATTCGAAAATCCTGCCATTAGCTGTAAAAGAGGGAAGAGTGGATGTTGCTGTAGGAATGGAATCAGACAGCCGTATTCAAGAATATGGTTTAGGTTTATTAAAAGAGGATAAAGTGGTGTTTCCCCCCTATCATGCTTCTCCTATAATGTTAACGAAAACAATGAATGAATATCCTATCATCAGTAAAAAAATAAACCTTCTTTCGGCCAAATTAACAAATGAGAAGATACATCATCTAATCTATCAAGTAGATATTCTTCATCAAGATGTCTCAAAGGTAGCCTATGATTTCTTGGTCACAAATGAATTGATTCAAAAATAAGCCTGCAAATGCAAGGCTTATTTTTTTGGTCATGGATAATTATGGATAGCAGAAAGCTTAATTTTGTAGAGAACCTATACACTGTAGAAATTTTCTACAATTATTTTGTAGAAAATTTCTACAATTCAAATTATTCGTGCTTGATATAGCTGATATTCCAGCATAAAAGAAATTGGCACGGGACTTGCAATATTAATTTATAGCAAATAAAGAATTAGCAAATAAAAAATTAGCCATTCAATGTGTATAGGAGGCATCAACATGAAAATTACAGGTATTGAAATCAAGCACTATTTATTGCCGCTAGACCCGCCATTTAAGGCAGCATGGGACCCGGAACCAAGAAAAAAATTCGCATCAACCGTGGTGTATGTTCATACGGATGAGGGCATTACCGGTGTTGGGTCAGGAGACCTGATGATGGGGTTTGAAGGTCATGAGCATTTATTTATCGGCCAAGATCCATTTGCAATAGAACGCCATTCACAAGTCATTCAGAATATCGACTTTCATTATGGACGTTGTTGGCCACTGGATTTGGCGCTTTGGGATTTAATGGGGAAAGCGACAGGACAACCAGTCTATAAATTACTTGGTGGACGTTCAAATAAATTGCTGGCTTATGCTTCGACAGGTGAAATGGTCACTCCGGATGTGCGTGCAGAACGGGCTATTTCTTTTGTGGAACAAGGTTTCAAAGCGATGAAAATTCGTTTTCACCATAAAGATGTCAAAGATGATATTAAAGTGGTGGAAGCTGTACGGAAAGCAGTTGGAGACAAGTTGGAAATAATGGTTGATGCAAATCAAGGCTGGAAAATGCCTTGGGATGTTGAACGGACCTGGGATTTGAAAATGGCTTATCAAGTCGCAAGAGAACTAGAACAGTTAAAGGTCTTTTGGTTAGAGGAACCACTTCCGTCACATCAATTTGAAATGATGGCAAAATTGCGTGACATGGTCGGAATTCGTATCGCAGGCGGGGAAATGAATCGGAACTGGCATGATTTTAGAGAAATGAATAAGAGTAATTCACTTGATGTATATCAACCGGATGTTGCTTTATCAGGAGGAATTACACAAACGAAAAAGATTGCTGAACTAGTTCAAGGGAGCGGTGGGTGGTTCAGTCCCCATACGTGGACAAATGGCGTGGGTCTTCTAGCGAACTTACATCTGGCTGCAGCAATCAGCCATTGTCCATATTTGGAATTTCCTTATGATCCACCAGCATGGTCAAATGACCGCCGCGACTATATTCAAAAGCATAGCTTAATGATTGACGCCGAAGGGTATCTAGTCGCTCCTGAAAAACCAGGCTTGGGGATCGAGCTAGACGAAGAGGCGTTAAGAAAATATGAAGTCAATCATTTTTATGTAGGAGAAAGCAATCCAACCTCTATTTAAAAATGTATTCGCTTTCTAAATATGAAACTAGAAAAGAAGGGTGAAAAGAACCGTGAAACAATACCAAGCATATATTCAAGGACAATTCATCCATAGTGAAGACTATATGGATGTAATATACCCAGCAACCGGACAGGTAGTTGCTCAAGTGTCATCTTGTACAAAGGAAGAAGCTGAACAAGCCATTCAAGGTGCAAAACATGCTTTTTCCTCATGGAAAGGGTTACCGTCGTACAAAAGAGCTGAATTGGTCATGAATCTATTAAACGAAATGCGAAAAGAAGAATCATTAAATGATATTGCCACTGCTATTACACAGGAGATGGGGAAACCGCTGTCGGCTGCAAAGTCAGAAGTCTTTTATGCAGCGGATTTAGGTGAATACCAAGCGCAGTGGGCCCGGCGTATTGAAGGCGATGTAGTTGACAGTGATAATCCGAATGAAAAAATTATTTCTTATAAAGAACCGCTTGGTGTTGTTTTAGTGATTGTTCCATGGAACTTTCCTATTTACGTATTAATGAGAAAAATCATTCCAGCACTGATTTGCGGTAATACAGTTGTCATCAAGCCAAGTGTGAAATCACCTCTATCCGCCTTAGAACTTGCAAAATGTATTCATCAAGCCGGGTTCCCTGAAGGCGTTATTAATATCGTCACTGGAACTGATGACGTTGTGGGTGAAACATTAAGTTCTTCAGACCAAATAAATATGGTGACGTTTACTGGAAGTACGAGAGTCGGCAAACGAATCATGGAAAAAGCATCTCGCCAAATGGTCCGTACGTCACTCGAACTAGGCGGCAAAGCACCTGCCATTGTGATGGAAGATGCAGATATAGACCTGGCTGTCCATGCAATAAAGGGAGGGCGACTTGCAAACTCTGGTCAAGTTTGTAATAACACCGAGCGTGTATATGTTCATCGGGACATTAAGGAAACGTTCACGAAAAAACTGGTCGAGGCCTTTCAATCCGTTCGTATTGGTGATGGACTAGTCGATCCAGATGTGGAAATGGGTTGTTTAATAAGCGCTCATGACGTTCAGCGTGTGCACAGCATGGTACTTGGAGCAGTAGATGAAGGGGCAACGATTTTATGCGGTGGCAGTTTAGTAGAAGGATTGACTGATAGTTTTTATCCTCCAACTCTTTTAGATCAATGCACGCAGCAGATGAATATCGTTCATGATGAAATTTTTGGCCCAGTGCTGCCGATTATTACATTCGATACGTTAGAAGAAGTGATTGAAATGGCAAACGACTCACAATATGGCCTAACTGCCAACGTCTACACAAACAACTATCAATATGTGATGGAACTTACAACGAAGCTGGAATGTGGCGAAGTATATGTAAATCGTCAACAAGGAGAAGCTTACCAGGGGTATCACGCAGGTTGGAAACAATCGGGCATTGGCGGCGACGATGGAAAACATGGATTTGAAGAATTTTTACAAATCAAAACTGTTTATCTTAAGTTTTAATTTGTGTACGAAGAAGGTGAAGTGTGTTGAGCGATATGAGAGTAGAAGAGGATGCAATCGGAAAGGTTGAACTTCCTAAAGAGGCTCTTTATGGAATTAACACAGTACGAACAATTGAAAATTTGTCGTTTTCAAATCGAACGCTTAAGCAATACCCGCTTTATGTAGAAGCACTTTTAATCGTAAAAAAATCAGCTGCTGCAGCAAATGCAGAAGCTAAAGTGTTATCGAAAGAAGTGGGTGAACAGATATCTTTTGCTTGTAATCAACTTTTATCTGGAGCAAATGGAGATCAGTTTTTAATTGATGTATTACACGGCGGCGGCGGGATTGGAACGAATATGAACGTCAATGAAGTGATCGCCAATTTTGCTAATGCAGCTTTAGGTGTAGAAAAAGGCGGGTATGCACCCATACATCCAACAGAGCATGTGAATGCATCCCAATCTACTTCAGATGTTTGTCATACAGCGATCAGAATCGCGATAATCTCAAGTTTTCAATTATTAAGACAAGAGATCTATGATCTTATAGAAAAAGTGGCGTATAAAGCAAATGAATTTGGTGATATTACCACGATTTCCCGAACATGCTTACAAGATGCCATGCGTGTTCGATTAGGTGAAAAATTTAGTGGGTATGCAGCGATGTTGGAGCGCCGTCTCAAGCATATGGAAAAAGCCGTTGAACAACTGCATGCAATCAATCTGGGAGGAACGGTCATTGGCTCTGGTGTTGGTGCATCAGACAGTTACCGGGATGTGATTGTCAGGAAGTTAACTGAAGCATCAGGACTGCTGCTTGATCATCGGGAAAACTTATTTGATGCTGCTCAAAATATGGATGATTTAGCGGATGTGTCAAGTGAACTAAAACAGCTTGCATCTTGTTTGATTAAATTCGCTAAAGATTTACGATTGCTATCATCAGGACCCGAGGCAGGGTTTGGTGAAATTGTACTTCCAGCAGTACAAGCAGGTTCATCTTTTTTCCCGGGGAAAATAAATCCGGTTATACCGGAAACACTCATACAATGTTGTTTTCAAGTGTTAGGCTGTGATCGCGTCGTCCAGGCTGCATTAGAACATGGTGAATTGGATTTGAATGTATTCGAAGGTGCAGCGGGAGTTAATATTTTAGATGCCATGAACATGTTATCGACCATGCTGCCAAAATTCACGATGCTTTGTATAAACGGGATGGCTGCCAACGCACAGCGATGTGAACAATTATCAAACGGTCTAATTCCACTGGTTGTGACCCTTAAAGAAAAATACGGTTATGCAAAAATCTCAACGATATTGAAAGAAGAAGGTCGTGAAGGTGTAAAGCAACTTTTTTATAACGGAGGGGAAACAAATGACACAAATCAATGAGCAAATTTTATTTAAAGGAATAGAGCAACCGAAATTAGCCTGGGCAAAAGAATGGCTAAAACAAACGAAAAAATTCTATATAAATGGCGAATGGCTTGATAGTGCAAGCGGAGAAACAATTGAGACGATCAATCCTTCAAACGGTGAAGTTATCGGGCGTTTTCAAAGTGCAACAAAAGAAGATATTGATCAAGCTGTAGCAGCTGCCCGCCAGGCTTTTGACCACGGTCCTTGGAGCGAAGTGACACGAAAAGACCGCGCAAAAACTTTACGTCAAATTAGTGCGTTAATAAAACAGCATCAAGCAGAGCTCGCAACATTAGAGTCATTGGATAATGGAAAGCTTTATACAGAATCATTTAATGATGACGTGCAGGAGGCTTCTGACTTATTTGAGTACTATGCTGGATGGACGGACAAATACTACGGTGAAAACAATCCGGTGGAAGGAGATTTTTTAAGCTATACGACACGGGATCCAATTGGTGTATGCGGTCAAATTGTCCCGTTTAACTTCCCGATCGATATGGCAGCCTGGAAGCTTGCACCAGCGTTGGCGATGGGAAATACCGTCATTCTCAAGCCATCAAGCACAACGTCTCTTTCAGCCATCCGTTTAATTGAAATCATTGATGAAGCAGGCATCTTACCGGCTGGGGTCCTTAATTTAATATTAGGAAAAGGATCGATTGGTTCTTACATTAGCCGTCATATGGATATTGATAAAATTTCATTTACTGGAAGTACCGGTGTCGGAAAACAACTTGTTCATGACTCTGCAGATTCTAATTTAAAACCAGTGACACTTGAACTTGGCGGGAAATCACCAAACATTATTTTTAGTGATGCCCCGGATTTACAGGCAGCGATTGAGCGCTCATTTTATGGATTATTTACTCATAAAGGAGAAAAATGCTCCGCTCCAACCCGTTTACTAGTGCAACGTGACGTATATGACCAAGTGGTCGATAAAATTGCAACGTACGCTGATGGTTACAAATGCGGCAGCCCATTTGATCCGGAAAGTGACCAAGGTGCCCAAGTATCCAAGGCGCATATGGAATCCATTTTGAAACATATTGAAAATGGCAAAAAGGAAGGTGCCCGGCTTGTAACGGGCGGTGAGCGCGATATGACGGGGGAAAATGCACGCGGATATTTCATTCGTCCAACAATTTTTGCAGATGTAGATAATCAGATGTCAATTGCGCAAGAAGAAATTTTCGGACCTGTTTTATGCATCATTCCATTTGATACAGAAGAGGAAGCAGTTAAAATGGCGAACGATACTATTTACGGACTGGCAGCGGGTCTTTGGACAAGAGATGTATCACGTGCAAACCGTGTAGCCAGAAAATTAGAAGCAGGTATGGTGTTTATCAATAAGTACGGATGTTACGATTTTGCGAGTCCATTTGGCGGATGGAAACAGAGTGGTTGGGGCAAGGAATATGCGATTCACTCTCTGCAATCGTATACGAAAACAAAAGCAATTTGGATGGCTTATTAAACTACGAAGGAAGCTGGGGACGAATGATGAAAATGAAAGCGGCAGTTATGACGGGTGTTGGGGCACCATTAAACATTCAAGAAGTTGATCTTGCAGCACCGAAATCAAATGAGGTACTTGTCAAAATAGAAGCAACCGGCGTGTGCCATAGTGATTTAAATGCTTTAAATGATGCCTCGACGCCTACCCCGACTATTTTAGGTCATGAAGGTGCAGGTATTGTTACGGAAATTGGACCGAATGTCAAAAATGTAAAAGTTGGTGACAAAGTTGCATTAAGCTGGGTTCCTTATTGCGGGACTTGTGAGTTTTGCGTAACAGGTGCTGTGCACTTATGTGAGTCAGCTTTTGGGCCGATGTTTGATGGAACATTATTGGATGGAACGTCTCGTTTAAGTAAAGAAGGGGCTACAATTTTTCATAATTCGCTTTTATCTACATTTGCTGAATATGCAGTGGTGCCAGAAATGTCTTGCATTAAACTTCCGGATGAAATGCCGATGGCACAAGCCTCTTTGATTGGTTGTGGGGTGGCCACTGGATATGGAGCTGCGGTAAATGCGGCAAAAGTCACACCAGGTTCAACGGTGGCTGTGTTTGGAATAGGCGGTGTAGGTGTTAATGCCATTCAAGGTGCCCGAATTGCCGGTGCAGCCAAGATCATTGCGTGTGATGTGAAACCTGCAAATCTTGAAATTGCAAAACGTTTTGGTGCTACTCATACAGTTAATGTCGCCAAAGAGAATGTAGAAGAAAGGTTAAAAGCTTTGACAAATGGTCACGGTGTCCATTTTGCGATTGATTGTTCAGGAAATACAAAGGCAACAGAAAACGCTTGGAATGGTACTAGAAAGGGTGGAACCGTCGTAGTGGTCGGCGCCTTTAATCCTGAAATGGTATTGAATTTGCCTGCAAGCGGCTTCCATCGTGTCGGAAAAATCCTAAAAGGAAGCTTCTATGGCGATGTGCAGCCATTCCGCGATTTTTCGCGAATAGCCCAGCTGTATCTTGATGGAAAATTCATGTTGGATGAACTTGTCCTTGAGCGTATAAAGCTTAAGGATATCAACACTGCCTTTGATGCATTCCATGACTGCAGCTGCATTAATGTAGGGAGATCCGTTATTGATTCTTCAACACAACCATCTTTAGACAACAAGGAATTTGAAAGTAAAAAGATTGAACCGGCAATATGAATAGTTCCTTCTATTGAAAATGAAGGGTTAAGCATACATTCGTCCATCCGACATCCCTTTAACGGATGATGGATGGGCGGTCAAAGATCAAAGCTGAAAGCAGGAGGATATAACTTGAGTATTTCTTTTGAATTCATACCTAAAACGCAGATTGCATTCGGTATTGACCGCTCTTTGCAAATTGGAAAAGATGTAAAACGAATGAGCGGTCAAAATAAAGCCGTTCTGATTACAGATCCCGGTGTAATGAAAGTTGGACTTTCTGATATCATCGTGAAGGCGCTCGAGAAAGAAGGAGTAGAAACGATTGTCTTTAGCAATATACAAAGTGATCCAACGGCAGCATCCATTGACGAAGCGGCAGAACTCATTCGGCAGTTCGGTGCTAAATGTGTAATAGGGTTGGGTGGGGGCTCTGCAATGGATGTAGCAAAAATGGCCTCCCTTGTGGCAGGGGCAGAGCAACCGACAATGAATTATGCGCTAATGGCACATCCATTTGCACCAAAGAGCATTAAATCGATCATGATTCCCACTACTTCAGGAACAGGGGCTGAAGTAACAAGTACGGTTGTTTTCTCTACTGACGAAAAAAGAAAGGTATGGGGATGGGATGCAGATATGGCACCAGAACTTGCCATTTTAGAACCGAAATTCACTGTAGCCTTGCCGGACTTCTTAACGGCTGCTACAACTCTTGATGCCCTTGTTCATTCGATTGAAGCATGCGCCGGAAAAAGATCGAATCCATTTATTGAAGCATTAAGCTTACATTCCATTCGATTGATAACCAATCATTTTGAAACGGCGCTGCAAAACCCCGCTGACTTAGAAGCGAGAGGAAATCTCGCATTGGCGGCAACGCTTGCAGGAATGGCCATCGAGCAAGGGGGAACCGGAATCGCTCATTGCATCGGTCATGCGCTCGGAACCTTAGGACGCATTCACCATGGGCGTGCAGTCTCCATCGCTTTAACTGCTGCATATGCCTGGAACGCAGAGGAGGCTACTAAAATTCATGCTGAAATCGCTCGTGCCCTCGGTGTTAAAGAAACAGGATTGACAGAGGGAGAACTAGCTCTGGCAGGTGCAGATGCGTTTAATAGGTTAGTGGAAAAAAGCGGCTTGAAGATTTCCCTTCAAGATGATGGTTTAAGCACGGCTGACATTGATCGCCTTGTAGAAATAGCATTTTCAGAGGAAAATACGCCAATGCGTCTAAATAATTGCCGTGTGGCAACGAAGGAAGAAATGAAAGAGTTTGCCAGCAAAATCTTAACACCTTCACCAGTTAAAGCTTAATAGATAAGATCGTTCGTTTAACTATTTCGGAAGTGTCTTATTCTTATAATTTCGAAATGGATGATGATAAAGCATCCGTTTCGAAATTAAGGTTGTAAGCGCTTTCCTTGGATTAGGGGGGGAATTATGAAAAGTATCAGACACTTAGTGTTTTGGCCGCCGTTTTTATTACTGTTAGGCGCCGTTATTCTTAGCTTTACCAATAAAGAAGCGTTCATAAAAATAACGACTGATGCAAACAATTGGGTAATTGCAAACTTAGGAGGGGTATTTAGTATAAGCGGATTACTAATGGTAATAGCCTGCATTGCTACTTATTTCTCTCCGCTGGGAAAAGTGAAAATTGGCGGTGCACATGCAAAACCCATCTTAAGTTTCAAAAACTGGTTTGCTATCACTTTAACCACAACCATTGCCTCTGGTTTAACATTTTGGGGAATTGTAGAGCCCGTATACCATGTATCCGCGCCGCCTGAATCTTTGGGCATTGACCCAAATAGTCCAGCCGCGGCCATCTTTGCCATGTCAACGATGTACCTTCATTGGACAATTACACCTTATGCCATTTATTGTGTACCCATTATCGTTTTTGCTTTTACTTATTATAATATGCGTAAACCATATAGCCTATCGTCTACACTATCACCTGTTCTAGGTAAGAAATTAGACGGGAAAAGCGGACAGGTGATTGATGCAGTCTGTTTATATACATTGGCTTTGGGTATGGCTGCTTCGATGGGTACGAGTACGATGAGTCTAGCTGGCGGAATCAAAAGTTTGACCGGAATTGAAAGTACACCGGTTGTTTGGGGAATCATTACACTTGTCGGAACAGCCATCTTTATCGTTTCTGCATCAAGCGGATTGACAAAAGGAATCCGGATACTATCCAATATTAACGTTAAAGCGTTCTATGCCGTTGCTTTATTCCTTCTTATTGCTGGTCCGACTTCTTATATGCTGAATTTAGGAACAGAATCGTTAGGTTACTACTTAACACACTTTTTTGAGAAGAGTTTATTTACAGGAGCTGCTGCCGGAGATCAATGGCCTCAATGGTGGACAACATTTTATTGGGCAAACTGGTTTTCATGGGCAGCAATTACGGCTTTATTTCTAGGGAGAATCGCTTATGGATATACAGTAAAAACCGTAATCCTCGTTAACTTTATTTTGCCGGCGATATTCGGCGGCATTTGGATGACGATTTTTAGTGGAACATCCATTCAAATGCAAATGGAAGGGGGAGCACTCGCAGGGGTTTTGAATAACAGTGGTCCTGAATCGGTTTTATATGCTGTATTCGAAGCGCTTCCTTTTGCTCAAATTGTTATCCCTTTTTATCTATTCATCGTTTTCCTTTCATTTGTTTCGGGAGCGGATGCAAATACCGCAGCAATGGGCGGCATCAGTTCGACTGGTATCTCCCCAAAAAGTCCGGAGCCGGGAATTTTAATCAAAGCTACATGGGGAATCACCGTAAGCTTTGTTTCCTGGATGATGATAAGTTTTGCGCAAATAGACGGGATTAAAATGCTCTCTAATCTTGGTGGTGTCCCAGCTTTGATATTAGAGCTCGGTGTATTGATTGCGCTCTTTAAAATCGCAAAATCCCCTGCAAAATATGATGTTAGTGATCAAAGCGGAAAAGACCAAGACTTCATAGATTTAGAGAAAAAAAGTGAAGTCATATAATTTTGAGAAGTCAGAAGAACCGGGGCAGTTATGCTGCCCCGGTTTTCTTTGTGTAGTATTCAGCATTTGGAAAAAAAATCTGGATTACCCTATTGTTTCCTTCTTTCGTGATACAGATTAATCAATTCTGCATTTTGCTCATTCATCTTTTTCACATTCTTATTAATCGTTGCCAATTCCCAAAGTACAGCCAATCCAAAGATCAGCATAAGCGTTAATAAATCCATTGTTGCCCTCCTATGATGTTGTGTACCTTTAATTAAATGATTCTTTTCAATTTGCTTGGATTCAATTTCTCAACTTGGGAAGGCAAGTTCTTTCTTTGAAAATAATTATTTTGAATCAAAGCATATATCACTAAAAAAGTTCCGAGTAATTCGAATGATGATAGTGATTTTCCTTGGATAAAAACGATGGCCAACGTGGTGATTGGAACTAAATTGATAAATAGGATTCCATTGATCGGCGTTAAAAGTTTAATGCCTAAATTCCAGCTTAAAAGGGCAACGGCACCAGGGAAAATAATCATGAAAATCATCTCGCCATAAATGGATTGCATGACCTCTGCCGTAGGGACGGACAGCCCCATTGCCGTTGCGAGGAATGTTATGATGGCTGATACTGCCGTTCCTAAAATGCATGTTAAAGTCGAATAGCGAAGCGTTGACCATCCGTTAAATTGGTTGCCGCCCATCGTATAAATAACCCACCCTATAACCCCGATAAAAATGAAAAGGATAGGGATGATGCTATCTTTCAATAAAAATACGAATGATAAGCTGCCATTAGTAATGACAAGAATGGCCCCCATCAAGGCAAGGAACATGCTGGCGATTGTATACTTCATCGGTCTGGCATTTTTGAAAACCCACATAATTAAAATGGAAATCATGGGCATTAATGATTCCATGATGGAAGCAATAATCACCCCGTTATGCCCGAGTAAGTCTTGACCCGCGAAAATGAGAAAATTGTATACAGTGAACGCCATCGTCCCAAAAAACAATAATTTCTTTCCTTGCCCTTCCAGGCTAAAAGACTTCTTGCCCTCTTTCATTAAAAGCAATATCCCTAAAATGGCGCTAACAGCTAAATATCGCAAAAAAGCGAAATAAAAAGGATCAATATACATTAAGGCCCTTTCTGCAACTGGAAACATCGCTCCCCAAGAAATGCTGGCAGTCAAACATAAAAGTGCACCGATTAATACTTGATTTTTTTTCATAAAAGCTTCCCCTCGAAAATAATGATTGATTTAATTCCTATACACACCTTATGATAAAGTCATTATCATGTAAAATGACTTAAAGTGAATATAATCATCATTATTAATGATAGTTGAAAAGGGGGGCACTTTTATGGAAATGAGGGATTTGCAAATATTCCAGTGCGTCGCTAAATATGGCAGCGTCAGTAAGGCGGCCGTTGAGTTGAATTACGTCCAATCCAATGTAACGGCAAGGATTAAGCATTTAGAGCAGGAGTTACGGACGCCTTTATTCAATAGGCATAAGCGTGGCATGTCACTAACTGCGGAGGCCAGAAAAATGCTGGAGTATGTAAATAAAATTTTGCTTGATGTTGAAGAACTCAAGCAAGTATTCCTGGATAGTGAAACACCTACAGGGATATTGAATATCGGTACAGTTGAAACGGTGAGTGATCTTCCCAAGATTCTGGCCTCCTATCATAAACAGTATCCAAATGTCGATTTATCCATAAAGGCGGGGTTGACGGAAGACTTAATCAAAGATGTCATTGAACACAGGCTGGATGGAGCTTTTGTTACAGGACCGATCAAACATCCGCTCATTCAGCCATACGATGTCTGTACAGAAAAACTTGTATTAGTTACAAGAAATGAATCATTTAACCTTGAAGAAATCATAACAGAACCATTTTTAGTATTCAGTCAAGGGTGCGGCTATCGTTCCAAACTGGAACAATGGCTGAGGGAAGAAGAAGTGATGCCCAAAAGGATCATGGAGTTCAATGTATTGGAAACGATCTTGACCAGCGTAACACTCGGCCTTGGCATTACCCTCGTACCACAATCGGCGGTGAATCACCTCACAGCCAATGAAAAAGTCCACGTGCATCCAATTCCGGAAGAATACTGCAATATCTCGACAGTCTTCATACACCGTAAAGATGCTTATATGACAAACTCCATGAAAAGCTTCCTGCACACGATTGAAGCTCACCATGAAAACCGGTTCAAGCAAAATCCAGAAACAGCTCCTGAGCTGATATGAAGGATGGGGAAGCAGCAAATTGCTTAAATAGAATGATAGATTTATTATTCCTTTGGTTTCAAAGCATTTGTGAATTGCCAACGATTTCGTTGGCTTTTTGTCTGTATGGTCATTTCAATTATTCATACATTAAAATAACCTTCTTAAACTCCCTCAGTTTAATACTA